>NZ_JBIAMB010000007.1:0-404742 GCF_042873895.1 Streptomyces sp. NPDC004435 | reverse complement strand
TGCTGTCCTTGTCGGTCAGATCCCATTACCGTGTCCCTTTGGACATTCCGTGGACATCACGTCGCGGAACTGGACACGGGATTCGGGATCCCACAGCTCGGCGACGCTGCAGGCTTCGAGGGCCGTTATTTCGGCGGTCGCGTCGAGGTGGGCGATGTGGCTGAACGCCTGCGGGAAGTTGCCGAGCTGGCGGCCGGCGGCCGGGTCGTACTCCTCGGCGAGCAGCCCGAGCCCATTGCGGACGGCGAGCAGGCTGGCCAGGGTGGTGCGGGCGTCGTCGGGTCGGCCGATCCGGGCGAGGGCCTCGGCCAGCCACCCCGTGCAGATCAGGAACCGGCCCTCCTCACCGGCGAATCCGTCGGGCCCGACCTCGCCGCCGTGGGTCCGGTAGCGCAGCAGGAACCCGTCGTCGGTGCCCAGCTCGCGCTGGATCGCCTCGACGGTGCCGATGAAACGCTTGTCGTCGGCGGGCAGGAAACCGGCGAGCAGGCCGTGCAGGAGCGAGGCGTCCAGCTCCCGCGACCCGTACGACTGGGTGAAGGCGTTGCGGTCGGAGTCGTAGCCGTGCTCGCACACCTCGGCGTGGATCTTCTCGCGCAGGCCCCGGAACCGGTCCAGCGGGCCGTCGGCGTGACCGGCCTCGATGGTGCGGACGGCACGGTCGAACGTCGCCCAGGCCATCATCTTGGAGTGGGTGAAGTGCCGTTCGGGCCCGCGCATCTCCCAGATGCCCGAGTCCGGCTGGTCCCAGACCTGCTCCAGCTCGGTGGCGAGCGTGACGACGAGCGAGCCGAGACGCCGGGACCAGCTGGCGTCCGCCAGGGCGAGCTCGTGGAACTCCATGGCGAGTTCGCCGTAGACGTCGACCTGGAGCTGGCCCGCGGCGGCGTTGCCGATACGGACGGGCTTCGATCCCTCGTACCCCGGCAGCCAGTCCAGCTCCCGCTCGGGCAGTTCCGTCTCGCCGCCGACGCCGAACATGATCTGCAGGCGGCCGGCGCTGCTGACGGCCTGCGCCGCCCACATCGCCCAGGCGAACGTCTCGCGCAGGTAGCCGAACCGGCGAAAGGAGCCGGCGGCGATGGCGGTGTCGCGCAGCCAGCCGTAGCGGTAGTCGAAGTTGCGGGTGCCGCCGATCTCCTCGGGCAGCGAGGTGGTCGGGGCGGCCACGATCGCGCCCGTCGGGGCGTAGATGAGCCCCGCCAGGGTGAGCAGGGAGCGGACGACCGCCTCGCGGTCCGGGCCGGTGTAGGTGCAGCGGGCCGCCCACTCCTCCCAGAAATCGAGGGTGAACTGCAGCAGGGCGTCGTCGACGGGGACGGGCGGCGGGCTGTCCACGCCCTCCCGCCAGGAGAGCCCGAAGGAGACCGTCTCGCCGTCGGTGACGGTGAAGTCCGAGACGAGATCGGCGCCTTCGACGCGTACGTGGGCGTCGGCGTCGAGCCACAGCCGGGCGTCTTCGCCCTGGGGGAGGTCGATCGCGTGCCGCCGGTCGAAGGTGGCGATTCGGGGCACGGTGCGTCCGTAGTCCGGGCGGGCCCGCAGCAGCGACCGCATGGTCACCTTGCCGGTCACGCCGGTCACGATCCGCACCAGGCGCGGGGACCCGCCGCCGGGCACCATGAAGTCGCGGAGGGTGGCCGTGCCGGTGTCGCAGACCCACGTGGTCTCAAGGGCAAGGGAGTTGCCCACGTAGCGGCGGCTCGAGCCAGGGACGGCGGTGGCGTCCAGTAGGCAGGCGGGCGCGATCTGCCAGAAGCCGTGTTCCTCGGTGCCCAGGAGGCTTGCGAAGACGGCGGGGGAGTCGAAGCGCGGCATGCACAGCCAGACGACGGTGCCGTCGCGGCGGACCAGGGCGCTGCCCTGCTGGTCGCTCAGCAGCCCGTGGTCCTCGATCCGCGGGCCGGCGGCGAGTGTGGGGCCGGCGGTGTGCTGGCGGGGGATGTAGGGGAGGGCGGTCACGCGGCCACCGCCGTCGTGGGGCGGTGCGGGGCGATGATCCGGCCGTCGGGCAGCAGCTCGCCGGTGTCCTCGAAGAGCAGGACGCCGTTGCACAGCAGGGTCCAGCCCTGCTCGGGGTGGCTCGCGACCGGCTTGGCCGCCTCCCGGTCGGAGGATACAGCGGATGGACAGGCGGGTTGGTGCTGGCACATGAGGCAGTCCTTGAACGAGAGGAAGGGGACAGAGGCGAGCGAGACCGGATGCGGGCTGGGGGTCAGGCGGACCGGCGGTGATCGGGGCCCTGGAGCGGTTCGGCGGCGAAGCCGTGGCGCGGCTGGGCCGCCGCGGTCCGCCGGCCCCAGCTCACGCGGTACGGCCGGCCGGGCTGTGTGGGCTGCGTGATCCACAGGGGTGCGTAGCCCTCGCGGTCGGCGAGGAAGCGGGCGGCGACGAGCGCTTCCTCGCGGTCGGCGATGTCGAGGTGCCGGGTGGGGGAGTGCCTGGTGGCCGGGGCCGCCAGGCGGTAGCCGCTGAGCAGGGGCACGATCAGCCACCGCCCGGTCTCCGGCGGACGCGGGCGGTTGGCGTGCAGGGCGGCGAGGTCGGCGGCGAACGGGCGGGGGCCGAGGATCTGCCGCTGCCAGGCGTGCCGGATCAGCGAGGGCCGCGTCGTGGCCCCAAGCCTGGCGGAGGTCTTCTCCAACAGGTAAGCGGCCTGATGGGAGGCCGTTCCCCGCTGGCGTGCGTAGGCGGTGAGGGTCTTGCCGGCGGCGAGCGTACGAACCAGGTCGAACGCGTCCGCGTCCAGGAGGAGCGGGTGGAGCAGAGGGGGCGGTGGCACAGCGCCGCAGGCGTAGCCGTGGTGGACGAGCTGCGGCCGGACTGCGGCCTCCAGACCGAAGTGGCGGGCGATCTGGTCGAGCCGGGACCGCACGCGCGTGACGGTTCCCAGGCCGAGCCGGGCCGCCACCTCCGGGTCCCTGTGGCCTTCGGCGATGAGCTCCAGAACCTGCCGGTCCAGGGGAGGCAGAGAAGCCGTGACGAGCGAGGGGACGAGGGTGGTCATGCCGCTCCCACCGAGGTCTCGTCTATAGCGGGGTGCTGCTGGAGACCGGGAGCGCTCACGCGGGCGGCGGCGTCCAGGACGACGGCGCTCCCGCTGGCGCGGATCTCCACCAGCTTCCTCGCGGCCAGGTCCGCGAGCGCCAGGTCGATGTACACGGCCGGCACCCGAAGGCGCCTGGCCAGCGATCTGCGGGGAACCCGGGCTGCGGGCTTCAGCGCCCCTGCCCGGATGAGCCGTTCGATCTCCTTGGCGACCGACCCGACCGAGGGGCAGGGGGTGAGCGTCTCGCGCAGCGCCCGCAGCATCTCCCGGCCCTGGCCGACGAGGACGCATGCCTGGGCGTAGGTGCCCCGGACCGACTGCTCGGGTGGGGTGAGCGCCGCGATCCACACGTCCCACCGGGCCCGGTCGGCCGCCGAGTCCGTCGTGTCGCGCCGGGTCCGGGCCAGGCTGAGCCACGGCTGCGTCGAGGCATAGATGTGGTGGTGCGCCTCCGCGACGGCCGCCGCTGGCCAGGCGCGGCGGGTGGTCACCCGCCGCAGCGCGGCGAGGTCTTCTTTCAGCTTGGTCGCCGTCCGTACGACGGCCGGGTCCGCCGGTCGGCGGAGAGGGAGAAGGAACACGGTCACTCCGAGGTCGAGAGCGGGGCGGCGGCGCGGTCGGCGGGGAAGCCGGCGCAGGACGGAGATCCGTTCCGCCTGCTCGGGAAGGCAGGTGCCGGCTTCTTCTGTCTGTGCCGGGCGCTCGCTCCCGTCAGGCCGAGCGGCAGCAGGGCGGCGATCACGGTGAAGGTGTCGGTCACGGCTCAGCCCCCGCTCGTGCGGCGGAGCCGACGAGAACGTGCAGCGCGCGCTCGACGACGTCGGGGTACTCCGCCCGCGTCCACCCGCCCCGGCGCATCGCCACCTGCAGATCGGCCAGGAGAAGAGCCTCCCGGGCCTCCCGGGACGGGTCGAGGACGTACGTCCCGGGCCTCTCGGCCGCCTGGTGGCGGCGCAGCAGCCCCTCCAGCGTGAGCTGGAGAAAGGCGAGCTGGATCGTCGTCCGTGACGTGTCGAGCTCGATGGCGAGGGACTGCTGGGGCGGCATTTGCTCGCCGGGCTGGTAGGTGTGGTCGGTGAGCCGCTTCCGGATCGCCTGCACGACCTCGTCGGTCGCGGTGCTGGTGCGGTGGGCCGGCCGGCCTTCCGGCCCGAGGGCCCGCACACCGGGAAGCCCGTCGAGCGCGACCAGGCCCTCGTCGCGCAGGACACGGGTCACGGCCGTGGTCATGAGGTGGGTCTCGCCGAAGCGGGTCCGTAGGCCGGTCTGGGTACGCACCGTCCCGGGCCGCCAGACGCCCGAGCGCAGCTCCTCGCGCAGGGTGAGGAGCATCGGCTGGTCGGGCCCCGCTCCCTTTCCGCGGACGCGGGGGAGCTGTTGCGTACCGGATCTTGCCCGGCCGGGCGTGGGCATACGGGGATCCGCTGCGGAGAGCGCCGTGCGGGTGCTTCTGTGCATCGTCGAAGAGGACCTCATGGTCAAGGCGCTCCCTTCTGGTCGTCGTGGGCGTGCTGGTCGGTCGGTGGTGGCGCTGTTCCCGCGTCGGCGCGGCGCCGGCCCGGCAGGCGGGGGGCGATCTCCACGAGGAAGAGGACCGCGCCGCAGAACCCGGCGACGAACAGGGCTCCCCACAAGGTCATCGCTCTCCTCCGTGTCTGTCGGCGCCTGCCGCACGAAGCGGGCGGCCAGAACACCGCCCCCGCTTCCGCTGACGGTCATGTCGGTAGAAAAGGGGTGCTTTTGGGGTGTGGGATGCCGTGCCGGCCCCGGGCTCCCGGTACCGGTGAGGGGGAAGGGCCGGCCGCGAGCTCCCCCATGGAGGTGCGGCCGGGGCGCGGACGGGTGCGCCGCCTCCCTCGGGCGAGGAAGGCCCCGGTTCAGGTCCGCGCCGTCAGGACGGCGCGGCATTTCCCCTCCGCGTCAGGCGGCGGCGGGCTGGGTCTCGCGCTCGGCCGCCCGTACGGCTTCGTCCGCGGCCTTCTCCAGGGCGTCGTTCAGCCGCTCGGCCCGCGGGTCTCCCAGGGCCTCCTGGATCCGCAGGTCCCCGAACCGGTCCCAGTACCGCCGGGCCGTCTCGTTGCGCATGATCATCGAGGCGTAGAGGCGGAGCTGGTGCTTGCTCACGCGGCCGAGCCGGTCGCGCAGGCTGAGGGTGCAGATCAGGTGGTTGGCGGACATCAGCCCCATGTACTCCTCGGGCTTCATGCCGGCGGGCGCCCACGTCGCCGCCACGGCGGGGTCCGTGGAGACCTTCTCCAGCCAGTCGAGCTGGTTGCGGGCGAGGGCGATGTCGACCCGCTCCCGCTGGTGCGTCGCCTCCTGGCGCAGGCGGGCCACGCCGACGCCGGCCACAGCCGCGCCCGCGAGCAGTACCGCCGTGGTACCGAACTTCATCGGAAAATCCTTTCCCTCAAGGGGTGTTGGTGGTGTTTCCGCCCAGATCGGGCGGAGTGGAAGGGCCGGCGTCCAGGGCGGACAGCAGCCCGGCCACGAGGCGCGCGAGGTTCTGCGCCCGGCGGACGGCGGTGTCGGTCGTGAGGACGAACGGCGGCACCGCGGACGTCAGCGGCTGGCCGAGCCGCCTGTGCGCCTCGCCGAGGACGGCCAGCGTGCGGTCGGGAGAGTCCGGCCGCACACCGGCCTGAACCACGTCGCGCAGACGCTGCCCGTACGCGTTGAGCTGGTGCACCGCGGTGACGGCCTGGTCCAGCGACGGCCGGTCCTCACCGTCCGGCGCCCACGCCAGGACCTCGTCCGCGAGCGTCCGCGCCTTCTTCCGGAGGCTCTCGGCCGCGTCCGGGGCGGCAGCGGCGGTCATGCCGCGCCCACGAGGGCAGCGGGTGCCGTGTCGCCGAAGCACGGATCTGCTGCCAGGCGGTCGCGCAGCCTGCGCAGCGCGAGGCCGGCGGGCGGGAGTCCCACGGCGGCCCGGCGCGCGTCGAGGTCGCTGGCCGGTTCGGACACCGCCTGCCGCTGGGGCCCGTCGGGGCCGAGGCGGTGCTGAGTCCCGTAGAGCTGCGGCAGGTTGGCGTTCACGAGACACCGGTCGTAGAGGTGAGCCCACTGCCGAAGGGAAGCGGTACCCCGGTCCACGGCGTCGTACATCAGCCGGGAGGCGAGCTGCTGGACGTCGGCCCGGGTATCGGCGCGAAGGGCGAGACGCCACGCGGCCCTCGCACCTTCCTCGCCGACGAGCGGCACGCCCGGCCACCCGTAGTCCGCGACGGCCCGCGCCAGGAACCCCGCGTTGGCGTGGTCGATGTGGCGAGCCGCGCCGATCTGCTGGTCGGCCGGCTGCATCCGGGCCAGCCGGGCCCAGTGCTCGTCAGCCCTCTCAGCCCGGGCGACCAGTTCGCGCGCGAGGTAGGGGTGCATCGGGGCGGTACTCGTCACGCTCCGGGTCTGGGGCAGGCGGTAGGCGCTCACGCGGCATCCCCCGCGAGGTCGAGGACATCCAGGACGGCGGTGGCGACGCACGCCAGACGCCAGACCTCGATCTCCCGCTCCGTCGGCCAGTCGTGCAGCGCGGCGGTGACGGTGTACCCGAGGACGGCGTGTGCGTCCGGGTCGTCCGGGTGCCGGCGGGCGGCGAGCGGAAGGAGGTCTGCGGCGGAGGCGACCAGGCTCTGGCGCACCTCTCGGAGCGATTCGGCGTCGGGGGCTGAGCGGCGGTGCCACCAGCCCTTGGCCCGGCGGCAGCTCTTTCGGAGGCCGGCGCGGTCGAGACTCGTACCGGACGGCGCCGCACTGCGCAGCCGTCCGACCAAGTCCTCCAACGTGGGCGGCCCGCTCACCGGGGCCGGCGGCACCGGGCGGACCACCGCTCGCCTGCTGTGCTGGACGGAGAGGTACCCCTCCTCGTGCAGCCGGTGCAGAGCCCGGCTGACGATCGACCTATCGGCAGCAAGGAGCCGGGACAGATCCTGCTGGACGGGCAGGGACGACATCAGAGGATAGACACCGGTGGACACCAGTACGCGCAGCAAGTCGGCCGCGACGGTGACCTGGTCGTACGTACTCCTGGGGCCCGCCACCAGGACCTGGTTCGAGTAACGGACCACGACCAGGCCGTCGGCCGCGAGGTCCTGGAGAGCGAGATCCACACGGGTTCCGGAGGCCGAAGTGAGACCTGCGTCCGCCAGGATGCGCATACGCGACAGCAGGGTTCCAGGCGGAAGGGCGCCGTCGGCAATTCCCCTGCGCACGCGGTCCGCGATCTCGCTCACGCTCGGCCCCGGCAAGAACGCTTCCACCAGCTCCCGCAGCAGCGACCGCGCCGCCGAGCTCGCCGTCACGAAGTCCGCTTCGGAACTGGCGCGTACCTCGTCGATGAGGCTCCGCCAGCGGGCCTGGTCGGCGGACGAGCCCTCCGCGGCCTGCAGGCGCCCCTCGGCGACCGGCAGCCAGGGCGTCACCAGCCGCAGCACGCCCTCTGTGTCACCGGACTTCCCGTCGTACTGCTTCCCCAGCCGCCTCAGCGCCGCCAGATCCGACCGGAGCCGGATGAGCGTCGGGTCGCCGACGGGCTCGGCGTTCTGCGGGTCGGGGGCGGCTTCGAAGTCGGCGGTCATGATGCTCCGGCAACGGGACGAGAGGAGGGAACGGGTGGGGTCGGCGAGCACGGGGAGAGGGGGCGTCATGGGGCGTCACCCCTCACGAGGTCCAGGAGATCCAGCAACACCTGGGCGTAACGGCGCAGGTAACCGACCGTGTCATCGCCCTCGGGCACCCCCTGGTGGAGCGCACGCGCCTGCGCGATCAGCCGGGTCGGAACAGGCCGGACCCGGACCATCGCTCGGTTGATGGTCGGCTCGGTCGCCCGCCTGAGCTGGAAGCTGATCCAGGCCACGTCCTCCTCGGAGAGCGCGCCGGCCTTCAAGGCGACCTCCCTGCGACGGCGCGGTCGGTACGGGAGGCGGTCCAGAAAGGCGTCGGCCGCGGTTGGGGTCGCAGGGGGTGCCGGTGCGTGACAGGGGTCCATGACAACGTCGATGGCGGCGAGCAGGACCTCGTCGTCGTCCGGCGGGTCGTCCGCAACGGACTGGCGGAGGGCTGTCAACGCCCAGGCCATCGTGCTCACGTCGCTGCTCGCGGCCAGCATCACAACCCCTCCGCCAGCACGGGCGGGACGTCCAGCTCCATCCAGACCGTCTTTCCTCGGCCCGGCGCTCCTGGCTGGACTCCCCAGTTCGCGGCCACGGCGTCGACCAGGATCAGACCGCGCCCCCCCTCGTGGTCCCCGTTCTCCGGCCGAAGGCGCGGCCATTCGTCCGAAGCGTCGTGCACTTCGACCCGGACACGCCCACGCAGGTGAGAAGCCTTCACGGTGAACTCCCCTGCCGGCTGGCTGCCGCAGCCGTGTTCCACCGCGTTCGCCATCAGCTCCTGGGCCCCGAGCGCGACGTCGTCCGCGACCGAGGAAAGCCCGACACAGCACATCAGCCGGTGGAGCTCCCGGCGAGCCTCGGAAACGAGGGAGAGTTCCGCCGGGAAAACCGAAACGGCCTGGAACGGGCGCCCGTCATACGACGTCGGCTCGGCGGGAGACGGGGTGCGTGGCTGCCCGCCCACAATGTCGTGCCCCTGCGGGCTCCGGGCGTGCACTACCGTCGCAGTGCAGGGCGGACGGAGGCCGGCCGCGGGGTCGTGCACGTTCATCAGCTCCCCTTCTCGGCCCCTGCAAGGGCCAATTCCGGTCACCGTCCTCGCCCATAGGCGTGACAAGGCCGATTTCTTTACGTCGCACGGGGGTTGGAGGAATATCGTCCCGTCGAGGAAACCGCGCCTGCGGGCCTGCGGGTATCCCGGCGGCCCCAGCGAGGTGATGCACGTGATGCAAGATCGTTTCAGGGACAGGGGCGCACGCACGTGAGCCGGATGCGCAACACCAAACTGGACGCTCTCGTCCAGGAACTCGGCTTGTCGCAGCGGCAACTGGCTGCCCGCTTTCGAGCCGTCGCCGCCGAGAACAGCGCCACAGAGCTGCTCCGATGCGACCAGTCGCGCATCGCCCGATGGATCGGAGGCGCGATCCCCGAGGGCCGGGCACCGCATATCTTGGCGGAGACGCTCACCCGGGGCCTTGGCCGCGTCATCACGCTCGCCGACATCGGGCTGGAGCAGAAAGACCGAGCCGCGCCGCCGGCACCCGGGTGGAGCGTCGACGCCCTCACCACGCTGGCCACCCTCGGGAGCACGGACATGGACATAGAACGGCGCCGGGTGCTGGCGCAGACGGCCTACTCGGTTACGGGCATGGTGCTCCCCTCCGAGGCCGAATGGCACCAGGCCGCGGAACGCGCCCGCGCCAGGAAGCCCCTCTCGCGACGCACCGTCACCCTCGACGACGTCGCCAGCGTCCGCGAGATGACGACGTTCCTCTCCCGCCGGGACCAAGAGCGCGGCGGCCACGGTGTGGGGCGTACCGCACTCGTCGCCTACCTGCGCACCGACGTCGTAGAGCTTCTCTCCGGCCGGTTCCCCACCGACCATGTGCGCCGGGCCATGACCTCGGCGGCAGCCGAACTCGCCTACCTCGCGGGATGGACCTCCTTCGACGCGGGCGAGCACCCGATCGCGCTCCGGTGGCTGACCTTGGCGACCCAGCTCGCCGAGGAGGCCGGCGACGCCCCCCTCGCCGGACACGTGCTGCGTGCCATGGCCCACCAGGCGGTCGACCTGAAGCAGCCGACCGAGGCCATCCGCCTGGCGGAGGGATCCCTCTCCGGCCGCCGCTACCGGGAGGCGTGCTGGCGGGAGAAGGCCCTCTTGGGCGTCGTGCATGCCCGGGCGCTCGCTGCCGCCGGACACAAGCCACAGGCCGCAGCCGCGCTCCTCCAAGCCGAGAAGGACCTCGGACGCGCCACCGACGAAGGCGAGGAACCGGAGCGTGTCTGGTTCTTCGCTGAGGCCAGCCTTGCCCACGAAACCGGTGCCACGCTGAGGGACCTCGGCGATCTGAAGGGCGCCGAGCGGGAGTTCAAACGCAGCGTCCGCACCCGCCGGGCGCAGTTCAAGCGCACCCACTCCGTGACCCTGGGATACCTCGGCGACGTACAGGTCCGGCAAGGGCAGCTCGACGCGGCCTGCGCCACATGGCAGCAGGCGCTCGACGCCATGACCGGGGTGCAGTCTGGCCGCGCTCGGGAGACCGTCGTACAGATGCGCCGAGCGCTGAGCCCGTTCCGAAACCGAGGCGGCAGCCCGGCAGCAGAACTCGACGCCCAAGCGCGCGCAGTGCTCGCCGCCCGCTGACCGATAGCGTACAGACGCCCGGATCAAGGAACCTCCGTCCTCGGACGGCGGCCATGTCAGGAGAGGCAGTACGTGTTCAAAGTCAGCAACTACATTCAGGTTCCGGTGATCGCCACCGTTGTCGGAGGCCAGACCGGTCGCCTCGACGACTACAAGGCCGGCGTCGAATCGATCATCCGTCTCGTCCCGGAAGTCCCTGAGAGCGCCCTCGAAGGGATCGACGAGTTCAGCCACATCGAGGTGCTCTTCCACTTCCACCTGGGAACGGACGGCGACATCGAGCTCGAACCACGAAGCCCGCGGGGAAACCCCCAGTGGCCCGCCACCGGCGGCCTCGTGCACCGGAACCACCGCCGCCCGGCCCGCCTCGGGGTCTCGTACCCCCGACTGCTGCGAGTCGAGGGCCGGGACCTTCACGTCACGGACCTGGACGCCGATGACGACACGCCGGTGATCGACCTGGCGCCCGTCTTCCGGGAGATGCTGCCCCGCGGCCCCGTCCGCCAGCCGGAGTGGCCGACCGACATGCTGCAGAACTACTGGCGGGACGCTCGCGAGCGGCCGTGAAGCGAGATCCGTCTTCAGGGCCCCCTCTCGGCCGGTCGCGCCTGCGACGCGATATGGCAAGGGCAAGCTGTTTCGCCCACACCGGCCGTTGCACCCCAATGGCGCGTGCGTTGCGCCGAGATCGCCGCGTAGCCGAAGACGCCTGCCACGTGATACGGACACGGCCCTGTGTCCTCGTTTCATGAGGCATCCCCTTTCTGGAGCAGCGGATCAAAACGGCCCGGAAGCAACAAAGCTCAACGGGGAGTAACGGGTTCAGTGCCATGAGTTTGGATTCGCACCGGCTGGCAGGGCACCGCCGCAGCGATATCGCTGCGGCGATATCGATCTCCGCCTAGCCTGTTCTCACGGCTGGGGCGAGCTGGATCACGACCAGGGGAGCTGAGGTGGCCATGTCAGAGGCGCCTGGGCGGATGTGTGTGCGGTGCGGGCTGCCGATTAGCCGGTACAACCCGGATACGCGGTGCGCTGCCTGCGCCCGGACTGATGAGGCACCGACGATCCCGGACCGGGCCTGGCGCGACGAGCAAGTACACAAGGCCCTTGCTGCCTGGGATTTCGGGACTGTCGTACGCCTTGTCCGTCGCCGATCCGGGCTCTCCCAGAAAGCAGTACGCGAGCTGACCGGGTTGACCCAGGGCTACATCTCGGATGTGGAGCGCGGTCTCAAACAGGTCAACGGCCGAGAGGCGATCATCGACCTTCTGACCGGACTTGGGCTTCCTGCCGACCTGCGCCCGCTCCTCCTGACCCCCTTCGCGCAGGCTGAATCGCAGCGGCTCAGCGCTGCCATCGACCCGGCCCTGCCGTGGACGACGGCTCGTATGGTGACGTCACTGGACGCAGCCGTCGGAGGAGCCATGACCGGATTGAACCGCCGCAGTGTGATCGCCCTGGGTGGGGCCGGCCTCACGCAGTACATCCTGCAAGCAGCCATCGCCCCTCCTGAGGCCGTGGCCTCCACCGCTCGGAACGGAATCAGCGTCTCCGACCAGCTCCTCACGAGCCTGCAGTCGACCACCGACGCTCTGCGTCAGGCCGATGCCAACCACGGCAGCGGCAACCTCGCCCGAGCCGCCACGGCACACCTCAAGGTCCTCCTCCGGCTTCTGAAGGAAGGGGACTTCACCGAGGCGACTGGCCGGCGCCTCGCGGCGGTGGCCGCGGACACCGCGATCCAGACCGGCTGGTACCACTTCGACAGCGGCGCCCACGACGTCGCCCGCAACCTTCTCCTCGGAGCCCTGCGCGCTGCCCATGCCAGCGGCGACAGCAGGCTGCGTGCCGGGGCTCTGTCCTTCATCGCCATCCACGGCTATTCCGTCGGCGACCCCCGCGACGCGATCACCGCCGCGCGCACCGCCCGCCAGGTCATCGCCGACCAGGACGCGCCCGCCCTGCACGCCATGCTCCTCACCCGCCAGGCCCGCGGGCATGCCCGTCTGCGCGAGGAACGCCAGGCCCGCATCGCCCTGGAGGAGGCCCAGGCCCTGTGCGCCCAGGGACGCGGCGAGGACGACCCCCACTGGCTTTACTGGATCAACCCCGGCGAGATCATGGGCCAGACAGCCAGCTGCTTGCTCGATCTGGGCCGCCCCGACCAGGCCGCCCAGGCATTCGCTGACGCCCGCGACGCATTCAGCCCGGATGAGATCCGCACCCGCGCGCAGTTCCTGTCCCGCGCCGCCACCGCCCAGATGCGCGCCGGCGACGTCGACGCCGGATCCGCGACCGGACACGAAGTCCTCGCTCTCGTCACCGGAGTCCGTTCCGCACGTTTGGACGACAACCTGGATGCGATGCTCGCCGAAGCCCGCCGCTACTCCTCGGTGGCTCCCGTCCGAGAGCTTCTGGAACATGGTCAGGCCGTCATGAACGAGCGTGCCGCATGATCTTGGTCTTGTGGGACATCGACCGCACCCTCGTCTACACCGGTGACATCGACCGGCGTGTGTACCGGGAGACCTTTACCAGCGTCGTCGGTCGACCCCCGACCGCCCTGCCGGCCCGCGGCACCGGAGTCACCATGCCCCTGGCAGTCCGCGAGCTCCTGCGCGTCAACCATGTTCCTGAGAAGAGCGTGGAGGCGCTGGCGAACCGCATCGTCGCCGAGCTCCCCGACCGCCTGGCCGGCCACCGGGAGCTGCTGGCCACCGAGGGGGTCATCATGCCCGGAGCCGTGGACGCGCTGGCCGCGGTTCAGCAGGCGGAGCACCTGATCCCGACCGTCGTCACGGGAAACCTGCGAGGCAGCGCCGAGACCAAACTGTCCGCGCTGGGCCTCATCGGCTACCTCGACACCGACATCGGCGGCTACGCGTCCGACGATCCCCACCGGCCGGCTCTCGTACGCATCGCCCAAGACCGGGCAGCCGCGAAGCACGGAGGCCGGTTCGATCGCGACAACACGGTGATCGTGGGCGACTCGCTGGAAGACGTACGCACCGGTCTGGAAGGCGGTGCCAGGGTCATCGGAGTCGCCTCGGGCACCACCACCGAAGAGCAGCTGCGAGCAGCAGGGGCAGACCAAGTCGTGTCTGACCTCGGCTCGGCTCGTACTCTCCTTCGCCTCATCGGCCAGGTTCGGGCTCCCTAAAGCGGGCTGGGCGACGCTGCGAACGTGGGACCTGGAGCCGTTACCGTTGTTCGCCGGCACTCGGCACCCGGCACCCGGCATGGTGGACGGTCCACATGGAGAGGACCTCCACCACCGTATTCAGGAGCTCTCCCAGAGCGGTCGACTTCAGGCACATCCCGATCGCTGGCTTGGTAACTTCGAGCGCATGACGCTGCGTTCGGTGGATCTGCGCAAGGAGCCGGTGGAAGCCGTGCTGGAACGGGTCGAACGGTCGGTGGGCACGAAACTGAACCGCGAGAGCGTGGTGCGCAAGCGCCGGTCGGTCGGCGCTCGTACGGGCCGTGAGACATGGGTGCGGGTTGAACGGCGGGGCCTGGACCGGGTCGGTGTCCAGGGCGCCGACGGGACAGCTTCCGCAGAGGCCCTCTCCGGGATCGCGAAGCCTCGCTGGTTCGCCGGGGTGGCGTGGCGGGACGAACTGGAGCCCGTGATGTGGAGGGCGGACGAGACGGAGCTGTTGCCCGGTGTACCGGCGGGCAGCGCCGTGATCACAAGGGACCCGCGCTTGCCGGACAGGTGGTGGGCCGACATGAACATTTCGCTGGACGCGCTTGCCGCGCAGCCCACCAACCGGATCGCGTCGCCAGACACCGAGACCATCACGCAGGAGCTCGTCACCGCCACGATCCGCGCGGTCTTCCCGGACGTCGACACCACACTGGGGGAGTGGCGTCCAGCCCACGCCGACTTCAACTGGGCGAACATCACCGCACCCGCGTTCTGCATGTTCGACTGGGAGGACTGGGGCATGGCCCCCCGTGGCCTCGACGCGGCTAGCCTGTGGGGCGCATCCCTCGCCGTGCCGGCACTTGCCGACCGCGTCCTCCGCGAGCGACGCGCCGACCTGGAGAGCCGGGACGGCCGGCTAATGACCCTGTACGTTGCCGCGAAGATCCTCGGCCCCCACGCCGACCCGGACGACCCCCGGCTGGGGGCCGCCCGGGAGACGGCGCAGCGCGTGGTGGAGGACCTTCAGTCGCTCTGACGGCGCCCCTGAAGGAGCTGGCGGTACTCGGTGACCACGTGGTGGTCGACTTCGTGGGCGAGGGCATCGACCAGCTCCCGAAGGTGGCCGGCATCGTCGGTGCCGACCGCTACGGCGTTGACCTGGGGCAGGTGGTAGGCGGAGCGGAACGCTGCCTGGACCTTGGTGACCGACGGTCCGTCCCGGAGGAAGATCCGAGGGTCGAAGCGCTCCCAGACTGCCTCGGTCGTGCTGCCGTTGAAGGGGCTCATGCCCCAGACCTGCGACGGCCGCCACCGCGCGGCGAGGGCCTCGGCGGCTTCGAGGACATCGAGGCCGACGAGCAGCCCGGCCCTCACCATGAGCACATCCGGTTGGGGCACGTCGAAGCCGACAAGCGGGCGCGGGTCCCAGCTCGAAACTCCCCACCCGCCGCACAGTCCCGTCTGGGCAGCGTCTGCCAGGGCCGCGCACGCCTGGGACAGGAGTCCGGCGGCGGGGCGGGAGTGCTCGGGGTTGTGGAGGAGCACCGTGTCCGGTTCCCGCCCGAGGTCCTTCGCGGCCCGCTCAACCGCGGCGCGCAGCCGGGCCGGGGCGAGGGAGTGTCCGTCGGGGAAGTACGCGACCTTGGTGGAGACCGTGAACTTCGACAGGAGGTCACCAGCCACGGCGTTCAAGGTCTCGTGGGAGCGGTGGCGCAGGTAGTTGGAGGCGGTGTCGAGGCGTGTTATGCCGAGGTCTGCGGCTGCTTCGAGTACGTCACGGGGGTGACCAGACCGGTGTAGCCCGAGGATGACGTCTCCGTCAGCGGTTCGCACAGCCCCTCCGTGATCAGCAGGTCGGCCAGGGTGAGGGTGGTCTCATCGGCGCCGGCGAGCTGGACCGGGTGGCCAGACAGGAGCGTGCGCAGGCTCGGCTCCGCGCGCTCGTGGAAGGTGAGCCGCTTGCCGCCGCCGACGACCTGGACCACGCCGCCGGAGCGCACGATCGAAGGGGCGAACTCGGTGACCGCGGCGACGCCGTCTGGCCGGCCGAACGCGGCCACGTGGGGCATGTGGCGGGCGGGCGGGGTGCTGGCGCGCAGCTCGTCCAGGTACTTCTCGGGGCTGTGGGCAGCGGCCAGGGCGCTGAGCCTGTCCGCCAGCTCCTGAGGCCCGCTGTCCCCGGTGCCTTCCAGATCGCGGCGGAACTCCTCGTCGGAGCGGGCCCTGTCGGAGAGGTAGTTGACCCAGGTGACTCCGGTGCGCTTGGTGAACCCGAAGGTGACGTGCAGCGAGTGGCCACCGCTGCCGGAGCCGAGACGGGTGGCGGTGTGCCAGAAACCGCGGGGGATGTGCATGATGTCCCCGGCTCGCATGGTGCCCTTCCACAGCACCTCCTCGGAAGGGGTGCGGTTGCGCTCGGCGTCTCGGTACATCGGCGCCGGCCGGGACGGTCCGCGGACCTCCCAGGACTTCTCGCCGGACAGCTGCACGGCGATCACCTCATGGTCATCCCAGTGAAGGTGGAACCCGTCGGTGTCCCCAACCGCCAGATAGGCGTTGGCCGAGGTCAGCTCGCCCGACCACCACCCCAGGGCGCGGCAGGCGACTTCCAACGTCGGATCGAAGAAGTCCACGTGGTCCAAGACCACCGTGCCGCCACTGCTGAGGATGCGCCCGAGGGCTGCCATGTCGGCCTGGCTCACGGACTGCCGCCGCCGGTTGACGTTCATGGCCAGATAGTTGGACGGGTGGACCTCCTCGCCCTCGGCATAGCAGCGCAGCTGCGGGTTGGCCAGGTGTCGGCGCTTGATCAGGTCCAACAGCCGGTGCGGAGTCAGCAGCCGGGCGGGCAGGTCCGGGTCCGTGAGCCGGCCGCGCGCGAACGCGGCCCCCACGGCGCCCGGCCCGTCCCAGCCGAGAGCCTTCTCGATATGGGTGACGAGCCGGTGCTCCACGGGCTCCTCCCTACGCCTTCGGGAGGTTCAGGTCGCGGTTCTCGCCGTCATCGCCCGCGCTGTTCTGCGAGCTGGTGACGTCAGACCGCTCGGACTCACTGCGCTCGTGCGCCACAGCCAGTTCCTCCACGGCGATCAGAAGCGCGGGACTGGTCCCCGCTGCCGGAGTAGATGCTCCGCTGCTCATCTGCACTCTCCCCTCAGTCGCTCCCGCCCGGCTCCGGGCGAAGGTCTGAGTTAACCGGGGTCCAGCAGGCGGCAGTAGAGCTGAAATCGGACACATGTGCGCAGCGAGGCGCCGTTGCCTGTCGGCTTAGAGGCGCCCGGGTGGGGTCATGTAGGCCGAGGTCGTCTTGCGGCAATCCGATTCAATCTGGTTGGCCATTCGCTCATGGCAGACAGGAATCCTGAGGGCAGGACTGGAACAAAGTGTGGCGGCATGTCAACCTACACACCCGCCGATTTATCCGCCGTCAACAGGCTGCCTGGTTATTTTAGGAGACCTCCCTGTCACCACTCGGATCGCTTCGATACGTCTGCCCAGTCCTCTTTGCCGTGGGGGCAATGAACGCCGTTACGGCGTCGCTGCAGGATGATCTTGTCAGCGTCTCGACTGCCCTATGCCTATGCCTCTGTGCCGCTGGGCTTTTCGTTAACGCCCAGAAGCAGCAGGCTCTTCAGCTCGGCCAGAAGATCCTTGCATGGGTGGCGAATCACCCGGAAGCGACGGCTGGGCAGGTGGCGAGGGCTGTTGGCCGCTCAACGCCGACAGCCCAGGTCGGCCTTGATCGGCTGACAAAAGAAGGCTTCTTGTCCCGCCGTGAACTCCATGGGGGTGTTCGCCGGTACAGCCTTCCGGCCTGATGGGGCGTTGAGTGCAGGGCGCAATGTAGCGGACGATCCCCGGTTTCCGAAACCGGGGATCGTCCGGATCATCGGGGACGTGCTCTGGCTGCTTGGCGGTGGACCAGATCGCAACGCCTGTTCCCGTCGGCCACCGAGGGCCGACTACGGATGTGAAGTCAAGGGAACCCCTGCCCCCCGGTTCGCTCGGTTGAACCCTTAGGAACTGCGACGTGCTCTGGCTCGAAGAAAATCCGTCCTCGCGTAAATCTGCGGTGCTCGTTGTCCTGGCACAGACTTGCGGAGGCTGCTCTCCCCTGGCAGCGGCTTACCCCTGCTTCGGGCAGGTGGTTTCGTGAGGAGGCGGCAGAGCAATAAGTCGCGAGCGGGCGATGTGCTCATGACGGTTCCCGAGGCGCTATCAGAGCTCGGCGGCGTATCGCGTAGAACTTTTTACCGATGGAGGGAGTTGGGTGTCGCGCCAGCGTCCTTCAAACTGCCTAATGGTGAGCTACGGCTATGGCGGAGCGACTTTCTCGAATGGCTACAGGAAAGAGAGGATTTGGCAGCTTGAAAACGACTGACGTCCGAATATGGAAGGTCAGGACGAAGCGGCGTCAGGGCAAGGACACCTTCGAGGTGCGGTGGGGCGTGGCCGGCCGTCCCTTCTCGAGGTCACGGGCTACCCAGGGACTGGCTGACAAGCTGCGTGCCCGGTTGCTCATGGCTCAGGAAGCCGGCGAGCAGTTCGACACGGAGAGCGGCCTGCCTGGCTCCATGGAGGAGCAGCCGCAGGGGCCGACCTGGTACGAGTTCGCTCTGAGCTACATGGGGCGACGGTGGCCGATGGCCTCACCGAACTACCGCGACGAAATCAACGAGTCGTTGACGGCGGTCACCAAGGCGATCCTCCCCAAAACCTCTGGCCGGCCCGCTGACATGGCGCTACAGCGCGCCCTGCGTGACTGGGCCTTCGTTCTCCCGGGGCCGAATGATCGCGAGATTCCAGCGGACTCCCGGGCGGTCCTCAACTGGGTTGCGGAGAACTCTCCGCCCCTGAGCGCCCTGGACGACAGGAAGCTCGTGCATACCGTCCTCGACGCCCTGAAGCTCAAGCTCGACGGCACCCAGGCGTCCACGGAATTCGCGAAGCGAAAGCGCAAGGGATTCGTGGCGGCGCTCAACTATGCGACGGAGATCGGCGAGTTCGCAGAAAATCCGGTCGGCCAGGTGAAGGAGACGGTCAGCAAGAAAGTCGTAGAAGTTGATCCGCGCGTTGTCGCGAATCCTCGACAGGCCGCGAACCTTATTGATGCGACCTCCTACGTAGGGTCTTTCGGGCGGGCTCGCGGTCGTCGGTTGGTCGGTATGTTCGGGGCGATGTACTACGCGGGCATCCGGCCGGCCGAGGCTGTGGGCCTCGCGCTCCCGGATTGCTACCTCCCCAAGGAGGGGTGGGGTTCGGCCACTCTCCACCGGACGCGGCCCACAGTCGGGAAGAAGTGGACGAAAACTGGCGAGGTTCATGATGATCGGGGGCTGAAGAACCGGGCACCGGAGGACGTCCGAGTGGTGCCCCTACCTCCGGTGCTGGTCTGGATGCTTCTGGATGGGATTGAGACCTTCGGGGTCGCCGACGACGGGCGGCTGTTCTTCAACGAGCGCGGAGGGGTAGTCGGGTCGTCCACATATGGACGTGTCTGGTCCGAGGCGCGCGAGTTTGGTCTTCCACCGGAGTTGGTCGCGAGCCCGCTGGCAGGCATCCCGTATGACCTACGTCACGCCGCCCTCTCGGCTTGGCTCAATGCGGGCATGGATCCCACGGAGGCCGCCCGGAGGGCTGGCAACTCCGTGGAGGTGCTTCTGGCCCGGTACGCGAAGTGCATACATGGCCGAGCCGCGATTGCCAACCAGAAGGTCGAGAGCTTCTACGCCGAATACGTGTGACGATCATCACATCAAACGCCCCGAGGGTTCACCCTCGGGGCGTTTGGTATGTCTTGGTTTGTCTGACATGGCACCTGATGTCCGATCCCACGCATGTCCCACAGAGGGTTTCCTAGAGGTGCGTGAGGTGGCATACGGCTGCGCAAAACAGCAGGCCCTCCGACCTGGCTAGCTGCCTGGTCAGAGGGCCTTCTAGGCACCTGAACTGCGGTGCCCCCGGCAGGATTCGAACCTGCGCACACGGCTCCGGAGGCCGTTGCTCTATCCCCTGAGCTACGGGGGCTTCGTCGCGCTCTGTGGCGACGGGTAGAACCCTACCAGCTCTCTCGGGGTGCCTGTGAACAGGTATTTCCGGGGCGTCACCAGGGGGTGTTCGCTCGCGCGGGTCGGAAGTGGGCAAAACCCGGACGCAGCCCCTCGGCGCGTCCTACTCTCGTTCACGTGTCAGGCGTGTCCGGGCGGGTGCTCGTTGTCGACGACAACAAGGTCATCCGGCAGTTGATCAGGGTCAATCTCGAACTAGAGGGGTTCGAGGTCGTGACCGCGGCCGACGGTGCCGAGTGTCTGGACGTGGTCCACCGCGTCCGGCCCGACGTCGTCACCCTCGACGTCGTCATGCCGAGGCTCGACGGCATCCAGACCGCCCAGCGGCTGCGGGAGGACCCGCGGACCCGCCACCTGCCCGTGGCCATCATCAGCGCCTGCGGGGAGGGCGAGGCCGCCCCGTCGGCGGACGCCTTCCTCGCCAAGCCCTTCGAGCCGGCCGAGCTCGTACGGGTCGTCCGGCAGTTGCTGCACCGGGAGCCCCGGCAGCGGCGCCAGGCCGGGACGCCCGACGCGGGAGAGGAGCCGTCCGCAGGGGACGGGACCACGGACAGACCGGCCGCCGGGAGCCTGCGCCCCGGGCGGTGAGCGGGCGGGGCGGTGCCCCTGCCGACGCCAAGGTTCGCGTAGGGCGGCGACCCCTGTCGACGTCGGGGTTCGCGCGGGGCGGCGACCCCCGCCGGCCTCGGGGTTCTCCCCGGGCACCCGGGTGGGTGCCCGGATGGCGAAACCGGTTCGCGTTCCGACCCCCCTCCTCCCCTAGGCTGGGACCGTGACCCCCGCGGACCTCTCCCTCACCGTGCAGCACGCCGTGCGCCGTGCGGTCGACGACGGTGCGCTCCGGGTCGACGTCCCGCCGCGCGTCAAGGTCGAGAAGGCCAGGCCCGGCGGGGTGGGGGAGTACGCCAGCAGCATCGCCCTCTCGCTCGCCCGGCCCGCCGGGCGGCCCGCGCTCGACGTCGCCACCGAGCTGAAGACCCGCCTCGACGGCGCCGCCGGGATCCTCGCCGTCGACATCACCGGCCCCGGCTTCCTGAACTTCACCCTGCGGCGCGAGAGCGGCGCCGCACTCGTCCGGGCCGTCCGCGCCGCCGGGCTCTCGTACGGGCGGGGCGACGCGCTCGCCGGACAGACCGTGCGGTTCGAGCCGCCCGCCGAGGCCCGCGCCTCCGTCGTCGTCGCGTGCCTGGTCGGACTGCTGCGCGGACAGGGCGCCGACGCGGACACCGCGGCCGGCGGCGAGCGGCCGCACGTCCACCCCGGCGCCGACGAGACCGCGCGGCTCGGGACCGACGCCGCCCGCTGGCGGCTGCTGCGGGCCGCGCCGCACGACCGGCCGCTCGACGGCCCCCCGCTCCTCGCGCGCCACGAACGCAACGCGCTCTTCCGCGTCCAGTACGCCCACTCCCGCGCCCGCCGGCTCCTCGTCAACGGAGCACAGCTCGGCGTCCTCCCCGCGTACGACACCGACGTCGAGGACCCGCTCGCCGCGCTGCTCCGCGACCACCCCGACGTCCTCCTCGCCGCCGCCCGCCACCGCGCCCCCGACCGGGTCGCGCGGCACCTCGAAGCCGTCGCCGACGCGCTGCTCGGCTTCCAGCACACCGTTCTGCCGCTCGGCGACGAGAAACCCTCGGTCGCCCACCGTTCCCGGCTCGCGCTCGCCGAAGCCGCCGGGAAGGTGCTCGCCGGCGGCCTCTCCGTGCTCGGCATCAGCGCACCCGACCGGATCTGAAAGAGCAGACCAGACATGAGCCGTTCCGCCCACCCCGCCGGCCCCCGCCACGCCGACGTCCTCCCCGAGGGGCACTACACCGCGCCGCCCGCCGACCTGAACCTCCTCGACCCCAAGGTGTGGGCGCGGACCGTGGCCCGGGACGGACAGGGCGTCGCGACGGTCGGCGGACTGCGCGTCACCGACCTCGCCGAGGAGTTCGGCACCCCCGCCTACTTCCTCGACGAGACCGACTTCCGGACCCGCTGCCGCGCCTGGGCCGAAGCCTTCGGTCCGGACGCCGACGTCTTCTACGCCGGCAAGGCGTTCCTCTCCCGCGCCGTCGTCCGCTGGCTGCACGAGGAGGGGCTCAACCTCGACGTCTGCTCCGGCGGCGAGCTCGCCACCGCCCTCTCCGCCGGCATGCCCGCCGAGCGGATCGCCTTCCACGGCAACAACAAGAGCGAGGAGGAGATCCTCCGGGCCGTCGAGGCCGGCGTCGGGCGGATCGTCCTCGACTCCTTCCAGGAGATCGTCCGGGTCGCCCACATCGCCCACTCCCTCGGCAAGCGACAGCGCGTCCAGATCCGCGTCACCGTCGGCGTCGAGGCGCACACCCACGAGTTCATCGCCACCGCCCACGAGGACCAGAAGTTCGGCATCGCGCTCGCCGGCGGCCACGCCGCCGAGGCCGTGCGCCGGGCGCTGAAGCTCGACGGCCTGGAGCTCGTCGGCATCCACTCGCACATCGGCTCGCAGATCTTCGACATGGCCGGCTTCGAGGTCTCCGCCCGCCGCGTCGTCCAGCTCCTCGCCGAGGTCCGCGACGAGCACGGCGTGGAACTCCCGGAGATCGACCTCGGCGGCGGCCTCGGCATCGCCTACACCTCCGCGGACGACCCGCGCGAGCCGCACGAGATCGCCAAGGCGCTCGGCGAGATCGTCAGCCGGGAGTGCGAGGCCGCCGGGCTGCGCACCCCCCGCATCTCCGTCGAGCCGGGCCGCGCCATCGTCGGCCCGACCGCCTTCACGCTCTACCGGGTGGGCACGATCAAGCCGCTCGACGGGCTGCGCACGTACGTCAGCGTGGACGGCGGCATGTCCGACAACATCCGCACCGCCCTGTACGACGCCGAGTACAGCGTCAGCCTCGTCTCCCGCGTCAGCGACGCCGAACCGATGCTCACCCGGGTCGTCGGCAAGCACTGCGAGAGCGGCGACATCGTCGTGCGCGACGCCTTCCTCCCCGCCGACCTGGCGCCCGGCGACCTGCTCGCCGTGCCCGCCACCGGCGCCTACTGCCGCTCCATGGCGAGCAACTACAACCACGCCCTCCGGCCGCCCGTGGTGGCGGTCCGGGACGGCGAAGCAAGGGTCATCGTCCGGCGCGAGACGGAGGAAGATCTCCTGCGCCTCGACGTCGGCTGATGAAATAGTCGGGTGGTGGAATCGATGTCTCAGGATCCGGACGGAGGGCTGAATCCGCCGTCCGGTGAGTGAGACTTGTCCCCATCCCCGCCAGAACCGTAGAGATACGAACCAGAAGTACGAGAAACGAGGGTCGGATGATGCGTACGCGTCCGCTGAAGGTGGCGCTGCTGGGCTGTGGAGTTGTCGGCTCCGAGGTGGCGCGCATCATGACGACGCACGCCGACGACCTCGCCGCGCGCATCGGCGCGCCGATCGAGCTCGCCGGCGTGGCCGTCCGCCGGCCCGACAAGGTCCGCGGCGGCATCGACCCCGCGCTGATCACCACCGACGCGACCGCCCTGGTCAAACGCGGGGACATCGACGTCGTCGTCGAGGTCATCGGCGGGATCGAGCCGGCCCGCGCCCTCATCACCACCGCCTTCGAGCACGGCGCCTCCGTGGTCTCCGCCAACAAGGCGCTGCTCGCCCAGGACGGCGCGACCCTCTACGCCGCCGCCGAGCGGTACGGACGCGACCTCTACTTCGAGGCCGCCGTCGCCGGCGCCATCCCGCTGATCCGCCCGCTCCGCGAGTCCCTCGCCGGCGACAAGATCAACCGCGTGATGGGCATCGTCAACGGCACCACGAACTTCATCCTCGACAAGATGGACTCGACCGGCGCCGGCTACCAGGAGGCCCTGGACGAGGCCACCGCGCTCGGGTACGCCGAGGCCGACCCGACCGCCGACGTGGAGGGCTTCGACGCCGCCGCCAAGGCCGCCATCCTCGCGGGGATCGCCTTCCACACGCGCGTGCGTCTCGACGACGTCTACCGCGAGGGCATGACCGAGGTCACCGCCGCCGACTTCGCCTCCGCCCGCCAGATGGGCTGCACCATCAAGCTGCTCGCCATCTGCGAGCGCGCCGCCGACGGCGAGTCCGTCACCGCGCGCGTGCACCCGGCGATGATCCCGCTGAGCCACCCGCTGGCCTCGGTCCGCGAGGCGTACAACGCGGTCTTCGTCGAGGCGGAGGCCGCCGGGCGGCTCATGTTCTACGGCCCGGGCGCCGGCGGCTCGCCGACCGCCTCGGCCGTTCTCGGCGACGTCGTCGCCGTCTGCCGCAACCGTCTCAACGAGGCGACGGGCCCCGGCGAGTCCGCGTACACCCAGCTGCCCGTGAGCCCCATGGGTGACGTGGTGACGCGGTACCACATCAGTCTCGACGTGGCCGACAAGCCGGGCGTCCTCGCCCAGGTCGCGACGGTCTTCGCCGAGCACGGCGTATCGATCGACACGGTGCGCCAGCAGGGCAAGGACGGCGAGGCATCCCTCGTCGTCGTCACCCACCGCGCGGCCGACGCAGCCCTCTCCGGGACCGTCGAAGCGCTGCGCAAGCTCGACACCGTGCGCGGTGTCGCCAGCATCATGCGTGTTGAAGGGGAGTAAGGACCCATGACCAACAAGGGCACCCACCAGTGGCGCGGCATCATCGAGGAGTACCGGGACCGCCTTCCGGTCACGGACACGACGCCGGTCGTCACGCTCCGTGAGGGTGGTACGCCGCTCGTCCCCGCTCAGGTCCTGTCCGAGCGCACGGGCTGCGAGGTGCACCTCAAGGTCGAGGGCGCCAACCCCACCGGCTCCTTCAAGGACCGGGGCATGACCATGGCCATCACCCGGGCGAAGGAGGAGGGCGCCAAGGCGGTCATCTGCGCCTCCACCGGCAACACCTCCGCCTCCGCCGCCGCGTACGCGGTGCGGGCCGGGATGGTCTCCGCGGTGCTGGTGCCCCAGGGCAAGATCGCGCTGGGCAAGATGGGCCAGGCCCTCGTGCACGGCGCGAAGATCCTCCAGGTGGACGGCAACTTCGACGACTGCCTGACGCTGGCCCGCTCGCTCTCCGAGAACTACCCGGTGGCGCTGGTCAATTCGGTCAACCCGGTTCGTATCGAGGGCCAGAAGACCGCCGCGTTCGAGATCGTGGACATGCTCGGCGACGCGCCCGACATCCACGTGCTGCCCGTCGGCAACGCCGGCAACATCACGGCCTACTGGAAGGGCTACACCGAGTACGCCGCCGACGGTCTGGCGACCCGCCGGCCGCGCATGTGGGGCTTCCAGGCGTCCGGTTCGGCCCCGCTGGTGCGCGGCGAGGTCGTCAAGGACCCGTCGACCATCGCCACCGCGATCCGCATCGGCAACCCGGCCTCCTGGCAGTACGCGATCGCCGCGCGCGACGAGTCGGGCGGCTTCATCGACGAGGTGACGGACCGTGAGATCCTGCGCGCCTACCGCCTGTTGGCCGCGCAGGAGGGCGTCTTCGTGGAGCCCGCCTCGGCCGCGTCCGTCGCCGGTCTGCTGAAGGCCGCCGAGCAGGGCAAGGTCGACCCGGGCCAGCGGATCGTCTGCACGGTGACCGGCAACGGTCTGAAGGACCCCGACTGGGCCGTCGCCGGCGCCCCGCAGCCCGTCACCGTCCCGGTGGACGCCGCGGCCGCCGCGGAGCGGCTCGGACTGGCCTGATCCCGATGCCCCGTACGGGGGAGCGGATGCTCGGGAACGAGCGGAAACTCCCCCGACGGGGTGAGGGCCCTGGTCGAAACCCGATCAGGAACGTACATAGGCGCACAGGTTGGCGCGCGACACGCATCGTGCGCCTCCCGTGCGCCCTATGTCGCCACAGAACCTTCCTTCGATAGGCTGTACCGAACCCGCCCCGGCGCATATGCGCGGTGTCGTTGCCGTTGTCGCCCCTTCGCGGCCGAACGGCCGAAACGGCCCCCCGGGTTCCCAGCACTTCTCTTGAACACCCCGTTGCCGCAGTCAAGGAGAGTCATCGAGCGATGGCCGGTCCCGCGTTCCGAGCCGCCGCCGTACGGGTGCGCGTCCCCGCCACCAGCGCCAACCTCGGCCCGGGCTTCGACGCCTTCGGCCTGTCGCTGGGGCTCTACGACGACGTCGTCGTCCGGGTCGCCGACTCCGGGCTGCACGTCGACATCGCCGGAGAGGGCGCCGAGACGCTCCCGCGCGACGAGAGCCACCTGCTCGTACGTTCCCTGCGCACCGCCTTCGACCTGCTCGGCGGGCAGCCGCGCGGCCTGGAGGTCGTGTGCGCCAACCGCATCCCGCACGGCCGCGGCCTAGGCTCCTCCTCCGCCGCCATCTGCGCCGGCATCGTCGCCGCCCGCGCCGTGACCATAGGCGGGGACGCCAAGCTCGACGAGGCCGCCCTGCTGGAGCTGGCCACCGAGATCGAGGGTCACCCCGACAACGTCGCCGCCTGTCTGCTCGGCGGTTTCACCCTCGCGTGGACCGAGGCCGGTGCCGCGCGGGCGATCAGGATGGATCCCTCGGATTCCATCGTTCCGGTGGTTTTCGTGCCCGGGAAGCCGGTGCTGACGGAGACCGCCCGGGGCCTGCTGCCGCGCACCGTCCCGCACGTGGACGCCGCCGCCAACGCCGGTCGCGCCGCCCTCCTCGTCGAGGCCCTGACCCGCCGTCCCGAGCTGCTGCTCGCGGCCACCGAGGACCGGCTGCACCAGGAGTACCGGGCCCCCGCGATGCCGGAGAGCATCGCCCTCGTGAACCGGCTGCGGGCGGACGGCGTGCCCGCGGTCATCTCCGGCGCGGGCCCGACGGTCCTCGCGCTGGCCGACAACGGGACGGCCGACAAGGTCGCCCTGCTCGCGGGCGAGGGGTGGGCCGCCAACCGGCTCGACCTCGACGCGTCCGGAGCGAGCGTGCTGCCGCTGGCGCCCTGACGGCGCGGCGGCGGACGCCGTACGGGACGCCGGGCAGCGTCCTGAACACGCGATTGCCGGTGAGTGAGAGGGGGAATGTTTGTTGGAGCCGGTAGTGTTAACCTCAAGTCTGCACCCGACCTCTTTGTGGAGCGGTGCGGAGTGTCCCCTCAGGGACCACCCATTCTTCCGGGAGCCTCCCCAACTGCCTGAGCAGCCTGCCTGAGCAGTTTCGAGCACGCTCCGGAACCGGCACGACACCCCTCGCTCTTTCCGTGCGAGGGCCGAGCAGGGGGCGCTCGGGCCGGACCCACAGCACGTTTTCTCCTCTCGCCGCATCCCGGCGGGACCACCGCCCCGGACACGGTCCGCCAACCAGGACCGCTGCCGGACAGCACAACCGGTCGCCGAGCCACAGGGCCGACGTCCGCTCCAGGGAAGGACCCTTCGTGAGCGACACCACCGATCTGATGGGCGTGACTGCCGACGAATCCGTCGACGCCACCGCGCCCGCCGCAGGTGCTGCCAGTGGCGGCACCGCACGGCGCCGCCGCTCCGGCACCGGCCTCGAGGGCATGGTCCTGGCCGAGCTGCAGCAGGTCGCGTCCGGCCTCGGCATCAGGGGCACCGCGCGGATGCGCAAGAGCCAGCTGATCGAGGTCATCAAGGAGGCGCAGGCCGGCGGCGGTGCCGCCGCGCCCGCCAAGGCCGAGGCCCCCGCCGAGGCCAAGCCGAAGCGCCGCGCCACCTCCAAGGCCCGTACGGGCGAGACCGCCGAGGCCGCCGAGCCGAAGGCGGAGAAGGCCGAGCAGGCCCCCGCCCAGCAGCAGATCGACATCCCGGGCCAGCCGTCGAAGTCGCCCGCCGCCGAGCAGGCCGAGGAGCAGCCGGCCGGCGAGCGCCGCCGCCGCCGCGCCACGGCCCCCGCCGGTTCGCCGGACGGTGCCGAGGCCCCACAGGCCGTCAAGACCGAGGCCCGTACCGAGGTCAAGGGCGAGCCGCAGGGCGACAAGGCCGAGGCCGCCGCGGACACCGCCGAGGGCCGCACCCGCCGGGACCGCCGCGACCGCCGCGACCGCCAGCGCGAGCGCGGCAAGGGCGACGACCAGCAGCAGGGCGGCGGCCAGCGCAAGGACCAGCAGCGCCAGGGCGGCCAGAGCCAGGGCCAGCAGCAGGGCCAGAGCCAGCGTCCGCAGGGCGGCGGCCTCCCGCAGGACGACGACGACGACTTCGACGGCGGCCGCCGCGGCCGTCGCGGGCGCTACCGCGACCGCCGGGGCCGTCGCGGGCGCGACGAGTTCGCCGCCGGCGAGCCGCAGGTCTCCGACGACGACGTCCTGATCCCCGTCGCGGGCATCCTCGACATCCTCGACAACTACGCGTTCATCCGGACCTCCGGCTACCTGCCCGGTCCGAACGACGTGTACGTCTCCCTCGCCCAGGTCCGCAAGAGCGGCCTGCGCAAGGGCGACCACCTCACCGGCGCGGTCCGCCAGCCGAAGGAGGGCGAGCGCCGCGAGAAGTTCAACGCGCTGGTCCGCCTCGACTCGACCAACGGCATGGCGCCGGACTCCGGCCGCGGCCGCCCCGAGTTCAACAAGCTGACGCCGCTCTACCCGCAGGACCGGCTCCGCCTGGAGTCCGACCCGGGCGTGCTGACCACGCGGATCATCGACCTCGTGTCGCCGATCGGCAAGGGCCAGCGCGGTCTGATCGTGGCCCCGCCGAAGACCGGCAAGACCATGATCATGCAGGCGATCGCCAACGCGATCACCCACAACAACCCCGAGTGCCACCTGATGGTCGTCCTGGTCGACGAGCGTCCGGAAGAGGTCACCGACATGCAGCGGTCGGTGAAGGGCGAGGTCATCTCCTCGACCTTCGACCGCCCGGCCGAGGACCACACCACCGTCGCCGAGCTGGCCATCGAGCGCGCCAAGCGTCTCGTCGAGCTGGGTCACGACGTGGTCGTCCTGCTGGACTCCATCACCCGTCTGGGCCGCGCGTACAACCTCGCGGCGCCCGCCTCCGGCCGCATCCTCTCCGGTGGTGTCGACTCGACCGCGCTCTACCCGCCGAAGCGCTTCTTCGGTGCCGCGCGCAACATCGAGGACGGCGGCTCGCTGACCATCCTGGCCACCGCGCTGGTCGACACCGGCTCGCGGATGGACGAGGTGATCTTCGAGGAGTTCAAGGGCACCGGCAACATGGAGCTCAAGCTCGACCGGAAGCTCGCCGACAAGCGGATCTTCCCGGCCGTCGACGTCGACGCCTCGGGCACCCGCAAGGAGGAGATCCTCCTCGGCAGCGACGAGCTCGCCATCACCTGGAAGCTCCGTCGCGTGCTGCACGCGCTCGACCAGCAGCAGGCCATCGAGCTGCTCCTGGACAAGCTCAAGCAGACGAAGTCGAACGGCGAGTTCCTGCTGCAGATCCAGAAGACGACGCCGGGCGGCAACAACGACTGACGTCGTCGAGGAGACTCGCGTCACATCACGAGCGCCGACCTCGGAGTCGTAACCTGTTCGTGACCTGCTCAAACACCGTGCCCACCGCTCCCCGAGCGGTGGGCACGGTGCGTTGCCGACAGCTCGCGCACCGAAACCTCACAGGTCCGTATGCAACCCTTTCGGGTGCTTCGCCGTCACATCAGGTGAACCATAGGCCCGAGGGAAGACGATGACCGAGCAGAACCAGAGCGGGCGCGCACGCGGAGGCGCCACCGGACGCCGCCGCAAACCGCCGGCCAAACGACGCCGCCGGATCGGCATAGCCGTGTCCGGCGCCACCGCCGTGCTCGTCCTGGCCGGCGCCGGACTCGGCTACGTGTACCTCAAGCTCGACGGCAACATCCAGAGCGTCGACATCAACGCCCAGCTGGGCACCGACCGCCCCAAGAACGTCGACAACGGATCCATGGACATCCTGCTCCTCGGCTCCGACTCCCGCTCCGGCGACAACGGCGCCTACGGCAAGGACGAGGGCGGCGCCCGCTCCGACACCGCGATGGTCCTGCACGTCTACGAGGGCCACAAGAAGGCGAGTGTCGTCTCCATCCCGCGCGACACCCTCGTCGACCGCCCCGCCTGCACCGACGGGCAGGGCAACAAGGTCGCCGGCGAGAGCCGCGCCATGTTCAACACCGCGTACGAGGTCGGCGGCCCCGGCTGCGCCGTCAAGACCGTCGAGGCCATGTCCGGCATCCGCATGGACCACTACATCGAGGTCGACTTCACCGGCTTCAAGAAGCTCATCGACACCCTCGGCGGCGTGGAGATCACCACCACCCAGGCCATCAAGGACTCCAAGAGCCACCTCGACCTGGAGCCCGGCACCCACACTCTCGACGGCGAGCAGTCCCTCGGCCTCGTCCGCACCCGCAAGAGCGTCGGCGACGGCAGCGACCTCGGCCGCATCCAGCTCCAGCAGGCCTTCATGAAGGCGTTCATCGAGCAGATCAAGGACCTGGGCGTCGGGACCAGCCCCAAGAAGCTCCTCGACCTCGCCGACGCAGCCACCAAGGCCATCACCCCGGACTCCGAGCTCGACTCCGTCCAGGAGCTCATGGGCTTCGCTCAGGGCCTGACCGGCATCTCCGCCGACCAGGTCCACATGGTGACCCTCCCCGTCCGGTACGACCCCCGGGACCCCTACCGGGTCGTCCCCGTCGAGGAGAAGGCCGAGCTGGTCTGGAAGGCCCTGGAGGGCGACCGGCCGATCCCCGCCGCGGCCACCGAGGACACCGCCACCGGCAAGGCCGAGGGCGTCGTCCGCTAGAGCCCGTCCGGGCCCCGTCCGGGCCCCGGACACCCCCGGGGAATACCGGCGGCCCCACCCTGGTTTGGGGAGATGCGGCCGGTCCTGGCAGACTGGTACGTCGGCCCCGGTTCACGTCCGCCGCAACCCGCGGCGACGACCCGGCGCCCTCCCGGAACTAGGAGACACCCTTGAAGCGCGAGATCCACCCCGAGTACGTCGAGACCCAGGTCAGCTGCACCTGTGGCGCGTCGTTCACCACCCGTAGCACCCTCACCGAGGGCACCATCCGTGCCGAGGTCTGCTCCGAGTGCCACCCGTTCTACACGGGCAAGCAGAAGATCCTCGACACGGGTGGCCGCGTCGCCCGCTTCGAGGCCCGCTTCGGCAAGGCCGCCGGCTCCAAGAAGTAGCGAGCCCCCGCGCCGGTCGCCGGTCGCCCCTGCGCGGGCGGCCGGGACCGGCGCTTTGGCGTCCCCGTAGCAACTGACGAAACCAGGAGCCCGAAGATGTTCGAGGCGGTCGAGGAACTGGTCGGCGAGCACGCCGACCTCGAGAAGAAGCTCGCAGACCCGTCGGTCCACGCCGACCAGGCCAACGCGCGCAAGCTGAACAAGCGCTACGCCGAGCTGACCCCGATCGTCGGCACGTACCGCTCCTGGAAGCAGACCGGGGACGACATCGAGACCGCGCGCGAGTTCGCGCACGACGACCCCGATTTCGCCGCCGAGGTCAAGGAGCTGGAGAAGCAGCGCGAGGAGCTCACCGAGAAGCTCCGCCTCCTGCTGATCCCGCGCGACCCCAGCGACGACAAGGACGTCATCCTGGAGGTCAAGGCCGGCGCCGGCGGCGACGAGTCCGCCCTCTTCGCCGGGGACCTGCTCCGCATGTACCTCCGCTACGCCGAGCGCGTCGGCTGGAAGACCGAGATCATCGACGCCACCGAGTCCGAGCTCGGCGGCTACAAGGACGTCCAGGTCGCCGTGAAGACCAAGGGCGGCCAGGGCGCCACCGAGCCCGGCCAGGGCGTCTGGGCCCGCCTGAAGTACGAGGGCGGCGTCCACCGCGTGCAGCGCGTGCCCGCCACCGAGTCGCAGGGCCGCATCCACACCTCCGCCGCCGGCGTGCTCGTCACCCCGGAGGCCGAGGAGGTCGACGTCGAGATCCACGCCAACGACCTGCGCATCGACGTCTACCGCTCCTCCGGGCCCGGCGGCCAGTCGGTCAACACCACCGACTCCGCGGTCCGCATCACCCACCTGCCGACCGGCATCGTCGCCTCCTGCCAGAACGAGAAGAGCCAGCTCCAGAACAAGGAGCAGGCCATGCGCATCCTGCGCTCCCGGCTCCTCGCCGCCGCCCAGGAGAAGGCCGAGGCCGAGGCGGCCGACGCCCGCCGCAGCCAGGTCCGCACGGTCGACCGCTCCGAGAAGATCCGCACGTACAACTTCCCCGAGAACCGCCTCTCCGACCACCGCGTCGGCTTCAAGGCGTACAACCTCGACCAGGTCCTCGACGGGGAGCTCGACGCCGTCATCCAGGCCTGCGTCGACGCCGACTCGGCGGCCAAGCTCGCCGCGACCTGAGGCGCGTCCGCGCTCCGGCACCCTCTCCAGCCCCACCCCGCACCACGGAGGACCAGCGTGAACCTGCTGCTTGCCGAGGTGGCCCAGGCCACCCAGCGGCTGGCCGACGCCGGCGTTCCCTCACCGCGTTTCGACGCCGAGGAGCTCGCCGCGTTCGTGCACGGCGTCAAGCGGGGGGAGCTGCACAACGTCAAGGACGCCGACTTCGACGCCCGCTACTGGGAGGCCATCGCCCGCCGCGAGGCGCGCGAACCGCTCCAGCACATCACCGGGCGGGCGTTCTTCCGCTATCTGGAGCTCCAGGTCGGCCCGGGTGTCTTCGTGCCCCGCCCGGAGACCGAGTCCGTGGTCGGCTGGGCCATAGACGCCGTCCGCGCCATGGACGTCGTCGAGCCGCTCATCGTCGACCTCTGCACCGGCTCCGGGGCCATCGCCCTCGCGATGGCCCAGGAGGTGCCCCGCTCGCGCGTCCACGCCGTCGAGCTCTCCGACGACGCGCTCGTCTGGACCCGCAGGAACGCCGAGGGCTCCCGCGTCACCGTCCACCAGGGCGACGCGCTCACCGCGCTCCCGGAGCTGAACGGCCAGGTCGACCTGGTCATCTCCAACCCGCCGTACATCCCCCTCACCGAGTGGGAGTACGTCGCACCCGAGGCCCGCGACCACGACCCCCAGATGGCGCTCTTCTCCGGCGAGGACGGCCTCGACACCATCCGCGGCATCGAGCGCACCGCTCACCGCCTGCTGCGCCCCGGCGGCCTCGTCGTCATCGAGCACGCCGACACCCAGGGCGGCCAGGTGCCGTGGATCTTCAACGAGGAGGCCGGCTGGTCGGACGCCGCCGACCACCCCGACCTCAACAACCGGCCGCGCTTCGCGACCGCCCGCAAGGCGATGCCATGAGCCGGCACCGCACCACCACCGAGGAGGAGCGCGACTGATGGCACGCCGCTACGACTGCAACGAGTCGACCGACCGTGCGACCGGCCTGCGCGAAGCCGCGTCGGCCGTCCGCCGCGGCGAGCTCGTCGTGCTCCCCACCGACACCGTGTACGGGCTCGGCGCGGACGCCTTCTCCGGCGAGGCCGTCGCGGACCTGCTCGCCGCCAAGGGCCGGGGCCGCACCATGCCCACGCCCGTCCTCATCGGCTCCCCGAACACCCTCCACGGCCTCGTCACCGACTTCTCCGAGCACGCGTGGGAGCTCGTCGACGCCTTCTGGCCCGGCCCGCTCACCCTCGTCGCCCGCCACCAGCCGTCCCTCATGTGGAACCTCGGCGACACCCGCGGCACCGTCGCCATCCGCATGCCGCTGCACCCGGTCGCCATCGAGCTGCTCACCGAGGTCGGCCCCATGGCCGTCACCTCGGCCAACACCACCGGGCACCCCGCGCCGGAGGACTGCGACGCCGCCCAGCAGATGCTCGGCGACTCCGTCTCCGTCTACCTCGACGGCGGCCCGACGCCCGGCATCGTCCCCTCCTCCATCGTCGACGTCACGGGCAAGGTCCCGGTGCTGCTGCGCGAGGGCGCGCTGTCACCGGAGGAGCTCCGCAAGGTCGTACCCGACCTCGAGGTGGCCAGTTGACCGCCCCTGAGGGGCGTGGCATAGCGGGGTACGAGCCCGTCGGCACCTTCCGCATCCTCCACGTCAGCACCGGCAACGTCTGCCGCTCGCCCATCACCGAGCGGCTGACCCGCCACGCCCTGGGCGAGCGGCTCGGCGACGGACTCGGCCGGGGCCTCATCGTGGAGAGCGCCGGCACCTGGGGCCACGAGGGCGCCCCCATGGAGACCAACGCGGAGCTGGTCCTCGCCGACTTCGGCGCCGACCACAGCGGCTTCGTCGGGCGCGAGCTCCTCGACGAGCACGTCATCCGCGCCGACCTCGTCCTCACCGCGACCCGCGACCACCGCGCGCAGGTCATCTCGATGGGCCACTCGGCCGGCCTGCGCACCTTCACCCTGAAGGAGTTCACCCGGCTGGTCCGCGCCATCGACCCCGCCACCCTCCCGGACCCCCGCGACGGCGTGGTCGAGCGCGCGCGCTCCCTGGTCCGCGCCGCCGCCGCTCTACGCGGGTGGCTCCTGGCCCCCTCCGCCGAGGCCGACGAGGTCAACGACCCCTACGGCGCCCCCATCACCGTCTTCCGCTCCATCGGCGACGAGATCCAGGAGGCCCTGGACCCGGTGGTGACCGCCCTGACGGGCGTCCCGACGCGGCGCTGAGGCGTCCGGGGACGTGCCCGCACGGCGCTGAGGCGTCCCGGGGGCGCCCTGGGGTGGCCGGGCCTACATTGGGGCTACGTCCCTCCAGGCACGGAGTCAGCCATGTCGGTCAGCGCGCCCCCAGAAGAGGTCCTCGACGTCCTGCGGCGGCAGGACCCCGAGATCGCCGACGTGCTGCTCGGGGAGGCCCGGCGGCAGGCCGAGACGCTCCAGCTGATCGCGGCGGAGAACTTCACCTCGCCCGCGGTGCTCGCCACGCTCGGCTCACAGCTGGCCAACAAGTACGCCGAGGGGTATCCGGGCGCCCGGCACCACGGCGGCTGCGAGTACGCCGACGCGGCCGAGCGGATCGCCGTGCAGCGGGCCACCGCGCTCTTCGGAGCCGATCACGCGAACCTGCAGCCGCACTCGGGCTCCTCGGCCGTCCTGGCGGCGTACGCGGCCCTTCTCAGGCCCGGTGACACGGTCCTCGCCATGGGTCTGGACCACGGAGGGCACCTCACCCACGGTTCGCCCGCGAACTTCTCCGGCCGCTGGTTCGACTTCGTCCCGTACGGCGTCGACGCCGAGACCGGTCTCATCGACTACGAGCAGCTCGCGGCGCTCGCCCGCCACCACCGGCCCAAGGCGATCGTCTGCGGCTCGATCTCCTACCCCCGCCACCCCGACTACGCGCTCTTCCGGGCCGTCGCCGACGAGGTCGGCGCCTATCTGATCGCCGACGCCGCCCACCCCATCGGACTCGTCGCCGGGGGAGCGGCGCCCAACCCGGTCCCGTACGCCGACGTCGTCTGCGCCACCACTCACAAGGTGCTGCGCGGGCCGCGCGGCGGGATGGTGCTGTGCACGGCGGAGCTGGCCGAGCGGGTGGACCGGGCGGTCTTCCCGTTCACCCAGGGCGGTGCCCAGATGCACACCATCGCGGCGAAGGCGGTGGCCCTGGGGGAGGCGTCCACTCCGGCGTTCACCGGGTACGCCCATCGGGTGGTCGAGCACGCGCGCGTGCTGGCGGCCGCGCTCTCCGCCGAGGGCTTCGCGCTGACCACCGGCGGCACCGACACCCACCTCATCACCGCCGACCCCGCACCGCTCGGCGTCGACGGCCGCACCGCGCGGTCCCGGCTCTCCGCGGCCGGCATGGTCCTCGACACCTGCGCCCTGCCGTACGGGGACGGGCGCGGCATCCGGCTCGGCACCGCCGCGGTCACCACCCAGGGGATGGGCGCCCCGGAGATGGCGCGGATCGCCGCCCTGTTCACCGTGGCACTCCGCGACGAACCGGAGGAGACGGCTCGGGCAAGGGCCGAGGTACGGGAGCTGACCAGGAGTTTTCCCCCGTATGGACGGTGAGTGCGAGACGTCCGGAGGGTGGCCGCAACCGTTCGGGCACCCCTGGTGTCTCCAACCACATGGACGGCACGGCTAGGGTGTGGGGCTGAGATGGCCAGCGATTCCTGTGGGGACAGCCCGTGCGTGATTACCTGCTGACGCTCTGTGTCACGGCCGCGGTGACCTATCTGCTGACCGGTCCGGTGCGGAAGTTCGCCATCGCGACCGGCGCGATGCCGGAGATCCGCGCGCGTGACGTACACCGAGAACCGACTCCGCGGCTCGGTGGCATCGCCATGTTCTTCGGGCTGTGCGCGGGGCTGCTGGTCGCCGACCACCTCCAGAACCTCAACAGCGTCTTCGAGCAGTCGAACGAGCCGCGCGCGCTGCTCTCCGGCGCCGCGCTGATCTGGCTGATCGGCGTCCTGGACGACAAGTTCGAGCTGGACGCGCTGATCAAGCTGGGCGCGCAGATGATCTCGGCCGGCGTGATGGTGGCGCAGGGTCTGACGATCCTGTGGCTGCCGATCCCCGGCGTCGGGACGGTCGCGCTGACCCAGTGGCAGGGCACGCTGCTGACCGTGGCCCTGGTCGTCATCACCATCAACGCGGTGAACTTCGTCGACGGCCTCGACGGTCTCGCCGCCGGCATGGTCTGCATCGCCACCGGAGCCTTCTTCCTGTACGCCTACCGGCTCTGGTACGGCTACACGATCGAGGCCGCCGCCCCCGCGACCCTCTTCGCCGCGATCCTGATGGGCATGTGCCTGGGCTTCCTGCCGCACAACATGCACCCGGCGCGGATCTTCATGGGCGACTCCGGCTCGATGCTGATCGGCCTGATCCTGGCCGCCTCCGCCATCTCCATCACCGGCCAGGTGGACCCCGACACCCTGAAGATCTTCGAGGGTTCGACCCGTGAGGCGACCCACGCGGCCATCCCGGTCTTCATCCCGCTGATCCTGCCGCTGACCATCATCGCGATCCCGATGACGGACCTGATCCTGGCGATCGTGCGGCGCACCTGGAAGGGCCAGTCGCCCTTCGCCGCCGACCGCGGCCACCTGCACCACCGGCTCCTGGAGATCGGCCACTCGCACAGCCGGGCCGTGCTGATCATGTACTTCTGGTCGGCGCTGATCGCCTTCGGCGCGCTCGCGTACTCGGTCCACTCGACGTCGATGTGGATCGTGCTGGTGATCACGGTGCTGAGCGCCATCGGTCTGGTGCTGCTCCTGCTGCCGCGCTTCTCGCCGCGGGCGCCCCGCTGGGCGGAGGCCGTCGTCCCGCCGCGGTACCGGCGCCGCAAGCCGCTCCCGGAGCCCGAGCCCGAGCACGCCGCGGTCGAGGAGGAGGAAGAGCGGGTTCCGGTGCCGGCCGGGCTGCACGGCTCGACGGCCATCGGTCACCGCTCGCGCTTCTCCGACCGGAGGAAGGCCGGAACGCGCGGTTGACGGTCCTCCGTCGTCGACCACCGAATGCCTCAGCAGGGGCCAATACCAGACAAGACGCCTCGCTGTCGCGCACAACCGCGCGTTGTAACCCTCATGTGTGACAGTTGGCACACCCCATGTGTAAAGAACTACTCAAATAGTTTGTGATACCGTTCACGAGACCCGGCGACAGTGCCGAAAGACCGTAGTGCGACGGTCTGTTGGCCCCGAGACCCACCTCGGACCGGGCTTACGCTCGTCCCTGACGACACCATCGCCCCCTCCATCACAGCGGAGACACCGCCATGCCTTCCAGCGACGCACGCCTCCTTCTCTCGGCCGTCGTACCCACTGCCGTCGTCGGCGCCATCGCCACGGTGATCAGTGGAATCGTCGCCGGCGGGAAGGGCGCTATCGGCGCCGTCCTCGGCACTCTGGTCGTGCTCCTCTTCATGGGCATCGGGATGTTGGTGCTGCAGCGGACGGCCAAGAAGCTTCCGCAGCTGTTCCAGGCCATGGGGCTCTTGCTCTACACGACCCAGCTGCTGGTTCTCTTCGTCTTCCTGGCCTTGCTGAAGAGCACCACGGTGTTCGACTTCAAGGCCTTCGCCTTCACGCTGCTCGCGGCGACCGTGGTGTGGGTCGCGGCTCAGGCCCGTGCCTACATGAAGGCCAAGATCGCGTACGTCGAGCCCGAGAAAACGGGTCCGAAGTCGTGAAGGGTAGGGCCGGGATAAAGACGCGTTCGGCTTCCTGCTATCGTCCGGTGCCAACTGCGGCACTGCGGGCGCGGGCATCCGAAGCGGCGCCTGTCCCAGCGCGAGGCTCGATGCCGACCCGCCGCCCCCTTATCCGTAAGACCAGTCCAGTGCCGACCCGCGGCTGCGCGCCGCGCCGACACAACGAGGTTGCCGTACCTATGCGCCACGCTGAAGGAGCCCGCGGTGAGTGCTGACCAGACGCTTGCCTTCGACCCGGATTGCCACATCTTCACCGGATGCGGCTTCCCGGCGCCGGGCCTGCACACGTTCATCTACGAGCCGGTCGCGACGTGGGGCAGCTTCGAGCTGACCAAGCCCATGCTGCTCGCCGTGCTCAGCTCCGTCGTGGTGGTCGGTTTCTTCTGGGCGGCCTTCCGCAAGCCGAAGCTGGTCCCCGGCAAGATGCAGATGATCGGCGAGGCCGGTTACGACTTCGTGCGCCGCGGCATCGTCTACGAGATCATCGGCAAGAAGGACGGCGAGAAGTACGTCCCCTTCATGGTGTCGATGTTCTTCCTCGTCTGGATGATGAACCTCTGGTCGATCATCCCGCTCGCCCAGTTCCCGGTCACCTCGCTGATCGCCTTCCCGGCGGCCCTCGCGCTGATCGTCTACGTGCTCTGGGTCTCGCTGACCTTCAAGAAGCACGGCTTCGTCGGCGGCTGGAAGAACATCGTCGGCTGGGACAAGTCCCTCGGCCCGATCCTCCCGCTGGTCGTCGTCCTCGAGTTCTTCTCGAACCTGATCATCCGGCCCTTCACGCACGCGGTCCGACTGTTCGCGAACATGTTCGCCGGTCACCTGCTGATCGTGATGTTCTCGCTGGCTTCCTGGTACCTGCTCAACGGCATCGGGATCGTGTACGCCGGCACGTCCTTCGTGATGGTCCTCGTGATGACCGCCTTCGAGCTCTTCATCCAGGCCGTCCAGGCGTACGTCTTCGTCCTCCTGGCCTGCAGCTACATCCAGGGCGCGCTCTCCGAGCACCACTGAGCCCCCTGCCACGGACCAGCTCCACCACCCATCCCGCAGTCTCCGGTGGCCAACCCCCACCGGGTCCTTGAAAGAGAAGGAAGAACCGGCATGTCCGCTCTCCAGACCCTTGCTGCTGTCGAAGGCAACGTCGCCGCCATCGGTTACGGCCTCGCCGCGATCGGCCCCGGCGTCGGCGTCGGCATCATCTTCGGTAACGGCACCCAGGCCCTCGCCCGCCAGCCCGAGGCGGCCGGCCTGATCCGTACCAACCAGATCATGGGTTTCGCCTTCTGTGAGGCGCTCGCCCTCATCGGCATCGTCATGGGCTTCGTCTACTAAGCCTGCTTTCTCGACGACAGCCACATTTTCACGGAAGGCACTGATGTGAACGCTCTGCTTCTTGCGGCCGAGGGGGAGCCCCAGCCCCCCCTCCTCCCGCATCTTGACGAGCTCGTCATCGGCCTGATCGCCTTCGTCATCGTCTTCGGCTTCCTCGCCAAGAAGCTCCTCCCGAACATCAACAAGGTTCTGGTCGAGCGCCGCGAGGCCATCGAGGGTGGCATCGAGAAGGCCGAGTCGGCCCAGATCGAGGCTCAGAGTGTGCTGGAGCAGTACAAGGCACAGCTTGCCGAGGCCCGCCACGAGGCCGCGCGTCTCCGCCAGGAGGCGACGGAGCAGGGCACCGCGATCATCCAGGAGATGAAGGCGGAGGGCCAGCGCCAGCGCGAGGAGATCATCGCCGCCGGTCACTCGCAGATCGAGGCCGACCGCAAGTCCGCGACCGCCTCGCTGCGTCAGGACGTCGGCAAGCTCGCGACCGACCTGGCCGGCAAGCTGGTCGGCGAGTCCCTCGAGGACACCGCCCGCCAGAGCCGCACGATCGACCGCTTCCTCGACGAGCTCGAGGAGAAGGCGGAGGCCGTCCGATGAACGGAGCGAGCCGTGAGGCACTGGCCGCCGCCCGCGAGTCCCTCGACGCGCTGACCGACAACACCTCGGTCGACGCGGCGAAGCTGGCGGACGAGCTGGCCGCAGTAACCGCCCTGCTCGACCGCGAGGTGTCGCTGCGCCGGGTCCTGACCGACCCCGCGCAGGCGGGTGAGGCCAAGGCCGAGCTCGCGCAGCGACTCCTGAACGGTCAGGTGGGCGGGGAGACCGCGGATCTGGTCTCCGGGATGGTTCGGTCCCGCTGGTCGCGCTCGCGTGACCTGGTCGACTCGGCCGAGGAGCTGGCGAACACCGCCGACCTCACCGCGGCCCAGAAGGCGGGCGCCCTCGACGACGTCGAGGACGAGCTGTTCCGCTTCGGCCGGATCGTGTCCTCCAGCACCGAGCTCCGCTCGGCGCTGACGGACAAGACCGCCACGGCCACCGCGAAGGGCGAGCTGCTCCGCAGCCTGCTCGGCGGCAAGGCCCACGCCACCACCGAGCGCCTGGTCGTCCGTCTGGTGACCCAGCCCCGGGGACGTAGCCTGGAAGCGGGACTCGAGTCCCTGTCCAAGCTCGCCGCGGCGCGCCGGAACCGGATGGTCGCCGTCGTCACCTCGGCGGTGCCGCTGTCCGACCAGCAGAAGCAGCGCCTCGGCGGCGTCCTCGCGAAGCTGTACGGCCGCGAGATGCACCTGAACCTGGACGTGGACCCCGCGGTCCTCGGCGGGATCTCGGTGCGGGTCGGTGACGAGGTCATCGACGGCACGGTCTCCGAGCGCCTCGGCGAGGCGAAGCGGCGACTGGCCGGCTGACGGCACCCGCCGCCGGCAACACAACACGCATCACAGCGGCCCGGTTGGGCCGTGCAGAGATTGCAGAAGATTCCTGGGGGTCGGCCCCCAGACCCCTTAAGAAACTTCGGGCCCAACAAGGAGAGCAGGGAACCCAGATGGCGGAGCTCACGATCCGGCCGGAGGAGATCCGGGACGCGCTGGAGACCTTCGTCCAGTCGTACCAGCCGGACGCGGCCTCGCGCGAGGAGGTCGGCACGGTCAGCCTGGCCGGTGACGGCATCGCGAAGGTCGAGGGTCTTCCCTCGGCCATGGCGAACGAGCTGCTGAAGTTCGAGGACGGCACCCTCGGCCTCGCGCTGAACCTCGAAGAGCGCGAGATCGGTGCGATCGTTCTCGGTGAGTTCAGCGGCATCGAGGAGGGGCAGTCGGTGCAGCGCACCGGCGAGGTCCTCTCCGTCGGCGTCGGTGAGGGATACCTGGGTCGCGTCGTCGACCCGCTCGGCAACCCGATCGACGGTCTCGGCGAGATCGCGCACGAGGGCCGCCGCGCCCTCGAGCTGCAGGCCCCGGGCGTCATGGCCCGTAAGTCGGTCCACGAGCCCATGGAGACCGGCTACAAGGCCGTCGACGCCATGACCCCGGTCGGCCGCGGTCAGCGTCAGCTGATCATCGGCGACCGCCAGACGGGCAAGACCGCCCTGGCCGTCGACACGATCATCAACCAGCGCGACAACTGGCGCTCGGGCGACGTGAACAAGCAGGTCCGCTGCATCTACGTCGCCGTCGGCCAGAAGGGCTCCACCATCGCGTCCGTGCGCGGCGCCCTGGAGGAGGCCGGTGCGCTCGAGTACACGACGATCGTCGCGGCCCCGGCGTCCGACCCGGCCGGCTTCAAGTACCTCGCCCCGTACACCGGCTCGGCCATCGGCCAGCACTGGATGTACGACGGCAAGCACGTCCTGATCATCTTCGACGACCTGTCGAAGCAGGCCGACGCCTACCGCGCCGTGTCGCTGCTGCTGCGCCGCCCGCCGGGCCGTGAGGCCTACCCGGGTGACGTCTTCTACCTGCACTCCCGTCTGCTCGAGCGCTGTGCCAAGCTCTCGGACGACCTGGGTGCCGGCTCGATGACCGGTCTGCCGATCGTCGAGACCAAGGCCAACGACGTCTCGGCGTTCATCCCGACCAACGTCATCTCCATCACCGACGGCCAGTGCTTCCTGGAGTCCGACCTGTTCAACGCCGGCCAGCGCCCGGCCCTGAACGTCGGTATCTCGGTCTCCCGTGTCGGTGGCTCCGCCCAGCACCCGGCCATGAAGCAGATCGCCGGTCGCCTCCGCGTGGACCTCGCCCAGTTCCGTGAGCTGGAGGCGTTCGCCGCCTTCGGTTCCGACCTGGACGCGGCCTCGAAGGCGCAGCTGGAGCGCGGTCAGCGGATGGTCGAGCTGCTCAAGCAGGCTCAGTACCAGCCGATGCCGACCGAGAACCAGGTCGTCTCCGTCTGGGCCGGCACCACGGGCAAGATGGACGACGTCCCGGTCGCCGACATCCGTCGCTTCGAGGCCGAGCTCCTGGCGTACCTCCGCCAGAACCACTCCGGTCTCATGACCTCCATCCGCGAGGGCAAGAAGATGTCGGACGACACCCTGACGGCCGTCGCCGACGCCATCGCGGAGTTCAAGAAGCAGTTCGAGACCTCTGACGGCAAGCTGCTCGGCGAGGACGCCCCTGCCGCCGTCAACGTCTCGAAGTGACGACGGAAGGGACCTGACTCATGGGAGCGCAGCTCCGGGTCTACAAGCGTCGCATCAAATCCGTCACCGCGACGAAGAAGATCACCAAGGCGATGGAGATGATCGCCGCCTCGCGCGTGGTCAAGGCTCAGCGCAAGGTGCAGGCGTCGACCCCGTACGCCACCGAGCTCACCCGCGCGGTGACCGCGGTGGCCACGGGTGCCAACGACAAGCACGCGCTGACCACCGAGGCCGAGAACCCGACCCGTGCCGCGGTTCTGCTCCTGTCGAGCGACCGCGGTCTGGCCGGCGCCTTCAACTCCAACGCCATCAAGGCGGCGGAGCAGCTCATCAAGCGGCTGGAGGGTGCGGGTCGCGAGGTCGACGTCTACGTCGTCGGCCGCCGCGGCATCGCGCACTTCAACTTCCGTGAGCGCAAGCTGGCCGACACGTGGGCCGGCTTCACGGACGAGCCGTCGTACGCGGACGCCAAGAAGATCGGCGCGCCGCTGATCGAGGCGATCGAGAAGGCCACGGCGGAGGGTGGTGTGGACGAGCTCCACATCGTCTACACCGAGTTCGTCTCGATGATGACGCAGACGGCGGTCGAGGCCCGGCTGCTGCCCCTCAGCCTCGACGAGGTCGCGAAGGAGGCCGGCGAGTCGGACACGCTCCGTCCGCTGTACGACTTCGAGCCGTCGGCGGAGGACGTCCTGGACGCCCTTCTGCCGCGCTACGTCGAGAGCCGCATCTACAACGCGCTGCTCCAGTCGTCGGCGTCGAAGCACGCCGCGACGCGGCGTGCGATGAAGTCGGCGACCGACAACGCGGGAGACTTGATCAACAACCTCTCCCGACTTGCCAACGCGGCCCGCCAGGCCGAAATCACCCAGGAAATCAGCGAGATCGTCGGTGGCACCGCAGCCCTGGCCGACGCGACCGCGGGGAGTGACAAGTAATGACGACCACTGTTGAGACGGCCGCCGCCACGGGCCGCGTCGCCCGGGTCATCGGCCCGGTCGTCGACGTGGAGTTCCCCGTCGACGCGATGCCGGAGATCTACAACGCCCTGCACGTCCAGGTCGCCGACCCGGCCGAGGAGGGCGCGCTCAAGACGCTGACCCTCGAGGTCGCGCAGCACCTGGGTGACGGCGTCGTCCGCACCATCTCGATGCAGCCCACCGACGGTCTGGTCCGCCAGGCCCCCGTGGTCGACACCGGCGACGGCATCACGGTGCCCGTCGGCGACGTCACCAAGGGCCGCGTGTTCAACACGCTGGGCCAGATCCTGAACGAGCCCGAGGCGGAGTCGGAGGTCGGCGAGCGCTGGTCCATCCACCGCAAGGCCCCGGCGTTCGCGGACCTCGAGTCGAAGACCGAGATGTTCGAGACCGGCCTCAAGGTCGTCGACCTTCTCACCCCGTACGTCAAGGGTGGAAAGATCGGTCTGTTCGGTGGTGCCGGTGTCGGCAAGACCGTTCTGATCCAGGAAATGATCATGCGTGTGGCCAAGCTGCACGAGGGCGTTTCCGTCTTCGCCGGCGTCGGCGAGCGCACCCGTGAGGGCAACGACCTCATCGCGGAGATGGAAGAGTCCGGCGTTCTGGACAAGACCGCCCTGGTCTTCGGCCAGATGGACGAGCCCCCGGGCACCCGTCTCCGTGTGGCCCTCGCCGGTCTGACCATGGCGGAGTACTTCCGCGATGTGCAGAAGCAGGACGTGCTGTTCTTCATCGACAACATCTTCCGCTTCACCCAGGCCGGTTCCGAGGTGTCGACCCTGCTCGGCCGTATGCCCTCCGCGGTGGGTTACCAGCCGAACCTGGCCGACGAGATGGGTCTCCTCCAGGAGCGCATCACCTCGACCCGTGGTCACTCGATCACCTCGATGCAGGCGATCTACGTCCCCGCCGACGACCTCACCGACCCGGCGCCGGCGACCACCTTCGCCCACCTCGACGCGACGACGGTTCTCTCCCGTCCGATCTCCGAGAAGGGCATCTACCCGGCCGTGGACCCGCTGGACTCCACGTCCCGGATCCTGGACCCGCGCTACATCGCGCAGGACCACTACGACGCCGCCATGCGCGTCAAGGGCATCCTGCAGAAGTACAAGGACCTCCAGGACATCATCGCGATCCTCGGTATCGACGAGCTCAGCGAGGAGGACAAGCTCGTCGTGCACCGTGCGCGTCGTGTCGAGCGCTTCCTGTCGCAGAACACCCACGCCGCCAAGCAGTTCACCGGCGTGGACGGTTCGGACGTTCCGCTGGACGAGTCGATCGCCGCGTTCAACGCGATCTGCGACGGCGAGTTCGACCACTTCCCGGAGCAGGCGTTCTTCATGTGCGGTGGTCTTGAGGACCTCAAGAACAACGCCAAGGAGCTCGGCGTCTCCTGAGCCCCGTGCTCGCCCGGAGGGGGCGGGAGCCGTTCCCGCCCCCTCCACCACGCCCCCTAGAATTGATCCCAACACCCGGCAGCACCGCCGGGTGGTGACCCGAGGAGCCACCCTTGGCTGCTGAGCTGCACGTCGAGCTGGTCGCCGCGGACCGGAGTGTCTGGTCCGGCGAGGCCACCCTGGTCATCGCGCGTACCACCTCCGGCGACATCGGCGTCATGCCCGGTCACCAGCCGCTGCTCGGTGTGCTGGAGTCGGGCCCGGTGACCATCCGTACGAGCGAGGGCGCCACCGTCGTGGCCGCCGTCCACGGCGGTTTCATCTCCTTCGCGGACGACAAGCTGTCGCTCCTCGCGGAGATCGCCGAGCTGGCGGACGAGATCGACGCCCAGCGCGCCGAGCGCGCGCTGGAGCGTGCCAAGTCGGACGAGGACGCCGCCGCCGAGCGGCGCGCCGAGGTCCGGCTGCGCGCGGTAGCGGTCCGCTAGCGGACCCGCGACCGAAGAGTAGTGCCCTCAGCCGCGGCACGGCTGGAATGTTCCAGACCGTGCCGCGGCTGAGGCGATGCATATGCAGGTTGTATTCGGTTCGGCCGGCGGCGCCGGTCACGGGACGCAGCGAGGAGGTCGGTGAAGATGTTCCTCGCTCTGCTCGTGTGCGGCCTGGTCGTCGCACTGGTGGTGATCGGGCTCTTCGTCTTCGGCTTGCGCCGCAGGCTGATCCAGCGGGCCGGCGGCACCTTCGACTGTTCGCTGCGCTGGGACGTCCCGGAGGAGCCGGACCTGTCCGGCAAGGGCTGGGTGTACGGCGTGGCCCGGTACAGCGGTGACGAGATCGCCTGGTTCCGGGTCTTCTCGTACGCGCCCCGGCCGCGCCGTTTCCTGGAGCGCTCGGCGATCGTGGCCCTGGAGCGCCGGATGCCGGAGGGCGAGGAGGAGCTGGCGCTCCTCTCCGACTCGGTGATCCAGCCCTGCATGTACAACGGCGTCCGGCTGGAGCTCGCGATGAGCGAGGACGCCCGGACCGGTTTCATGGCCTGGCTGGAGGCGGCGCCGCCCGGGCAGAGGGTGAACGTCGCCTAGGCGTACGTATACGTGTACGAAGGCGGGGGACGGTGTGCTGCACCGTCCCCCGCCTCGTCGTTCCCGGGGTGTTAGCTCAGGCCGCCGTTGATGGCGTTCACGAGCTCGCCGTTCGTGGTGTCACCGCTGAACTCCCAGAAGAAGGCTCCGCCGAGGCCCTGGTTCTTGGCCCAGCTCATCTTGGAGTTGACGGTGGCGGGGGTGTCGTAGCTCCACCAGTTGGTGCCGCAGTGGGCGTAGGCGGTGCCGGCGACGGTGCCGTTGGCCGGGCAGGAGTTCTTGAGGACCTTGTAGTCCTCGATGCCCTGCTCGTAGGTGCCGGTGGCCGGTCCGGTCGCCGTGCCGCCAGGGGCGGACTGGGTGACGCCGGTCCAGCCGCGGCCGTAGAAGCCGATGCCGAGGAGCAGCTTGTTGGCCGGGACGCCCTTGGCCTTGAACTTGGCGATCGCCTCGGCGGAGTTGAAGCCCGCCTGCGGGATGCCGGGGTACGCGGTCAGCGGGGAGTGCGGGGCCGTCGGACCCTTCGCCGCCCAGGCGCCGAAGAAGTCGTACGTCATCACGTTCAGCCAGTCGTAGTACGGCGCGGCGCCCGCGTAGTCGGCGGCGTCGATCTTGCCGCCGGCGGAGGCGTCGGCCGTGACGGCCGCGGTGACCAGGTTGTTGGCGCCGAACTTGGCGCGCATGGCCTGCATCATGTTCTTGAAGGACGCGGGGCCGCTGGTGTCACAGGTGAGACCGCAGGCGTTCGGGTACTCCCAGTCCAGGTCGATGCCGTCGAAGACGTCGGCCCAGCGCGGGTCCTCGACCAGGTCGTAGCAGGACTGGGCGAAGGCGGCGGGGTTCTGCACGGCCTGGCCGAAGCCGCCGGACCAGGTCCAGCCGCCGAAGGACCAGAGGATCTTGATGTTCGGGTACGCCTTCTTCAGCTTGCGCAGCTGGTTGAAGTTGCCGCGCAGCGGCTGGTCCCACGTGTCGGCGACGCCGTCGACGGACTGGTCGGCGGTGTAGGCCTTGTCGTAGTCGGCGTAGGCGTCACCGATGGTGCACTTGCCGCCCTGGACGTTGCCGAAGGCGTAGTTGATGTGGGTGATCTTGGACGCGGAGCCCGAGGTCACGATGTTCTTCACGTGGTAATTGCGCCCGTAGACGCCCCAGTTGGTGAAGTAGCCCAGCTTGACGGCCTTCGGCGGCGGCGGGGTGTCGCCGCCCGTGGTGCGCACCGGGGTCGGGCCGGCGGCGGGACCGGTCTGGTCGATGGTGTCGCGGGCGACGACCGAGTAGGTGTAGTCGGTGCCGGCGGTGAGGCCCTGGTCGGTCCAGTTCAGGGCGGTGGTGGTGGTGACCTTCGTGCCGTCGCGCAGGACGTCGTAGTTCTTGACGCCCTTGTCGTCGGTGGCCGCGCCCCAGCTGAGCTTCACCGAGGTGTTGGTGATGTCCGAGGCGACCGGGGTGCCGGGTGCGGAGGGCGGGTTGTCGCCCGGGGGAGTGGAGCCGTCGCAGGAGGCGCCGTTGATCTTACAGCCGGTGGGGGCGCCGGGTCCGGCGCCGTTGTAGCCGAAGGAGACGGAGGCGCCGGGGGCGAGGGTGCCGTTCCAGCCGACGTTCTTGGCGGTCCAGTGGTCGCCGCTGTTGGTGACGGTGGCGTCCCACGCGGAGGTGACCCGGGTGCCGGAGGGGTAGTCCCACTCCAGGTTCCACGAACTGATCGTGGTGGTGCCGGTGTTCTTGATGGTCCAGTTGGCGCCGAACCCGCTGCCCCAGTCCTGGGTCTTGGTGTAGGTCGCCGTGGCGGAGGTGGCCGCCTCCGCGGGGGTGGCGAGGCCGACCATGGCGGCGAGCGGGAGGGTCAGGGCGGTCAGGGCGGCTGCGGCCCGTGCCCTGAAACCTCTTCGGCGCGTCGGTGCTTGAGTGCTCAACGGTGCTCCTCAAGTTGCGGACGTTCTGGGTGGGGGTGGTCCGAGAGAGTTGCGCGCGCCCCGCGAGCGTAGAAAGGTCTGGACCAACCGTCAAGAGGTCCAGACCAACGTCGGTAGCTTCTATCGGAGCCCCAACTCCTGTGCCAGCACGGCCGCTTGGACTCTGCTGCGCAGCCCGAGCTTCCCCAGCACCTTGCTGACGTGCGTCTTCACCGTGGTCTCCGCCATGTCCAGCCGCACCGCGACCTCCGCGTTCGACAGACCCGCCCCCAGCGCCGCCAGCACCTCCCGCTCCCTCGGCGTCAGCGCCTCCAGGCAGGACGCGTCCCGCCCCGGGGCCGGCCGGGGAGGGGCGGCGCCCGCCGTCGCGAACTCCGCGATCAGCCGCCGGGTCACCGCCGGCGCGATCAGCCCCTCGCCCCGCGCCACCGTCCGCACCGCCTCGATCAGCTCCCGCGCGTCCGCGTTCTTCAGCAGGAAGCCCGACGCCCCCGCGCGCAGCGCCCCGAAGACGTACTCGTCCAGATCGAAGGTGGTCAGCACCAGTACGTCCGCGAGCCCCTCCGCCACCACCAGACGGGTCGCCGTCACCCCGTCCATCCGGGGCATCTGCACGTCCATCAGCACCAGGTCCGGGCGCAGTTCACGGGCCAGCTCCACCGCCCGCTCCCCGTCCTCGGCCTCCCCGACCACCTCGATGTCCGGCGCACTGCCCAGGATCAGCACCAGCCCGGCCCGCACCGCGCCCTGGTCCTCGGCCACCACCACCCGCACGGTCATGCCCGCTCCTCCTCCTCGCTCGCTCCGACGGGCAGAACCGCCCGCACCCGCCACACCTTCGCGTCCCCGTCCCCGTCCCCGGCCTCAAGGCCGGCGTCCAGAGAGCCTTCCAGCAGCGCCACCCGCTCGCGCATGCCCACCAGACCCGCGCCGGAACCCGGAGCGCGCGGCCCGGGCCGCTGCCCGTACGGGCTCGTCACCGTCACCCGCAGCGCCCCCTCCTCGTGCGCCAGCGCCACCCGCACCTCACCGGGCGCCGCGTGCTTGAGCGCGTTCGTGAGCGACTCCTGGACGATCCGGTACGCGGCCAGCTCCACCGGCGCCGGCAGGCCCGGACCTTCCCGGCGGGCGTCGTCCAGCGTGAAGCGCAGCCCGCTCGCCGAGCCGTTCGTCCGCGCCTGCTCCACCAGGGCGTCCAGACCGGCGAGCGACGCCGTCGCGGCCGGCTCGGTCTCCGCGCCGCTCTCCCGCAGCAGCCCGATCAGCCGCCGCATCTCCGCCAGGCCGGCCACGCTGTTCTCGCGGATCACGGTGAGCGCCTGCCGGGTGGTGCCGGGATCGTCGAGGGAGAGCGCCGCCGTCGAGTGGATCGCGATGGCGGAGAGGTGGTTGGCCACCATGTCGTGCAGCTCCCGCGCCATCCGCGCCCGCTCCGCCACCACCGCCTGCGCCCGGTCGATCTCGGCGAGCAGCGCGGTCTGTTCGGCGCGCAGCCGGGCGGACTCGGCGGCCTCGCGATGGTTGCGCACGATCGAGCCGGTGACGGCGGGCAGGAACGAGACGATGCCGGTGATCACGCCGACGAGAAGCGCGAACGCGTTCTGCCACCAGACCAGGAAGGCGACCGTGGTACCGACGGTGACCAGCGCGGTCGTGTACGGGATCCGGCGGGCCTGGCCCGGGGTCCCGTAGACGACCGCCGCGTAGACGATGTCGGTGAACATCAGCACGGTGGCCAGGTTCCCGTTGGTGAACTGGTCGGCCACGATCGCCAGCGTCCCGACGGCCAGCGCGGTCTGCGGCGCCACCCGGCGCAGCGCCTCCGCCCCGGCCATCACGGCCAGCGGGACGAGAGCCGCCCAGCGCTCGTCGAAGAGCCGCCCGCCCGTGGTGTAGAGCCCGAACGACCACAGGAGCACTCCGGTGGCCAGCCCGGCGAGGGCGATGAGCAGATCGACGCGGTGCGGGCGGGGGAGGGTCACGACCCCATCCAACACGTCCGGCGGCCCCGGGTCCTCTACGCCTGGGCCGATCCGCGCCGGTCCGTGCCTCCGTCGAAGGATGTAGTCCCGATTCGTCACCGGCGACGACGATTCCGGCCCGTCGGCACGCGAGGCTGGGAGTACCCGAAGGGGGAAGGAAAGGGGAAGCGCCGTGATCGTCACGCTGATCGTCGTCTGCGAGGTGGGGTTCTGGGTCCTGCTGGCCGCCGGACTCGCCGCCCGCTACCTGTTGCGGATGCCCAAGCTGGGCCTGGGACTGCTGCTGTGCGAGCCGCTCCTGGAGGTCCTGCTCCTGGTCGTCACCGCGATGGACCTCAAGAACGGCGCGGAACCCAGCTGGCGGCACGGCCTCGCCGCCGTGTACATCGGCTACACCGTCGGCCACGGCCACCGGACCGTGAGGTGGCTCGACGGCCACGCCGCCCACCGCTACGGCGGCGCCCCGCCGCCCGTGAAGCCGCCCCGCCACGGCAAGGGCCGCGCCCTGCACGAGGGGGCGGTCTGGCTCGGCTCCGTGGTCGCGGGCGCGGTCGCCTCCGTCCTGCTCCTCGCCGCCATCTGGTATGTCGGGGACTCCGGCGACACCTCGATGCTCAGGGGCTGGATCAACGGTGTCTGGAAGGCCGTCGGCATCCACGGCCTGATCGCCCTCAGCTACGCGCTCTTCCCCAGCAAGGGCCCCGAGAAGGCGTCCGACGACTCCTCGGCGGCCCCCGCCCGGGCCCCGGAGCACGACCCCGACGGCCTCGTCCGCCGTCCGGGCGAGGACGCCGCCTCCGCCGCGGACGACCTCAGGACCCCCGGCGGCGGGCGCCACTAGGGCCAGGGCCGGCCGTCACGCACCCGGCCCGGCCCGCGACAACAGGCTCTAGCGGTCCCCGCCCGGGACCCACAGCACGTCCCCGACCGCCTTGTTCGCCGTCCGGGCGAGGATGAAGAGGAGGTCCGACAGGCGGTTGAGGTAGGTGGCGGTGAGCGGGTTCATCGTCTCGCCGTGGACCTCCAGGGCCGCCCAGGTCGACCGCTCGGCCCGCCGGACCACCGTGCACGCCTGGTGCAGCAGTGCCGCACCGGGCGTGCCGCCGGGCAGGATGAAGGAGCGGAGCTTCTCCAGCTCCTCCAGGAAGCGGTCGCAGTCCGCCTCCAGCTTGTCGACGTAGCTCTGCTCCACCCGCAGCGGCGGGTACTCCGGGTTCTCCACGACCGGTGTGGCGAGGTCGGCGCCCACGTCGAAGAGGTCGTTCTGGACGCGGGTGAGGACCGTGACGACCTCCTCCGCCAGCTGCCCGAGCGCGAGCGCGGTGCCGATGACGGCGTTGGCCTCGTTGGCGTCCGCGTAGGCCGCGATCCGGAGGTCGGTCTTGGCGGTGCGGCTCATGTCGCCCAGGGCCGTCGTGCCCTGGTCGCCGGTGCGGGTGTAGATGCGCGTCAGATTGACCATGGGGCCAGCCTAGTGAGGCGCCGCCGCTCCGGGCCCCGGTGTGCCGACCGTCACGGCGCGGGCCTGCCCCGGCATACCGATCGGGGGTATCCGGGCGCCGGAGAGGGGCGCGGGCGGAGCCCCGGGGAGTGTCGCGAGTGTGACGTCCGTCAAAGAGGGCGTGACGCGCATTACTTCACGGTCACACGGCGCCCCGGGCCCGCTAATCTCCGCCGGAGAGCCAGAAGTGAACAGGTGTTAAGGGGTGGAATTCGTGGCCGGAAAGCTCGCCGTCATCGGGGCCGGACTCATGGGAGCCGGCATCGCACAGGTCTCGGCCCAGGCCGGCTGGGACGTCGTCCTGCGGGACGTCACCGACGCGGCCCTGACCCGCGGCACCGACGGCATCAAGGCGTCCTACGAGAAGTTCGTCGCCAAGGGCAAGCTCTCGGCCGCCGACGCGGAGGCCGCCCTCGGCCGCATCACCGCCACCACCGACCTCGAAGCCGTCGCCGACGCCGACCTGGTCGTCGAGGCCGTCTTCGAGAAGATCGAGGTCAAGCACGAGATCTTCCGCTCCCTCGACAAGATCGCGAAGGACGGCGCCGTCCTCGCCTCCAACACCTCCGCCATCCCGATCACCAAGATCGCCGCGGTGACGGAGCGCCCCGAGGCCGTCGTCGGCGTCCACTTCTTCTCGCCGGTCCCGATGATGCAGCTGGTCGAGCTCGTCCGCGGCTACAAGACGAGCGACGCCACCCTCGCCGCCGCCCGCTCCTTCGCCGAGTCCGTGGGCAAGACCTGCATCGTCGTCAACCGCGACGTCGCCGGCTTCGTCACCACCCGCCTCATCTCCGCCCTCGTCGTCGAGGCCGCCAAGCTGTACGAGTCGGGCGTCGCCACCGCCGAGGACATCGACCTCGCCTGCAAGCTCGGCTTCGGCCACGCCATGGGCCCCCTCGCCACCACCGACCTCACCGGCGTCGACATCCTCGTCAACGCCACCGGCAACATCTACGCCGAGACCCAGGACGAGAAGTTCGCCCCGCCGGAGCTGATGCGCCGGATGGTGGACGCGGGTGACATCGGCCGCAAGAGCGGGCAGGGCTTCTACACGTACTGAGATCCGCCCGCCACGCAGGCTCACTCCATGGAGTGAATTCAGGTATCGGTTCGACGACAAGGCGCAACGTATCTGCCGAGGCAGCAGTCAGTTGTTGCGAAGACGGAGCATTTCCCGGGGAGCGACTATGCACATCAGGGGCGACCACGCCGAGCTGGTCGTCGGGGGCCGCCTCGACGTCCGCAGCGCGGCGGACGCCCGTACGGTCCTGCACACGGCCGTCGACGACGGAGTCGGCGATCTGGTGCTCGACCTGACCGGACTCGACTCCTGGGACGCCACCGGCCTCGGCGTGATCATGGGCGCGCACCGACGGGCCGGCCGCTGCGGCCGCCGGCTCGTCCTGCGAGGGGTGCCACCGCAGATGCAGCGGCTCCTCGTCGCCACCCGCCTCCACCGTATCCTCGCCATCGAGGGCGGCCTCGCCCTGGAGTCCCTGCCCCGCGTCTGACCGGCCGGTGCGCGCGCGGCCGCCGGGCGAACGGGGCGCCGCGGAGTGTGAAGCCCCTGTGCGAACCAGGCGTCACGCTCAATCCTCACAAGACCGTGACGTCTTGGTCTCCACGGCACCCCGCCTGTTCCCGGGGATCCCGTGACCGTCTAGGGTTCGGTCGCCCGCACCCGACGACGGACCCACCCGGCGGGCTCCGCACCACCGCTCTTGGGGGCTTTGACCATGGACCCGATACACCGGGGGCCGGACGAGTCCGGTCACGACACCGCGGCCGAGGGCGCCCGCCCCGCACAGCCCACCGCCCTGCCCGAGCGCGCCGCCCCGGCACCCGCTCGCGCCCGCGTCACCCGCGTCGTCTCCGGCGAGCTGCTGCTCACCGTCAACCCCGTCGACGGCAGCGAGATCGAGGCGTGCCCGCCCGGCGAGGAACCGCCGCCCGCCCGCCGCCGCACCCCCGAGGAGCGCGCCGAGGCGGCCCGTACCGCCTCCGTGCCCGTCCCGCCCGGACCCGCCGCCCCCGAGCTGCCCCTCCTGGAGCGCGAGGAGCAGCGCGCCCGGCTCACCGAGACCCTGACCCGCGGCCGCTGCGCCCGAATCACCGGCCCCGACGGCTCCGGCCGCACCGCCCTCCTCGACGCCGTCGCCGCCGACTGCGCCACGCTCGCCCCCGACGGCGTGGTCCGCCTCTCCGGCCACCACCGCACCACCGGCGAACTCCTCCACGAACTCCGCGCCGCCGTCCTGCACGCCCCCCGCCACCGGCCCGACCGCGACGGACTGCGCGCCGACCTCGCCGGCATCGGCGCCGTCGTCGTCGTGGACGACCTGGAGTTCGGCGGCGCGGCCCTCGACGAACTCCTCGCCGCCGCCCCCGAGTGCGCCTTCCTCCTCGCCGCCGCCCCCAGGGTCCCCGCCCCCTCCGCCGAGGCACCGATCGAGGAGCTCACCCTCCCCGGCCTCGGCCGGGCCGCCTCCCTCGACCTCCTGGAGGCCGCCGTCGGCCGCCGCCTCACCGAGGAGGAGGCCAACTGGGCCGGCGACCTCTGGTTCGAGTCCGAGGGCCTGCCGCTCCGCTTCGTCCAGGCCGGCGCCCTGCTCCGGCAGCGCGACCGGCTCCGCGTCACCCCCGCCGAGTTCGACGCCTTCGGCGCCCTGGAGGAAGCCTTCGGCCCGTCCGGTACGGGACAGGGAGCGGGCCCCGCCGACGCCGTACCCGGCCTCGACCCGTACGAGAACCCCGACGTCGAGCTCCACGAGGTGCCGCTGCCCAGCCTCGGCGAGGGAGCCGCCCCCGCCGCGCTGCTCGCCTCCCGGCTCAGCCGCTCCGCCCAGACGACCCTCCGCTTCGCCGTCGCCCTCGGCGGCGAGCTCCCGCACCACGCCCACCTCCCGGCGCTCGTCGGCGACACCCACGCCGACGCGGCCCTCGGCGAACTGCGCGCCTGCGGACTGCTCAGCCCCGTCGGCGCCCGGCACCGGCTCGCCGGCGGCGTCCTCACCCAGCTCCTCGCCCACGGCTACGGCCACGACGCCGCCGACCGCGTCCACACCGCCGCCCAGCACTACGCCTGGTGGGCCGGACACCCCTCGGTCGGGCCCGAACGGGCCGCCGCCGAGTCCGACGCCCTGCTCGCCGTCCTCGGCGCCCTCGTCGGCGGCGACCACGGCTCCACCGCCGGCGCCGCCCCGGCGGACGGTTCCCCCACCGGAGCGGTCGGTGCAGGCGGGGCCGCAGGCGGCGAGCCCGCGGCCGACCCCCGCGCCACCGCCGTCGCGCTGGCCCGCGCCGCCGCTCCCGCCTTCGCCGCCGGGCTCCACTGGGGCGCCTGGGAACGCGCCCTGCGCTCCGGCCAGGAGGCCGCCCGGATCGCCGGCGACGTCGCCGAGGAGGCGTACTTCCACCACGAGCTCGGCGTCCTCGCCGTCTGCGCGGGCAACCTCGGCCGCGCCCGAGCCGAACTGGAGGCGTCCATCGGCCTGCGCGGCGTCCTCGCCGACAAGCGCGGCACCGTCGCCGGACGCCGGGCCCTCGCCCTCGTCGCCGACCTCTCCCGCGAGCAGGAGCCCCCGCACGCCCCGCTGCCGTCCCGCGCCGACTCCCCGCCACGGGGCCTGCCCGTGGCTCCGCCCGCCGCCCAGGTCCCCGCCGAGGCGCCGACCGAGCTGCTGCCGCCGGTCCCCGCCGCCACACCGCCCGCCCACCCGGCCTTCCCGGACTTCCCGGACCACCCCGACTTCGCGGAGCAGGGCCCCACGGTCGTCTCCCGCCAGGCCCCCGCCCCGGCGGACCGGCCGCGCAGGAGCCTCAAGGCGGGCATCCTCGACGGCACCCGCCGGAACCTCGCGGCCGTCGGCGCCGGCGCCCTGCTGGTCGCCGTCCTCGGCACCGTCGTCACCCTCGGCGCCACCTCCGGCACCGACGACACGCCCACCTCCGGCACCGTCACCACCGACAGCACCGCCGACCAGGGCGCCGGCGACGAGATCCCGGGCACCGACGACGGCGCCCCCGACGACGGCGACCCCGCCGACCCGAGCGCGACCGGCACGCCCACCACCTCCGGCTCGCCCGGCCCCACCACGTCGGCCGGCTCGCCCCCGTCCTCGACCGGCACGGACCCGACGGCGACCGGCTCCCCTTCCACCACGGACTCCGGCGCGCCGGACCCGACGCCCACCACGAGCGCCCCGGGCACGACGGACGACCCGACGCCGCCGACCGACCGGCCGACGAGCCCCCGGCCGAGCACGACCTCCCCTTCGACGGGGACGACGACCACCCCGCCGGTCTCGACCACCCCGCCGTCGATGACGCAGTCACCCCCGACGCCGCCGACCAGCACCCCGCCCGCGAGCAGCCCGCCGGCGACGGGGACGCCGAGCCAGGAGCCCAGCACCGAGTCCCCCGGCGCCGGCGCGTCCTCCGCCCTCGACGGCACTCCCGAGGCCTCCGACACCGCCACGGTGAGCTGAGACCGCGGAAAGGGGACGGCCCCGGGCGCGATGAGCGCCCGGGGCCGTCCCCGCGTCGTACCGCCCGGCTCAGAACAGCCGCAGCTTGTCGTCCTCGATGCCGCGCAGCGCGTTGTAGTCGAGCACGACGCAGTCGATCCCGCGGTCCGTCGCGAGGACCCGCGCCTGCGGCTTGATCTCCTGGGCCGCGAAGATGCCCTTCACCGGCGCGAGGTGCGGATCGCGGTTGAGCAGCTCCAGATAGCGGGTCAGCTGCTCCACGCCGTCGATCTCGCCGCGCCGCTTGATCTCGACCGCGACCGTGGCGCCGTCCGCGTCCCGGCAGAGGATGTCGACCGGGCCGATGGCCGTGGGGTACTCGCGGCGGACCAGCGACCAGCCCTCGCCGAGCGTCTCGATGCGGTCGGCCAGCAGCTCCTGGAGGTGGGCCTCGACGCCGTCCTTGATGAGCCCCGGGTCCACACCCAGCTCGTGGGACGAGTCGTGGAGGATCTCCTCCATCGTGATGATCAGTTTCTCGCCCGCTTTGTTGATCACCGTCCAGACGCCGGCCTCACCCTCGGCACCCTCCTTCAGGGTGCACGGCGGGGACATCCAGTTGAGCGGTTTGTACGCCCGGTCGTCGGCGTGGATCGAGACGCTGCCGTCGGCCTTGATCAGGATCAGACGGGGCGCGGAGGGCAGATGGGCCGTGAGTCGACCCGCGTAGTCCACGGAGCAACGGGCAATGACGAGACGCATGGTCGCCAACGCTACAAGAGGAGCGCCCTTCTACGCGATTCGGGCATCGGCATGAGCCGAACACCCGTCGGTTATCGGCCTGTTGTGTGCCCATTCTCCTGGTGCGGGCAGCACCGCGCGCTTACCGTGGAAGCTGGAGGTCGTCGTCCGTGCACGCTGCGTGGCGTACGTCGGCCCTCGTCCCTGCCCGCACAGACCCCGTCCGCGGGGTCTCGAGAGGAGAACCCATGTCGCTCGACGTCTCACCGGCACTGTTGGAACAGGCCGAGCGAGGCGAGGTCGACGAAGCCGCCTTCGTCGACTGCGTCCGGACCTCCCTGCCCTTCGCGTGGGAGATGATCAGTTCTCTGGTGGCCCAGCTGGAGGTGGAAGGCGGAGAGTTCGCCGACAACCAGACGCCGCCGCCGAACGAGCAGGCCCGCGGTCAGCTGCTCCGCGCACTGGCGAGCGACGCCATCCGCGGTGCGCTCCAGCGCCACTTCGGTGTGCGTCTCGCCTTCCAGAACTGCCACCGCGTGGCGGTCTTCCCGCTGGACCCGGCGGTGGACGAGCGGCTCGCCCGCTTCACCTCGATACGGGGTCAGCTGCTCAACCAGTCGCCGGAGCTCCGCGACTGCTGAGGCCCGGCCGTCGCCTCCGGGAACAGGCCAGGACTCGAACACCGCCGCTGTGCGCCGCGGGAGCCGCGACCGGTGCGTGCCGACACGCACCGGTCGCGGGGACGCCGGAGCGGTGGCGGGGCCCGTCCTGTTCCTCAGCCCAGCCGGGGCAGGACCTCGGCGCCGAGGCGCCGCAGGTTCTCCTCGGTGGAGGCGAGATCGCCGGAGCCCTCGGCGAGCAGGGCGAAGCGGGTGATTCCGGTGCGCTCGGCGGTCGCCGCCAGCCGGTCGGCCGCCAGCGACGGGGTGCCGACCGGGTGGAGCGAGCAGAGCAGTTCGGTGTACGCCACCGGGTCCCGCATCGCCCGGTGCCGGCCGTCCACCGTCACATGCGCGTCGAGCCCCTGCTTCAGCCAGCCCGGCATCGCCTTCACCAGGGTCTCCGACGCCTCCTGCGTGCGGTCCGCGAGCTGCACCACGCCCGCGGAGACGTGGCCGGCGGCGATCCGCGCGATCTCGTCCGGGTCCCGCCCGGCCTCGCGCGCGCAGCGGGCCCAGGCGGCGACCATCTCCGCCTTGTCCTCGTCACCGCAGTGCATGCCGAGGAGCATCGGCAGCCCGCGCTCGGCGGCGAGCCGCACGCTCTTCGGCGAGGTGCAGGCGACCACCACCTCCGGCGACGGGTCACCGCCGATCAGCTCGTCCGGCCGGGGCACCACCGGCACCTCACGGAAGGAGAATCGTTCGCCCTCCGCACCCACCCGGGCCTCGGTGAGCCAGCGCAGCAGCAGATCGAGGGCCTCGGGGAAGCCGCGCTCGTACGCCTCCAGACCCGCGCCGAACACCTCCAGGTCGACCCACGGCCCGCCACGGCCCACCCCGAGGGTGAATCTGCCGCCCGACACCACGTGCAGCAAGGCCGCCTGCTCGCCGAGGGCGACCGGGTGGACGCTCGGCAGCACGCTCACCGCCGTCCCCACCCGCAGCCGGCGGGTGCGGCCGAGCAGCAGCGCCGCCAGCGTCACCGCCGACGGACAGACGCCGTACGGCACGAAGTGGTGCTCGGCCAGCCAGACCGAGTCCAGGCCCGCCTCCTCGGCCACCTCGGCGGTCCGCACCGCACGGTGCAGCGCCTCTCCCTGCCCCTGGCCCGGAAACTGAGCCGCCAGAACGAACGTTCCTACGCGCATCGCCTTCTGCCTCCTCGCGGCCGACGCGTTGATCCCCCTCGTACTGGCAACAACGCCTGACACGTGCCAAAGGCAACGGCCGTGTATGAAGTTCTTGCGATTTTCGGCCCGCGCGCTCCGGCCGGGGCCCCGGCCCCCCTGTCGCGGCCCGTACGCTGGAGGGAACGGTCCGTGTTCCCCGACCCCGTGAGGTGTGCTGTGTCCCCGCGTCAGAACCGTTCCCGCCGCGGCTCCAGGCCCGAGGCGCGGGACGATCGCGACGACCGGTACGGCGGCTCGCAGGCCACCGAGACCTGGCAGGGCGAGGAGTGGTACGTCCGCCTCGTCGCGGGAGCCAGCTCCCCGGGCAAACGCTACCGCTGCCCCGGCTGCGACCAGGAGATCCCGCCCGGCGCCCCGCACGTCGTCGCCTGGCCCGAGTACGGCGGCGTCGACGACCGCCGCCACTGGCACAAGGCGTGCTGGAACGCGAAGGACCGCCGCACCTCCCGGGTGCAGCGGTCCCGCAACGCGCCGAAGTACTGACCCCCGGCTCAGACGTCCCGGCTGTTCAGCAGCGCGTACGCGCCGCCCAGCGCCACCGCCGCGATGCCCATCAGGATGAAGAGGGCCTCCCAGCCCGCCGGACCGCCCTCGCCGAACGGCGGCTGCGCGCTGTACAGGGCGATCATCTGCGAGGGCACCGAGTAGGTGAAGAGCGCCTCCTGGATGCCCTTCAGCGCCGGCGCGAACATGAACAGGGCCGCCACCAGCGGCAGCAGCAGCACGCCGATCATCACCGTGATCGCCCCGGCGGAGTGCCGCACCAGCGCCCCGACCCCCATCGACAGCAGGCCGAGCACCGCCATGAACCCGGCCGCGCCGACCGTGGCCCGCGCCCACTCCGCGCCCGTCGGCTCCGCCGCGTCGACCATCGCCACCTGCGCCGTCGCCACCGCGAAGGCGACCACCAGGGTCACCGTGAAGACCAGCAGGAAGAAGACGATCGCCTTCGCCGTCAGCACCCGGGTCCGGCTGGGGCACGCCGTCAGCGTGGTGCGGATCATCCCGGTGCCGTACTCGGACGAGATGGTCAGCACGCCCAGCGTGATCACGCAGATCGACGCCGGCAGCATCCCGAAGAAGCCCAGCGGCAGCGCCGACTCCTCGCCCATGTTCCCGCCCTCGCCGGCGGCGACCGCGGCCACGCCGAGCCCGATCACCAGCATCAGCAGGACCATGGTGCCCAGCGTCCACATCGTCGACCGCACCGAGCGGATCTTCGTCCACTCCGAGGCGAGCGCGTCACCGAGGTGCGCCCGGCGGACCGGGATGGGGGACACGTAGCCGTACGGCGGGGGAGGCGTCTGGGTCGGCGTCGGGGCGGTCATCGGGCGTCCTCGGTGGTGTCGCTCGGCTTCTGGAGGCTCGGCTGCGGGGGGCTCTGCGGCGGGGCGCCCTGCGGCTGCGCGGCCGGAGCCGCGGGGGGCTGCGGGGCGGCGTACGGGTTCTGGCCGGGCGGCGGCGGGGCGTACCAGCCCTGCTGCGGCACGTCCGCGGGGAGCTGCGGCTGCGACGGCAGCCCGTACCCCGGCTGTCCGGGCTGCGGCGGGGCCTGGAGGTGCGCCAGCTTGTCGTCGGTGGAGCGGTAGTCCACCGCGCCCTGCGTCAGCCGCATGTACGCCTCCTCCAGCGACGCCTGGTGCGGGGAGAGCTCCCAGAGCCGTACGTCCGCCCCGTGCGCCAGGTCGCTGATCCTCGGCAGCGGCAGGCCGGTGACGCGCAGCGCCCCGTCCGGCTCCGAGAGGACCTGGCCGCCGGCCTCGGCGAGCACGCCCGACAGCTTGTCCCGCAGCGCGGTGTCGCCGTCCGGCGTGCGGACCCGGGCGAAGTCCGCCGAGTTCGCCGAGATGAACTGCTTCACCGGCATGTCGGAGAGCAGCTGGCCCCGGCCGATCACGATCAGGTGGTCGGCCGTCAGCGCCATCTCGCTCATGAGGTGGCTGGAGACGAAGACCGTGCGGCCCTCGGCGGCCAGCTTCTTCATCAGGTTCCGCACCCAGAGGATGCCCTCCGGGTCGAGGCCGTTGACCGGCTCGTCGAAGAGCAGCACCTGCGGGTCGCCCAGCAGGGCCGCCGCGATCCCGAGCCGCTGGCCCATGCCGAGCGAGAAGCCCTTGGAGCGGCGCTTCGCCACGTCCTGGAGGCCCACCACGCCCAGCACCTCGTCCACCCGGCGGGCCGGGATGCCGGCCAGCTGGGCCAGCGACAGGAGGTGGCTCCGGGCGCTGCGGCCGCCGTGCACCGCCTTGGCGTCGAGGAGCGCGCCGACCTGGCGGGGCGCGTTCGGCAGCTGCCGGAAGGGGTGGCCGCCGATCGTCACATGGCCGGCCGTCGGCCGGTCCAGGCCCAGGATCATGCGCATGGTGGTCGACTTGCCGGAGCCGTTCGGGCCCAGGAAGCCGGTGACGACACCCGGCCTCACCTGGAAGGAAAGGTTGTACACGGCCGTCTTGGCGCCGTAGCGCTTGGTCAGGCCGACTGCCTCGATCATTCTCCAGCCCCATCGACAGCTCGGTGGTGTGCGATCGGGGCAAGACGGCGCGTGGCCGGAAGGCCCCCGTACGAGTCAGGAGCTTATCCAGCCGTTGACGGTTCCCGCGCCGGGGAAGCGAGACCGAAGTGAAACCTCCGGGGAAAATCCGGGACGCCCCGGACCCCTCTCGGGGCTCCGGGGCGTCCCGGGGGCCGTCCGGTCGTGCCTCAGGCGTCCCGCCGCTTCAGCACCAGATAGCCGCCGAGCAGCGAGGCCGCCACCCAGACCAGCATGATCCCGAGCCCGCCCCAGGGCCCGTACGGCGCCTTCTCCGTGCCCAGCGCGTCCGGCACCACCTGCATGATCTTGGAGCCCGCCTGGTCGGGGAAGTACTTCGCGACCTCCTTCGCCTTCGGCACCGCCGACAGGATCTGGGAGATCAGGAAGAAGAACGGCACCAGGATGCCGAGCGACAGCATCGAGGAGCGGAGCATCGCCGCCACGCCCATCGAGAAGACCGCGATCAGCCCCATGTAGATCCCGCCGCCGACCACCGCCCGCAGCACGTTGTCCGCGCCGATCGTCGTCCGGTGCTCGCCGAGCAGCGCCTGCCCGAGGAAGAACGACAGGAAGCTCGTCACGAGACCGACGACCAGGGCGAGCACCCCGGCCACCGCGATCTTGGAGAAGAGGAAGGTGGCCCGCTGGGGGACCGCGGCGAGCGAGGTGCGGATCATGCCCGAGGAGTACTCGGTCCCCACCACCAGCACGCCGAAGACCACCATCGCCAGCTGCCCCAGCACCATCCCGGAGAAGCTGACGAAGGTCGGGTCGAAGGTCGCCCGCTCCAGGTCGGAGAGGTCGCTGAAGCTCGCCTTCAGGACCGCCGAGAGCGCGGCGCCCATCGCCACCGTGACGATCAGGGCGCACGCCAGGGTCCAGACCGTCGACGAGACCGTCCGGATCTTGGTCCACTCGGACTGGAGGACCGCGGGTACCGCTGCCATGGGTCAGACCCCCTCGCTCGTCGAGCCGGACCCGGAGTCCCGCGCGGGGCCCCAGCCGGAGTTCGCGCCCCACACGGGGCCGGGGGCGGCCGGTCCGCCGCCGTGCACGTCGGTGCCGTGCGCGTGGTACTCCACCGCGCCCGCCGTCATCTGCATGAACGCCTCCTCCAGGGAGGCGCGCTGGGCGCTCAGCTCGTGCAGCGTCAGCTGGTGCCGGGCCGCCAGCTCGCCCAGCCGCTCGGTCGTGGCGCCGTCGACCTCCAGGGTGCCGTTCCCGGCCTCGACCACCACGAATCCGTCGGCCTGGAGCACATCCCGCAGGCGTTCCTGCTGCGGAGAGCGCAGCCGGACGAAACTCCGGGAATTCTCCTGGATGAAATCCGCCATCGAGGTGTCGGCCAGCAGCTTTCCCTGCCCGATCACGATCAGATGATCCGCCGTCAGCGCCATTTCACTCATGAGATGGCTGGAGACGAAGATCGTCCTGCCTTCCGAGGCCAGCGACTTCATCAGATTGCGGATCCAGTGAATTCCCTCGGGGTCCAGACCATTGACGGGTTCGTCGAACATCAGGATCTCGGGATCACCGAGCAGCGCCGACGCGATGCCGAGCCGCTGCCCCATACCGAGCGAGAAACCCTTCGACTTCTTCCGCGCCACCGCCGTCAGACCCACCAGGTCCAGCACCTCGCCCACCCGGCGCTCCGGGATGCGGTTCGACTGCGCCAGGCAGAGCAGGTTGTTGTAGGCCGACCGGCCCCCGTGCATCGCCTTGGCGTCGAGGAGCGCCCCGATGTACTTCAGCGGCTCGTCCAGCTCGCGGTAGTGCCGGCCGTCGATCCGCACCGTCCCGCTCGTCGGGTTGTCCAGATCGAGCATCATCCGCATCGTGGTCGACTTCCCCGCCCCGTTGGGCCCCAGGAAGCCGGTGATCATGCCCGGCCGGACCTGGAAGGAGAGATGATCGACCGCCGTCTTCGACCCGTACCGTTTCGTCAGTCCGTCAAGCTCGATCATGCGTACCAAGCTAAGGGCGCGCGAAACCCCCCGCCACCGGAGTGACGGGGGGTTCAGAGCGCACGCGCTACCGGCTCGTGCCGGGGCTTACCGGGTCTGCTGCGCAGGGACGCCCGCCGAGCGGTCCTCGTCCAGCGGGGAACCGGCCGCGGCCACCGCGGCACCGGTCAGCGTGGCCAGCATCTCGCGGACGTTGGTCAGCTGCGCGTTGATGGAGTCGCGGCGGTTCGTCAGCGCGGCGAGCTCGCGCTCCGATTCCGAGCGGATCCGGTCGGCCTTGGCGTTCGCGTCGGCCACGATGTCCTCGGCCTGGCGCTGCGCGGTCTCCACCGTCTGGCGGGCCCGGCGCTCGGCGTCCGTGCGGAGCTTCTCGGCCTCCAGGCGGAGCTGCTCGGCGCGGTGCTCGATCTCGGCGAGGCGCTTCTCGGCCTTGGCCTGACGGGAGGCCAGGTCGCGCTCGGACTGCTCGCGGCGCTTGGCCAGGTTGGTCTCGAAGTCCGCGGCGGCCTGGGCGGCCTTGGCGCGGGTCTCCTCGAAGAGGGCGTCCGCCTCCTCGCGCTTCGACTGCGCGTCCTTCTGCGCCTCGGCCCGCAGCGAGTTGGCCTCGCCCTGCGCCTTCTCGACGATCCGGACGCCCTCGTCCTCGGCCTTCGCCTTGCGCTCCGCCGCGAACGACTCCGCGTCGTTCCGCACCTGCTGGGCGGCCGACTCGGCCAGCTCGCGGTGCTGCTCGGCGGCGCGGCGGGCCTCCTCGCGCAGGTCCTTCGCCTCCTCCTCGGCGAGACGGAGGATCTTCTCGACGCGCGCGCCGAGACCGGCGTACGACGGCTCGGCGTCGGTCACCTGCGCCTGGGCGTTCTGCGTTTCGAGGTGGAGTTCCTCGATGCGCTTCTCCAGCGAGGTGATCCGGGCCAGCGCACTGTCACGGTCGGCGACGAGCTTGGTAATGCGGTCGTCCACCTGACCGCGGTCGTAACCACGCCGCACGAGCTCGAAGCCGAAGGGGGAGGATGTGTCGCTCATGGGGTTCCTGTCGAATGAGACCGGTGAGGTGTTAGAGGGAATCCTAGGGGCCGAAGCGGCGTGTCATCGAGCGTATGCCCGTTTGATCTGGAGAATGTCCAGCCTTTTGAGTGGCTAGCCGTCCTGCGACTTGCCACTCGAACGAGTGGAACCCGAGGAAGCGCCCGCCTTGAGGCCGTCCTTCGCCCCCGCCGACGGAGTCTCGAAAGACTCCAACGCCTCCAGCACGTCCTGGACACGGGAGATCTCGGCATTGATGTCGGTACGACGACGGGTCAGGGTCTCCAGCTCGCGCCGGCCCTCCTCGACCAGCCGCTCCGCCTCGGCCTCCGCCTCCGCCTTGATCCGCTCCGCCTCGGCCACCAGCGAACTCTTCTTCTGCTCGGCCTCCTTCAGGAGCCCGTCCGCCTTCCGCACCGCCGCGATCCGGACCTTGCTGGCCTCGGAACTCGCCTCGGAGACCATCTCCTTGGCCTTCTCCTCGGCCTCGGCGCGCTGCTCCTCGGCGGCCTTCACCAGCTTGTCGACCCGCTCGCCGGCCGTCTTCATCTGCTCGGCCGACTCGCGCCGCGCCCGCTCGTGCAGCTCCTCGATCTCGCCCTCGATCCGGCCCCGCAGCTCCTCGGCCCGCTCCCTTATGTCGGTCGCGTCCTTCCGCGCCCCGACCAGGAGTTCGTCCGCGTCGGTCCGCGCCTTCTCCACCAGCGCGTTGCCCTCGACGGTCGCCTCGCCGACGATCCGGTCGGCCTCCTTGCGGGCGGCGCCGACCATCGTGTCCGCCTGCGTCTCCGCCTCTGCGGTGGCGCGCAGCGCCTCCTCCCGGGCCTTGGCGATCAGCTGGTCGGCCTGCTCGGCCGCGTCGGCGCGCTTCCTCGCGCCGGCCTCGCGGGCCTCGTCCAGGGTCCGGTCGGCCTCCGCGCGGGCCTCGGAGCGCATCTGCTCGGCGGCCGACGCGGCGTCCTCCTCGGCCTTCGCCGACTCCGTACGGATCCGCTCGGCGTCCTGACGGGCCGCCTCCAGGGCCTCGGCGCCCTCGGTCCGCAGCCGCTCGGCCTCTCCGGCCGCGTCCGCGACCGTCCGCTCGGCCTCGGTCCGGGCGTCGGCGGTCACCGACTCGGCCAGCTCGATCGCCTCGTCGGTGATCCGGCCGGCTTCCGTCGTCGCCTCCCCGACGAGGGCGTCGGCCTGCTCGGCGGCGTCCTGGCGGCGCTTGTCGGCCGCCTTCCTGGCCTCGTCCAGGATCTGCTCGGAGTCGGCCAGGGCCGCCGTCCGCAGCGCCTGGGCGTGTGCCTCGCCGTCCGTCTTGACCTGCTCGGCCTCGCTCCGCAGCCGGGTCGCGTCCCGCTCCGTGGTCTCGCGCAGCTCGGCCGCCTCGGCCGCGATCCGCTCGGCCTCGGAGGTCGCCTCGCCGACGAGGGCGTCGGCCTGCTCGGCGGCGTCCTGGCGGCGCTTGTCGGCGGCCTGCCGGGCCTCGTCCAGGACCTGCGCGGCCTCCGCGGCGATCCGCTCGGCCTCGGAGGTCGCCTCCCCGACGAGGGTGTCCGCCTGCTCGGCGGCGTCCTGGCGGCGCTTGTCGGCGGCCTGCCGGGCCTCGTCCAGGACCAGCTCGGCCTCCGCGGCGATCCGCTCCGCCTCCGCCGTCGCCGCGCCGACCACGCCCTCGGCCTTCTCCGCCGCCTCCGAACGGATCCGGTTGGCGTCGTCCCGGGCGTCCGCCCGGGTGCGGGCCGCGTCCTGCTCGGCCGAGGCCAGCGCGTCCGTCGCCTCGGTCCGTACCCGCTGCGCGTACTCGGCGGTGTCCGTACGGAGCTTCTCCGCCTCCGCGATCGCGTCCCCGACCGTCCGCTCGGCCAGCGCCTTCGCCGCCTCGGACTCCTCCTGGGCACGCGCCCGCGTGCGGGCCGCGTCCTCCGACGCCCGCTCCCGCTCCCCGTGCGCGTCGGCGCGGACGCGGTCCGCCTCCTCCTGCGCCTCGGTACGGGTCCGCTCCGCCGCGTGCTCCGCGGCCGACCGCAGCCCGGCGATCTCCTCCTCGGCCTGCTCGCGCAGCCCCGCGACCGAGTCGCGGACCTCCTGCGCGGCTCGCGAGGCGGCGCCGACCATCTCGGTCGCCCGCGCGTCCGCCTCCTCGACCAGGCGCTGAGCCTCGGCCTGCGCCTCCTCCACCCGCTTGCGGGCGGCGGCGAGGAGCTCCTCGGACTGCTCGCGGGCGTGCTCCCGCTCCCGGCCGGCCTCCGAACGGGCCGACTCCAGCGTCTCCTCGGCCTCCCGGCGGCGCCGGACGGCCTCCTCCTGCGCGGCGCTCAGCGCCTCCGCCGCCTCGGCGGCGACCCGCTCGGCCGCGGCCGCGGCCTCGGACCGCACCCGGTCGGCCGTCTCCTGGGCCTCGGTCCGCAGCCGCTCGGCCTCGGTCTCCGCCTCGGAGGTGAGCCGCTGCGCGGTCGCCTCGGCCTCGGAGCGGGCCGCGGAGGCGTCCCCCGCGGCCTCGGTGCGCAGCCGCTCGGCCTCCTGCTCCGCCTGCTCCCGCAGCGTACGGATCCGCTCGGCGCCCTCGGTCCGCAGCCGCTCGGACTCCTCGGCCGCCTCGCGCCGGATCCGCTCGCCCTCGGCGCGGGCGTCGGTCAGCTCCTGCCCGGCCGCCGCCACCTTCGCCTCGGCGTCGGTGTGCAGCCGGGCCAGCTCCTCCGCGGCCTCGGCCCGGCGGGCCTCGGCGGCCCGCTCGGCGTCCGCGCGCAGCTGCTCGGCCGCCTTCTCGGCGGCCTCCCGGACCGCCTCCGCCTGCTCCTCGGACTCGGCGCGCAGCCGCTCCGCCTCGGCGCGGGTCCGCTCCAGCGTCTCCTCGGCCTGGGTCCGGAGCGTCTGGGCGCGCTCCATCGCCTCCGACTTGACCTTCTCGCTCTCCGCGCCGGCGCTGGCGCGCCGCTCGTCGGCGTCGGCCTTCGCCCGGGTCAGCAGCTCCTCGGCGGTCTTCGCCGCCTCCTCGATCTGCTGGACGGCCTCGCGGCGGGCCTCGCCCCGGATCCGCTCGCCCTCGGCGATCGCCTCGGCGCGCAGCTGCTCGGCCTCGCCGCGCAGCCGCCGCGCCTCCTCCTGGAGCTCGACCGTCTTGGCCCGGTACTCCTTGGTGTCGTCCTTCGCCGAACCGAGCAGTTCGTCGGCCTGCTCCTCGGCGCGCGAGCGCAGCCGGTCGGCCTCGGTCTCGGCCTCGCGGCGGATCCGCTCGGCCTCCTCGGACGCCTTGCGGGTGGTCTCGGCGGCGTCCTCGGACGCCTTGCTGAGGACCTCCTCGGCGCTGCGGGCGGCCTTGGCCAGCGCGGCGGCGGAGTCCTCGGCCGCGGAGGCGCGGGCCTGCTCGGTGGCCTCGGCGACCAGCTTCTCGGAGTGCGCGGTCGCCTCGCGCAGCTTCTCCTCGGCCTCCGCCTTGAGCTGCTCGGCCTCCTTGGTGGCCTCGCCGACCAGCCGGGCGATCTCCGCCTTGGCGGTACGGGTGCGCTGCTCGTTGACGGAGTCGGCGGAGGCGAGCGTCTTCGCGGCGGCGTCCTTGGCCTCCGTGAGCGCCTTGTCGGCCTCGGTACGGGCCTGCCGCAGCTTCTCGTCGGCCTCCTGGATCCGCTGCTCGGCGGCGCGGGAGAGCTCGGTGGCCTGGCGGCGGGCCTGGTCGGTCTCGGCGACGGCGGCGGTCCGCAGCTGCTCGGCGTGGCCGGTGGCCTCCTGGGCCTGGGTGGACGCGGCCGTCATCAGCCGCTCGGCGTCCTTGCGGGCGCGCAGCAGAATCGCTTCGGCCTCGGCGCGGGCGGCCTCCGCCTCGGCGCCGACGCGGCGGCCCGTCTCCTCGGAGAGCCGGGTGGCCTCGGCGCGGGCCGAGGAGAGCGACTGCTCGGCCTCGGCGCGGGCCTCGTCCATCAGCCGGCGGGCCTGGGACTCGGTGCGGGCACGCAGCTGTTCGGCCCAGGCCACGTTCTCGTTGACGTGGGCCTCGACCGTCTGCCGGCGCTCGTTCAGCTCCTGGTCGAGCTGCTGGCGGCGCTGCACGGCCTCGTTGTGCAGCTCGGCCTGGAGCCGGGCCTGGTGCTCGGCGTGCTCCTGGAGGATCCGCTGGGTCTGCGCCCGGGCCTCGCGCAGCTCCCGCTCGGCGTCCTGCCGGAGCTGTTCGGCCTGGGCCTGCGCGTTCCGCAGCGTCTGCTCGGCCTGGTAGCCGATGTCCGCGCTGTCGTAGGCGGGACGGGACGCGATGGTCCGTCGCGCCTCGTGGAGCTTGGCACGCAAGACCTCGACCTGGTAGCCGAGGTCCTCGGCGTGCTGGACGGCCTTCTCGCGTTCCTTCTTCAGCCGGTCCATCTCGGCTTCGAACCGCGAGAGATGGTCGTCCTCAGCTCGGTGGCTCTCCTGGCGTTCGTAGCCCCGCACTGCGCGGTCCATCCTTCCCCGAGCTCTCCGAGCAGGGGAGACCCCAACCCTGGTCGCTACGTTCCGACGAGCACCGTTCACCGGACTGAACGGCCCCCCGGGGAATCGTGGCAGATCGGACGACCCCGACATCCCGACTACGGCGCCGCGCGAAGCGGCCCCGACCGGCCCCGGCCCGGAGTCGCCCACTCTACCGGGCCGGGAATACGGAGGTCAGTGCTCCGCTGAGGAGTGGTCAGCGGAAGGCCGCGCCGAGGTGACGAGTTCGGTCAGGACGCCGTGGCAGTCCTTGGGGTGGAGGAAGGTGATCCGGGAGCCCATGGAGCCGGTCCGGGGCTCGTCGTAGAGGACCCGGACGCCCTTGCCGCGGATCGCCTCGGCGTCCCCGTCGACGTCCGCGGTGCCGAAGGCGATGTGGTGGACGCCCTCCCCGTTCTTGGCCAGCCACTTGCCCACCGCGGAGTCCTCGCGGGTGGGCTCCAGGAGCTGGAGGTAGGAGGCGCCGCCGTCGTCGGTGGCATTGATCCTCAGCATGGCCTCGCGGACGCCCTGCTCCTCGTTGACCTCGGAGTGGTAGACCTCGAAGCCGTACGTGGCACGGTAGAACTCGACGGTCCTGTCCAGGTCGAAGCAGGCGATCCCGATGTGGTCGATACGCGTCAGCATGGCTCCAGTGCACCCCCGCGGGGATGGTTACGCAACGTGCGCGCCGTCACACCGGCAGGCCGGTGACCGGGCGCCGCGGCGCTCAGTACATTGGCGGTAAACCCTCGTTCACTCCTCATCCCAAGGGGCTGTGCCTCATGTCTGGAACGACCGGTACCACCTCAGTGATCGTCTCGGGCGCCCGCACGCCCATGGGGCGCCTGCTCGGCTCGCTCAAGTCCTTCTCCGGCGCCGATCTGGGCGGTTTCGCCATCAAGGCCGCCCTGGACCGGGCGGGCGTCGCCGGCGACCAGGTGCAGTACGTGATCATGGGCCAGGTGCTCCAGGCGGGCGCCGGGCAGATCCCCGCCCGCCAGGCCGCCGTCAAGGCCGGCATCCCGATGAACGTCCCCGCCCTCACCATCAACAAGGTGTGTCTGTCGGGCCTGGACGCCATCGCGCTGGCCGACCAGCTGATCCGCGCCGGCGAGTTCGACGTGATCGTCGCCGGCGGCCAGGAGTCGATGACCAACGCGCCGCACCTGCTGCCGAAGTCCCGCGAGGGCTACAAGTACGGCGCGATCGAGATGCTCGACGCGATGGCGTACGACGGCCTCACCGACGCCTTCGAGAACATCGCGATGGGCGAGTCCACCGAGAAGCACAACACCCGCCTGGGCATCGACCGCGCCTCGCAGGACGAGATCGCCGCGCTGTCGCACCAGCGCGCCGCCGCCGCCCAGAAGAACGGCCTCTTCGAGGCCGAGATCACCCCGGTCGAGATCCCGCAGCGCAAGGGCGACCCGGTCGTCTTCGCCACGGACGAGGGCGTCCGCGCCGAGACCACCGTCGAGTCCCTCGGCAAGCTCCGCCCCGCCTTCGCCAAGGACGGCACGATCACCGCCGGCACCTCCTCGCAGATCTCCGACGGCGCCGCCGCCGTGGTCGTGATGAGCAAGGCCAAGGCGGAGGAGCTGGGCCTGGAGTGGATCGCCGAGATCGGCGCCCACGGCAACGTGGCCGGCCCGGACAACTCGCTCCAGTCGCAGCCCTCCAACGCCATCCGGCACGCCCTGGAGAAGGACGGCCTGACCGTCGACGACCTCGACCTGATCGAGATCAACGAGGCCTTCGCCGCCGTCGCCGTACAGTCCATGAAGGACCTCGGCGTGTCCCCGGAAAAGGTGAACGTCAACGGCGGCGCCATCGCGCTCGGCCACCCGATCGGCATGTCCGGCGCCCGTGTGGTGCTCCACCTCGCCCTCGAACTGAAGCGGCGCGGCGGCGGCACCGGCGCGGCGGCGCTGTGCGGCGGCGGCGGCCAGGGCGACGCGCTGATCATCCGCGTGGCCGGCAAGTAAGAGCACTTCCGACAGGAGAAGGCAGCATGGTGGACGTCCCCGCTCTGGTCGCCCAGGCACGGGAGGGCCGGCCGCGGGCCGTGGCCCGGCTCATCTCGCTCGTGGAGGGGGCGTCCCCGCAGCTGCGCGAGGTGATGGCGGCGCTGGCCCCGCTCACCGGCAACGCCTACGTGGTGGGCCTGACCGGCTCGCCGGGCGTCGGCAAGTCCACCTCCACCTCGGCGCTGGTGAGCGCGTACCGCCGGGCCGGCAAGCGGGTCGGCGTGCTCGCCGTCGACCCCTCCTCGCCGTTCAGCGGCGGCGCGCTCCTCGGCGACCGGGTGCGGATGTCCGACCACGCCTCCGACCCCGGCGTCTACATCCGCTCGATGGCCACCCGCGGGCACCTGGGCGGTCTCGCCTGGGCCGCGCCGCAGGCGATCCGCGTCCTCGACGCGGCCGGCTGCGACGTGGTCCTGGTGGAGACCGTCGGCGTCGGGCAGTCCGAGGTGGAGATCGCCGGGCAGGCCGACACCTCGGTGGTGCTGCTCGCGCCGGGCATGGGCGACGGGATCCAGGCCGCGAAGGCGGGCATCCTGGAGATCGGCGACGTGTACGTGGTCAACAAGGCGGACCGGGACGGCGCCGACGCCACCGCCCGCGAGCTCAACCACATGCTGGGTCTCGGCGAGGCCCGCGGCCCCGGCGACTGGCGCCCGCCGATCGTGAAGACGGTCGCGGCGCGCGGCGAGGGCGTGGACGAGGTCGTGGAGGCGCTGGAGAAGCACCGGGCCTGGATGGAGGAGCACGGGGTCCTGGCGGAGCGCCGGAGGATCCGGGCGGCCCGCGAGGTGGAGACCATCACCATCACGGCGCTGCGCGAGCGGATCGGGGACCTGCACGGTGACCGGCGTCTCGACGCGCTGGCCGAGCGGATCGCGACCGGCGCGCTCGACCCGTACGCGGCCTCCGACGAGCTCCTGGCGAGCCTCACCGGCAACTGAGGCGTGCCGGAACGCCGAAGGGCCTCCCCGTCGCGGGGGAGGCCCTTCGGCGTTTCTCTGTCAGGTCACGGCTTGCCGCGCTTGCCGCGCAGCCGCTCGGCGACCGGCTTCAGCGACTCGTGGAGGTCGCCGAGCGCCTCCGGGGTGAGCCGGTCGATGAAGTGGTCGCGGACGGACTCCACGTGGTGCGGGGCGACCTTGCGCATGGTCTCCATGCCCTGGTCGGTGAGGACGGCGTAGAGGCCGCGCCGGTCGGACTCGCAGTTGACCCGCTGGACCAGGCCGGCGTTCTCCATCCGGGTGATCTGGTGGGAGAGGCGGCTCTTGGACTGGAGGGTGGCGGCGGCGAGGTCGCTCATCCGGAGCCTGCGCTCGGAGGACTCGGAGAGGTTGACGAGGATCTCGTAGTCGTTCATCGTCAGGCCGAAGGGCTGGAGGTCGCGCTCCAGCTGGTGCGTCAGCATTCGCTGGACGTCGAGGAAGGTGCGCCACGCGCACTGCTCGGCGTCGGTGAGCCAGGGAGTGGCCGTCTCGGTGTCCATAGAGTGGATTCTACCTAAGAAGTTGAATACTTGACGAAATCTGCGGGGTGACGCGCGGCACCCGCCGGGCCGGCCGCACGCCTCGCGCGGCCGTTCGAAGCGTCACGCTCCGCAGACTACCGCTCACAGCCCGAAGCGCCGCTGCAAGTCCCCGAGCTGGCCGGGAAGGCGCGGTACCGCACCCTGCGCCGCCTGGCCGGAACCGTGCCCGTGCCCGCCCGGCACCCCGGCCTGGGCCGGCGGCCCGCCGATGTTCCGCTCCGCCATCAGCAGCTCCGTCGACTGGAGCAGGACCGTGCCCGCGCCGACGAACTCGAACTGGTGCTCCTCGCCGGAGGAGCCCCCGATGCCGGTCAGGGCCCGTACCCCGCCCATCACGCCCGTCAGGTAGGCGTGGTCGTAATGATGACAGGGGGAGGGGCAGTCGGCCCAGCCGACCAGGGCCTGCGGGTCGACCCGGAGCGGAGGCTCCATGAAGACCACCGGTCCGTTGGACGCGGCCACGAACTTGCCGGTGCCGATCAGCGTCACGAATCCCGGCACGATCGACTGCTTCAGCGCCAGCGTCGGCTGGTAGGCGAGCAGGTTCCCGGACCGGATCGTCAGATTGCCCTCGTCCAGGTCGTACGAGTTCACGTCGAAGGCCCGGTCCGCCAGCAGCATCTTGCCGGTGCCCTCGGCCACCACCCAGTCGCTCGCGTGCAGCGGCGAGTGGAAGGCGGTCCGCACCAGCCGGTCGAGCCGCCCGTGCCCGATGCCGTTGAACTCGATCCGCCCGTAGTAGGCGATCATCTTCCCCTTCTGGAGGAACCAGGGGGAGCCCTTCAGCTCGACGCAGAAGGTGTACGCGTTGACGTTGTCGTCCGACGGCAGGGTGTGCGGATCGTGGATGACAGGGGTGCTCAAAGCTTCTCCTCCGATGCCTGGACGTACACCGCACCGCTGCCGCTCAGCTCCAGCTGGAACGCCTCGCCGGAGCCGCGGCCCACCATGTCGCGCCAGCCCAGCGCCGTCGAGAGCTTGTTGCGCACGTCGCCGTGGTGGGCCACGTACGCCTGCGGGTCGACGTGCACCGGGCGGCCCGGCGTGATCGGCAGCTCGATCACCCCGCCGTGCGCCATGACCGCCACCGAGCCGTGGCCCTTGAGGGTGGTGGTGAAGAGGCCCTGGCCGGTCACCTGGCCGCGGACCATGCCCATGACGCCGCCCTGCGAGCCCATGAACATCGTGCCCTGCTCCAGGGTCCCGTCGAAGGCGAGCAGCCGGTCCGCCTCCACGTAGAGGGTGTCGCCGGTCAGCGCGATCACCTGGATGTGGTGGCCGCCGTGCCCGAACATCACGAGGCCGTTGCCCTCCACGGTCATCAGCGGTGTCGCCTCGCCGGCCACCCGGCGGCCGATCATCGACGCCAGGCCGCCCTGGCCGCCCGCGATGTTCGGCGTGAACGTGACGTCCCCGCGGTACGCCAGCATGGCGCCGCGCTGGCTGAAGAGCCGCTGCCCGGGCACCACGGTCGCCTCGATCATCTTCGAGTTCACCTCGCGGAACGGCATCAGACATCGCCCCCGATCGTGTTCCGCTCGCTCGGCTGCACGTAGACCAGCCCGTCCCCCTCGAAGCGGATCTGGAAGGCCTCGCCGCCGCCCTCGCCGATCAGGGTGCGGAAGGTCACGCCCGACTGGAAGTGCTGCTGGAGGTTGCCCTGGTGGGCGATGTACGCGCCGGGGTCGACGGACAGCGGGTACTGCGGGGTGACCCGGAGCACCGTCGCCGGGCCGTCGGACATGATCGCCGCCTGCCCGGTGCCCTCCACCGTGGTGGTGAAGAGGCCGTTGCCGGTCGCGCCGCCGCGCATCCCGGTGAAGGTGGTGCCGGTGCGCAGGCTGGCGTCGGCGCAGAGCAGGTTGCTCGCCTCCACCCACAGCTTGTCGCCGTGCAGCTGGACGAGGTTGATCTCGGAGGCCCGGTCGGCGAACCAGCAGGTCCCCTGGCCCCTGACCTCCATCACCTCCATCTGTTCGCCGGTCAGCCGGCGGGTGACCATGCCGCGCAGGCCCTCACCGCCGCCGCTCATCTTCTTGAACGCCATCTGTCCGTCGTAGGCGACCATCGAGCCGTTCTTCGCCTTGACGGCGTCGCCGGTCATCGTCACGGCGAGCACCTTGCTGCCCTGGAGTCGGAACGTAGCCACGGGCCGAAGGTAGCGGGGACCCGGTTAAAGGGACTGCAAAGACGGCGTGCACAATGGATCCGCCCACCCTTGTGCATCCGTTCACAAGATCGCTCGGCAGCTCGTCCGGCAGCTCGCCCGTCGGCTCGCTCCGTCGGCTCGATAACGAAGGTGACCCCTCCGTGGACCTCAAGACCGCTTCCTCGCTCCACCGCCTCCGGCTCGTCTCCGCCCCGGAGGCCGTGTCGTTCCTGCTCCTGCTGGTCTGCTCGGTGCTCAAGCGGACCACGGACTTCAACGCGGTGCCGGTCATGGGCGCCGTCCACGGTGTGCTCTTCGTGCTGTACGTGCTCTTCTGGCTGGACGCCTGGAACCGCACCAAGTGGAGCTTCGGCACCGCCGCCGTCTACTTCCTCCTCTCCGTGGTGCCCTTCGGCGGCTTCTTCGCCGACCGCAAGCTGAAGGCCGAGGCCGCCGCGGCCGTCACCGCCTCGCGCGCCCGCGCCGAGGCCGCCGAGGGTGCGGTGAAGGCGTGATCGTCGCGTTCTCCGTCACCCCGCTCGGTGTGGGCGAGGAGGTCGGCGAGTACGTCGCCGACGCCGTCCGCGTCGTCCGCGAGTCCGGCCTCCCGAACCGCACGGACGCGATGTTCACCTCCGTCGAGGGCGAGTGGGACGAGGTGATGGACGTCGTGAAGCGGGCCGTCGCCGCCGTCGAGGCGCGCGCCCCGCGCGTCTCCCTCGTCCTCAAGGCCGACATCCGGCCCGGCGTCACCGACGGGCTCACCGCCAAGGTCGAGACCGTGGAGCGCCACCTCGGCGCCTGACGCGGAACCCCGTACGAGCCCCCGGCCCACCGCCGGGGGCTCTTCCGTCGCCGGCGGCGCTTTGAGCGAATGATCGTCATCGGTTAACGTCCTCCTTGAGCAGTCGCTCAAGACGGGGGAACGGTCGTGGGGATCCACAGCGCGTTCCCGATCCCGGCCGTCGCCGGCGCCGGTGTCTCCGCGGGGGAGCGCCACCGGGCCGGCGGCGGCCGGACGTGCGCGTGGCGGCCCCGTACGCGAGAGGGGCGGGCGTGAGCCGGGAAGAGAAGGCGCGGGGGGCGCGCGACGACAAGGGTCGGGAGACCCGAGAGAAGCTGCTCGACGGCGCCCTGCGGTCGCTCGCCGACCACGGGATCGCCGGGACCTCCGCCCGCTCGGTCGCCGCCGCCGCGGGCGTCAACCAGGCGCTCGTCTTCTACCACTTCGGCTCGGTCGACGACCTGCTCGCGGCCGCCTGCCGGCGCGGCGCCGAACAGCGGGTGGCCCGCCACCGCGACCGGCTCCGGGCCGTCACCAGCCTCGACGAACTGCTCGCCTTCGGACGCGCGATGCACGACGAGGAGCGGGGCGCCGGGCACGTCGCCGTCCTCGCCCAGCTGCTCGCCGGCGCCCAGAACCACCCCCGGCTCGCCCCGGCCACCGCCGCCGGGCTCGACCTGTGGATCGGGGAGATCGAGCAGGTGCTCCGGCGGGTCCTCGCCGGCGGCCCGCTGGACGGCTTCGCCGACCCCTCGGGACTGGCCCGGGCGGTCGCCGCCTCCTTCGTCGGGCTCGAACTGTACGAGGGCGTCGACCCGGACGGCGCCGAGGCGGCCCTCACCGCGCTGGAGCAGCTCGGCGCGCTGCTCGCCGCCGTCGAGGAGCTGAACCCGGTGGCGCGGAAGGCCGTCGCGTACACGCTGCGTCGATCGGGTGGCCGCGGGCGCTAGAACACCCTCACTCGGAGTACTCCAGTCGACACGCCGATCGATGTCCCCTTTCGTGGGGATATCGACCCGATCGACGACAGCTGGAGGCACCGTGCGGCCGGGAGGCTACGACTACGACACCTACAGCCGACTCGCCGGTCCCCTCACGGAACCGGACACGACGGCCTACCGGGTGCGGTACACGAGCCTGCTCTCGAAGGAGCCGCACCGAATACGAGCCGTCCTCCTCATGGCCCTCGCGCCGGTGCTCTCCGCGGTGCTCCTGGCCTACCTCGTCTGGCCCACCCACTGGACCGTCCGCGAGGGCGACGACAGCTGGCGGGTGCCCTACGACACGGTGATGCTCGTGTCGATCGGCCTCATCTGCTTCTTCATGCTGGTGAACGTCGTCTCCATCGCCCACGCCACCATGGTCGCCAGGGACCCCGTCCCGGTGTACCCCGAGCAGGGCACCCGGGTCGCCTTCCTCACCACGTACGTGCCCGGCAAGGAACCCCTCTCCATGGTCCGCGGCACCCTGGAGGCCGCCGTCCGCATGCGGCACGACGGCACCCTGCACGTCTGGCTCCTCGACGAGGGCGACTCCGAGGAGGCCAAGGCCCTCTGCGCCGAACTCGGCGTCCGTCACTTCACCCGGGCCGGCGTGCCGGAGTGGAACCGCCGGAAGGGCCCGCACAAGGCGAGGACCAAGCACGGCAACTACAACGCCTGGCTCGCCATGCACGGCGACGACTACGCCTTCATGGCCTCGGTCGACACCGACCACGTCCCGCTCCCCGAGTTCCTGGTGCGGATGCTCGGCTACTTCCGCGACCCCGACATCGCCTTCGTCGTCGGACCGCAGGTCTACGGGAACTACACCGGCGCCGTCACCATGGCCGCCGAGTCCCAGCAGTTCCTCTTCCACGCCCTCATCCAGCGCGCGGGGAACCGCTACCGCGCCCCCATGTTCGTCGGCACCAACAACGTCGTCCGGATCGCCGCCCTGAAGCAGATCGGCGGCCTGTACGACTCCATCACCGAGGACATGGCCACCGGCTTCGAGCTGCACCGCCGCAAGAACCCGGTCACCGGCCGCCGCTGGCGCTCCGTCTACACCCCCGACGTCCTCGCCGTCGGCGAGGGACCGGAGTCCTGGACCGACTTCTTCACCCAGCAGCTCCGCTGGTCCCGCGGCACCTACGAGACGATCCTCAAGCAGTACTGGAAGGCGCCGTTCTCCATGCCGCCCGGCCGCCTCCTCAACTACACGCTGATGCTCGTCTACTACCCCATGACGGCCGTCAACTGGCTGCTCGGCATCCTCAGCTGCGTCCTCTACCTGTGGCTCGGCGCCTCCGGCACCCAGGTCTCCTCCCAGGTCTGGCTCATGATCTACAGCGACGCCGTCGCCCTCCAGATCGGCCTCTACCTCTGGAACCGCCGCCACAACGTCTCCCCGCACGAGCCCGAGGGCTCCGGCGGCCTCGCCGGCATGGTGATGTCCGCGCTCTCCGCGCCCGTCTACCTCACGTCGCTCGGCTCCGCGCTGCTGCGCACCCGCGGCCGCTTCGTCGTCACCCCCAAGGGCGGCGCGGCCAGCCCCGACCGCCTCCTCACCTTCCGCCTCCACCTCTTCTGGGCCGCCGTCCTCGTCGCCTCCCTGGTGGCCTCGGTCCGCTTCGACCACACCCACGCGGCCATGCGCACCTGGGCGGTCCTCGCCCTCGTCATCGCGCTCGCCCCGGTCGCCGTCTGGGCCCGGACCAGCCTGCGGGACCGGCGGATCCGCGCCCTCCTCGCCCGCGCCCGCGCCAGGGCCCGCGACCGCCGCCTCGTCCTCGCCCGGAGCGGGATCGAGCTGCGCACCGTACCGCCGCTCCCGCAGTCCCCGCCCCTGCCCCCGCACCCGCCCGCGACCACGACGACCGGAGGGAACTGATCCATGGCGTACCGGCCGTCCAAGAAGTTCAAGAAGACCCTGCTCGGCAGCGGCGCCGTGCTCGTCCTGGCGGCGCTCAACGCCCCCGCCGCCGTCACCTTCGCCTCGGAGAAGTACCACGCCTACAAGATCGCCCAGCCCGGCTACAAGAAGAAGTACGGCTCCTGGGGCGCGGTGTCCGTCCCCGACGGGGCCCGCGTCAACGCCATCCACGCGGCCCTGCTCCACACCGGCAAGGTGCTGCTGATCGCCGGCTCCGGCAACAACCAGAAGAACTTCGACGCCGGGACCTTCGACACCGTCCTGTGGGACCCGGTGAAGAACACCTTCAAGAAGGTCCCCACCCCCGAGGACTTCTTCTGCGCCGGCCACAGCCAGCTCCCCGACGGGCGGCTCCTGGTGGCCGGCGGCACCGCCCGCTACGAGGTCCTCGACGGCGGGGTGAAGAAGGCCGGCGGCGGCATGCGGGTCAAGAACGAGAGCCCCGACAAGGCCGTCACCCTGAAGAAGGGCACCCTCTTCCGCTCACCGTCCGGGGTCGAGTACGTCACCACCACCGACGTCACCGTCCCCAAGGCCAAGCGCGAGTTCGAGATCTCGTACTTCAAGAGCGGCCAGATGAAGCCCTGGGAGACCAAGGTGACCGCCGCCGAGGCCCGCGTCTTCGTCGAGGCCGTGGAGGAGGGCCCGGGGGGACTCACCACCCAGGCCGCCCAGTACGAGGTCGTCGGGCTCCAGGGCGAGGACGCCGACAACGTCTACGGCCTCGCCCAGAAGATCACCACCGAGAAGCAGGACTTCCAGGGCATCAAGGCCGCCTACGAGTTCGACCCCAGGGCCGAGAAGTACGTCCCGGTCGCCCCCATGAAGGACGCCCGCTGGTACCCCACCCTCGTCGGCCTCCAGGACGGCAAGGTCCTGGCCGTCTCCGGGCTCAACGACGTCGGCGACGTCGTCCCCGGCGACAACGAGATCTACGACCCGAAGACCAAGAAGTGGACCAAGGCCCCCTTCCGCTACTTCCCGACCTACCCCTCGCTCTTCCTCACCCAGGGCGGCAAGCTCCTCTACACCGGCTCCAACGCCGGCTACGGCCCCGCCGAGAAGGGCCGCGCGCCGGGCCTCTGGGACCTGGGGACCAACACCTTCACCCCCCTGACCGGCCTCACCGACCCCGACCAGCTGGAGACCTCCGCCTCCCTGATCCTGCCCCCCGCGCAGGCCCAGAAGGTCATGGTCCTCGGCGGCGGCGGCGTCGGCGAGTCCGCCAAGTCCACCGCCCGCACCGCCATCGTCGACCTCACCACCGAGAGCCCGACCTTCCGGGACGGCCCCGCCCTCCCGCAGGGCACCCGCTACCTCAACAGCGTGCTGCTCCCCGACGACACCGTCTTCACCACCGGCGGCTCCCGCGACTACCGCGGCCGCGGCGGCAGCGACATCCTCAAGGCCCAGTTCTACGACCCCGCCGCCAACGCCTTCACGGCCGCCGCCGACCCCACCGTCGGCCGCAACTACCACGCGGAGGCGCTGCTGCTGCCCGACGGGCGGGTCGCCACCTTCGGCTCCGACCCGCTCTTCGACGACAAGGACAACACCAAGCTCGGCACCTTCGAGCAGCGCATCGAGGTCTTCACGCCGCCCTACCTCCACCGGGCCGGCGCCGACCGCCCCGCCCTGGGCGAGGGCCCGCGGGAGCTCGACCGCAACGGCCGCGCCACCTTCAGGACCAAGGACGCCGGCAGGATCACCGAGGCCCGGCTGATGCGGCCCAGCGCCGTCACCCACACCACCGACGTCGAACAGCGCTCGGTGGCGCTGGAGCTGACGAAGGGCCAGGACGGGCTGACGGTCACCGTGGACGCCCCGGACGACGCCACCCTCCTCCCGCCCGGCTGGTACATGCTCTTCGTCACCGACGCCGACGGCATCCCCTCGGAGGCCACCTGGATCCAGGTGAAGGAGGACTGAGGCCCGTCAGGACTCCGCGCGGCGGGCCAGCCCCAAGGCGTACTCCGGCCACCATGTCCCCGCGGCCGGACCGCCCCGGCACTGCCCGTCCGAGTCCCCCGGCCGCTTGATCCACAGATACGCGTCCACCAGCGCGTCCCCGGTCCGGTCCGTCGGCGGCACGCCGAGCGACCGGCCCGGGGGATTGCACCAGGCCTCCGCCCGGTCCCCCGGGAGGGGGCCGGCGCCGTTCCGGCTCGTGTCGACCGTGAAGTGCATCCCGCCGAGCAGCCCCGACAGGGTCGCCCCGAACTCCCGCACCACCGCGTCGGTCTGGAAGTTCGACACGTTCAGCGAGAAGCCGTCCGCCCGGGAGATCCCGGCCCGCCGCAGCGGCTCCACCAGCTTCCCCGCGTCGTCGATCCAGGCCGGGTTCCCCGCGTCCAGGTAGACCCGCGTCCCCGGCTGCCGCTTCAGCCGCTCGATCGCCTCCGTCAGCAGCCGTGACCGCTCCTCGTGGTACTGCCCCGGCGTGCAGCCGTCCACCATGTGCGGCACCGCGTCCGGCTCCAGCACCACCACGGCCGGGGCGTCCCCGATCGCCGAGGCGAAGGAGTCCACCCACGCCCGGTACGCCTGCCCGTCCCGCGCCCCGCCCGCCGAGTACATGCCGCAGTCCCGGTGCGGGATGTTGTACGCCACGAAGACCGCCGTCCGGTCCTCCGCCGCCGCCCCGCGCACCGCCCGCAGGATCTCCGGCACCGGATCGTCCCCGGCCGGCCAGTCCGCGACCGGCTGCTCCGAGATCCGCTTCAGCGCCCTGGCGTCGTCCGCGCGGCCCTGCGCCTCGTACTGCCGCACCTGCTTCGCCGCGTCGCTCTCCGGGTCCACCCAGAACGGCGAACCCGCGGTCGGCGGCGGCGTCTCGGCCCGCGTCGCGGCGGGCGGCCCGACGGGGGAGCGGGCGGGCTCGTCGGAGGAGCACCCGCTCGCGGTCAGCAGCAGCGCGCTGAGCAGGGCGAGCGTGGCGGTGGCGGTCGTACGGCGGGACATCCGGCCCCCAGGGTCGGCGACAAGGGGAGTGCGGGCGCAGGTCCACCCCCGAAGGAAACGGGACAGACCGCGTCATCCTCACATGTCGGTCACCCGCCGTCCGGCTGCGACACCGCCATCCCCAGCGGCGTCCGCTCGTACAGCACCTGGTGGCCGTAGCGCCGCGAGGTCAGCAGTCCCGCCTCGCGCAGCACCGACAGGTGGGACGAGACGGTCGAGGGCGCCCGGCCGAGGCGATGGGCCAGCGCCGTGGTCCCCATCGGCTCGGTGAGGGCGCACAGGACGTCCGCCCGCACCGGACCGAGCAGCCGGGCGAGGGCCTCGGGAGTGCGCTCACGCGGCTCCGTCCACAGCCCGCCGATCCCGCGCACCGGATACACCACCGTCGGCTGCCACGGCTCCTCGAAACCGCTCACCACCTCCGGCCAGATGAACACCGAGGGCATCAGCACCAGCCCCTGCCCGCCCAGCGCCCGGACGTGCTCCCCGCGATATCCGCGCACCTCCAGGACCGCCGTGACCGGATCCCAGGAGAACGAGGGGTGCAGCTCGCCGAGCAGCCGCTCCAGGCCCCCGTCCGCCAGCCGCCGCGAGTGGTACGCCACGTCCGCCTCCAGCAGCGCCCGCAACCGCGGCCACTCGGGAGCGATCAGCGCCTCCCAGGCGGCCTCGAGCAGATCGGCGAGCCGCTCCACCGCCGCCGCGGGATCGGCGAGCAGCCGCCGCCCCTCCGCGCTCTGCGCCGCCCCCGGCGTACAGGCCAGCGCCTGCGCGAGGTCCGGCCCCGCCAGCGCCGGATCGACCGCCCGCACGGCCGCGAGCTCCTCCTCGAAGGAGGCCGCCGGACCGAGCGGCGGCGGATAGAGGAAGTCCGGCGAATGCCCCCGCTCCGGCATGAGGAGGTGGAGCGGCGCCAGCTCCAGCTCCCGCGCGGCCCCGGCGATCCGCCGCAGCCACGGCAGGTGGTACCCCTGCTTCCGGGGCCGCGCCAGCACCCTCACGGCCGACTGGGTCTCCCACAGCGGCGACACCGCGAACCGGATCCGCAGCGCGTCCGCGTCCCCGAAGAGCAGGTGGTAGGGCATGGCGGCTCCCGATGGCGGTCGAATGCGGCAGACCCGGAGCCAGGACGGGCCTTGAGTTCCGGGGCGTCAGGGCTCCGGAGCGGGCCTCGGGCCCCGGCGGCCCGGCGTCCGGGCCGGGGTGGCCGGGTGGCTCAGGATTCGGCTGGAGCCGAAAGTCTAGGACGGGGCGGCTCCCGCCCGCACGCTGCCGTCATGTCCCCGACCGACACGGCGGCCGCCGCACCCCCGGCCGCCACCGCACCCCCGCCCGGCTACCTCGCCGTCTTCCGCGTCCGCGAGTTCCGATGGGTCTTCGGAGCGCACCTCCTCTCGCTCCTCGGACTCGTCGTCAGCGAGATCGCGCTCACCGTCCTCGTCTACGACCTCACCCGCTCCCCGCTCCTCTCCTCCCTCACCTTCGCCGTCGGCTTCGTCCCCTACCTGCTCGGCGGCACCCTCCTCGCCGGCGTCGCCGACCGGTACCCGCCCCGCCGGGTCCTCGTCGTCTGCGACCTGATCTGCGCCGGCGCCGTCGCGCTCATGGTGCTGCCCGCCACCCCCGTCGCCGGACTCCTCGTCCTGCGCTGTGCTGTCGCCGTCGTCGCCCCCGTCTTCCAGGGCACCCGGATGGCGACCCTCGCCGACATCCTCGGAGACGGCGACCTCTTCGTCCTCGGCCGCTCGCTCCTCCGGATCGTCTCCCAGTCCGCCCTCCTCGCCGGCTTCGGCGTCGGCGGCGTCCTCCTCACCGTCGTCCCCGCCCGCGGCGCCATCGCCCTCACCGCCGGCACCTTCCTCCTGTCCGCCGTCCTGCTGCGCCTCGGCACCGCCCGCCGCCCCGCCCGCGCCGCCGCCGCCCGCGAAGGGCTCGGCGCCACCTGGTCCCTCCTGCGCGACCGGCGGATCCGCGTCCTGATGCTGCTCTTCTGGGTGCCGCCCTTCTTCGTCGTCGTCCCCGAGGCCCTCGCCGCCCCCTACGCGCGCGAACTCGGCGCCTCCACCGCCGCCCTCGGCCTCCTCATGTGCGCCATGCCCGTCGGCACCATCGCCGGCGAACTCCTCGCCGGCGCCGTGCTGCGCCCCGCCACCCGCTCCCGGCTCGTCGCCCCGCTCCTCCTCGTCACCTTCCTGCCCTTCCTCCTCTACGCGCTCCGCCCCGGCCTCGCCCTCGCCGCACTCGCCCTCGCCCTGTCCGGTGCCGCCGGCGCCTACGTCCTGGGCCTCGACGCCTGGTTCGTCGCCGCCGTCCCGGAGGAGAAGCGGGGGAGGGCCATGACCCTGATGACGGCGGGCATGATGACCGTCCAGGGGCTCGGCATGGCGGGCGCCGGCCTGGTCGCCGAGTTCGTCCCCGTCCACCACGTCGTCACCGGCGCCGGGGTCCTCGCCACCGTGGCCGTCGCCGCGCTCCTGGCCGAGACGTACGCGTCCGGCGGCCGAAAGATGAGACAGGGCTGACCGGCATGTGACCAGTGGGTAAGGTCGAGGCGTGCCGAAGCCGCTCAGTCTCCCGTTCGATCCCATCGCCCGAGCCGACGAACTCTGGCAGAAGCGCTGGGGCCCGGTCCCCTCGATGGCCGCGATCACCTCGATCATGCGCGCCCACCAGATCCTGCTGGCCGAGGTCGACGCGGTGGTCAAGCCGTACGGGCTGACCTTCGCCCGCTACGAGGCCCTGGTGCTCCTGACCTTCTCCAAGGCGGGCGAACTGCCGATGTCGAAGATCGGCGAGCGGCTGATGGTCCACCCCACCTCGGTGACGAACACGGTGGACCGCCTGGTGAGGTCCGGCCTCGTCGACAAGCGCCCCAACCCCAACGACGGGCGCGGCACCCTCGCCTCCATCACCGAGAAGGGCCGTGAGGTGGTCGAGTCCGCCACCCGCGACCTCATGGAGATGGAGTTCGGCCTGGGTGCGTACGACTCCGAGGAATGCGCCGAGATCTTCGCCCTGCTGCGCCCGCTGCGGGTCGCGGCGCACGACTTCGACGAGGGCTGACCCGGCTCCGGCGAGCGGCTGACCGGGCTCCGGCGAGCGGCGGACCCCGGCTCCGGCGAGCGGCGACCCCGGCTCCGGCGACGGCGACCCCAGCGAAGATCGCCCCGAAGCGGACGGTTACGCTCGACCGCATGAAATCCAGCGTGCTGACCCGCTACCGCGTCATGGCGTACGTGACCGCCGTCATGCTGCTCGTGCTCTGCGGCTGCATGGTCGCCAAGTACGGCTTCGACACCGGCGAGGACCTGACCTTCGCGGTCTCCCAGACCCACGGTGTCCTGTACATCATCTACCTCGTCTTCGCCTTCGACCTGGGCTCCAAGGCCCGCTGGTCGTTCGGCAGGATCGTGTGGCTGCTGCTCTCCGGCACGATTCCCTTCGCCGCCTTCTTCGTCGAGCGCAAGGTCGTCGCCGAGGTGAAGCCGCTGGTCAGCGGCGCGCAGCCGGTGCCCGTCAAGGCCTGACACCCACCCCCGCACGGATGTGCGGGGGTTTGTCATCGACATTTACTAGGACGTCCTAGTAAATTTGAAGCATGGACGCTGACGCCATCGAGGAAGGCCGCCGTCGCTGGCAGGCCCGTTACGACAAGGCCCGCAAGCGCGACGCGGACTTCACCACGCTCTCCGGGGATCCCGTGGAGCCGGTCTACGGGCCCCGGCCCGGGGACACCTACGAGGGGTTCGAGCGCATCGGCTGGCCCGGCGAGTACCCCTTCACCCGGGGACTGCACCCGACCGGCTACCGGGGCCGCACCTGGACCATCCGCCAGTTCGCCGGCTTCGGCAACGCCGAGCAGACCAACGAGCGGTACAAGATGATCCTCGACGCCGGCGGCGGCGGGCTCTCGGTCGCCTTCGACATGCCCACCCTCATGGGCCGCGACTCCGACGACCCCCGCTCGCTGGGCGAGGTCGGCCACTGCGGCGTCGCCATCGACTCCGCCGCCGACATGGAGGTCCTCTTCAAGGACATCCCGCTCGGCGACGTCACCACCTCGATGACGATCTCCGGCCCCGCCGTCCCGGTCTTCTGCATGTACCTGGTCGCCGCCGAGCGCCAGGGCGTCGACCCGGCGGTGCTCAACGGCACGCTCCAGACGGACATCTTCAAGGAGTACATCGCGCAGAAGGAGTGGCTCTTCCCGCCCGAGCCGCACCTGCGCCTCATCGGCGACCTGATGGAGCACTGCGCCGCCGGCATCCCCGCGTACAAGCCGCTCTCCGTCTCCGGCTACCACATCCGCGAGGCCGGGGCGACGGCCGCGCAGGAGCTGGCGTACACCCTCGCCGACGGCTTCGGCTACGTCGAGCTCGGTCTCTCCCGCGGCCTCGACGTGGACGTCTTCGCGCCCGGCCTCTCCTTCTTCTTCGACGCGCACCTCGACTTCTTCGAGGAGATCGCCAAGTTCCGCGCCGCCCGCCGGATCTGGGCCCGCTGGATGAAGGAGGTGTACGGGGCGAAGACCGACAAGGCGCAGTGGCTCCGCTTCCACACCCAGACCGCCGGCGTCTCGCTCACCGCCCAGCAGCCCTACAACAACGTGGTCCGCACGGCCGTGGAGGCGCTCTCCGCCGTCCTCGGCGGCACCAACTCCCTTCACACCAACGCCCTCGACGAGACCCTCGCCCTCCCCAGCGCGCAGGCCGCCGAGATCGCGCTGCGCACCCAGCAGGTGCTGATGGAGGAGACCGGCGTCGCCAATGTCGCCGACCCGCTGGGCGGCTCCTGGTACGTCGAGCAGCTCACCGACCGCATCGAGGCCGACGCCGAGAAGATCTTCGACCAGATCAGGGAGCGCGGGCTGCGGGCCCACCCGGACGGCAGGCACCCGATCGGCCCGATCACCTCCGGCATCCTGCGCGGCATCGAGGACGGCTGGTTCACCGGCGAGATCGCCGAGTCCGCCTTCCGCTACCAGCAGTCCCTGGAGAAGGGCGAGAAGCGGGTCGTCGGCGTCAACGTGCACCATGGCTCGGTCACCGGCGACCTGGAGATCCTGCGGGTCAGCCACGAGGTCGAGTGGGAGCAGGTCCGCGTCCTCGGCGAGCGGAAGGGCCGACGCGACGAGGCGAAGGTCCGCGCCTGCCTCGACGCCATGCTGGCCGCCTCCCGGGACGGCTCCAACATGATCCCGCCGATGCTCGACGCGGTCCGCGCCGAGGCCACCCTCGGCGAGATCTGCGACGTGCTCCGCGAGGAGTGGGGCGTGTACGTGGAGCCCGCCGGCTTCTGATCCGGACGCGCCCGAAGAAGCCGGCAGGCCGGTACGGGACCCCCGTACCGGCCTCCGGCGTGTGTCGGCGGACCGGTACGGGAATGCCCGTACTCGGCCCGCCGGTGCGTGTCAGCGGACCGAGCCCAGCACCTTCGACGGGGTGATCCGGAGCGTCACCCGGACCTTCTCGGGCGGCAGTTCCCGGTACTCCCGCCCGGCGTCCGCGCCCTCGTACTTCTCGGCCAGCGCCACCGCAAGGGCCCGGCCCTCGTCCTCGGTGACCGTCGCCGAGCCGCGGATCTCGGTGTAGCGGTCCGGGTCGCGGCGGTCGAGGAGGGTGAGGGAGACCCGGGCGTCGGCCCGGATGTTCTTGACCTTGCGGCGGCCCTCCTGGCTGGAGACGACGACGTCGTCGCCGTCCCGGCCCACCCACACCACCGAGGTCTGCGGGGAGCCGTCGGGCTGGATCGTGGCCAGGACCGCGTGGTTCACGTCGTCGAGCAGGGCGCGTACCGCCTCGGAGAGCCGGATGTCCGTACGAATGATCATGCGGGCACGGTAGCGCTAGCCGAGCGCGGCCACCGCGCCCAGGCCGCCGACCAGCAGCGTGGAGAGCCGCGCGACCCACTGCCCGTCCACCGGCTCGGCGCTCACCAGAGCCCGGTGCACCACCGCGCCGGCGACCACGTCGAAGATCAGGTCGTCGGTGGCGTCCACCGCGACCGGGTCCCGGTCGGCGGGGAGCTCGCCGCGCTCCTGGGCCCGCCGGCGTCCGTCCAGGACGAGCCGCTTCTGGCGTTCCACGATCGAGGTGCGGATCCGCTCGCGCAGCGGGGCGTCCCGGGTCGACTCGGCGACCACGGCCATCAGGGCCGTCTTGGTCTCGGGGCGCTCCAGGAGACCGGCGAACTGGAGGACGACGTGCTCGATGTCGGCCTGGAGGGAACCCAGGTCGGGCAGTTCGAGTTCATCGAAGAGGACGGCGACGGCGTCGACCACCAGTTCGTTCTTGTTGGCCCACCGGCGGTACAGGGTGGTCTTGGCGACTCCGGCCCGGGTGGCGACGTCGCCCATGGTCAGCCCGGACCAGCCCAGCTCCACCAGGGCCGCGCGGGTCGCCTCCAGGATGGCCGCGTCGGCCTCGGTGGACCGGGGGCGGCCGGTGCGTGGGGTGGTGCGGCTACACATGAACGACGACCATACCCGCCGGTAGGTACGGCGCCAGAGGCGCGTGATGTGAGGCAGTTCACGGCCCGGGACTCCCGCCGGCCGGGCCCCGGCCATTACGCTACGACCCGTAGCGAAAGGCATTGAGCGGCCTGAGCGACAACCATCGCAGGACCGCCGGGTGGGGACCCGGCGGGTGTGGCGCCCTCGGCGGAGGGCGCTGTTCAGCCATGACTTACCGGTTCGGCGTGCGGAGGGGGGAGGATGTACCCATGCAGCCCCGAAACATGTCCATGAGCGGCGTCGTCGACCTCGCCGCGGTGAAGGCGGCCGGAGAGGCCAAGGCGAAGGCGGAGCAGGCGCGTGCCGAGGCCGCCCGCCACGGCGGGCCCGCGGCGGTGCCGCCCTCCGCCCTCGTGATCGACGTCGACGAGGCGGGCTTCGAGCGCGATGTGCTCCAGCGTTCCGCCGAGGTCCCGGTCGTCCTCGACTTCTGGGCCGAGTGGTGCGAGCCCTGCAAGCAGCTCGGCCCGCTCCTGGAGCGGCTGGCCGTGGAGTACGACGGCCGTTTCCTGCTCGCGAAGATCGACGTCGACGCCAACCAGATGCTGATGCAGCAGTTCGGCATCCAGGGAATTCCGGCCGTTTTCGCGGTCGTCGCCGGTCAGGCGCTGCCCCTCTTCCAGGGCGCGGTGCCCGAGGCGCAGATCCGCCAGACCCTCGACCAGCTGATCCAGGTCGGCGAGGAGCGCTTCGGTCTGACCGGCCTCGCCGTGGACCGGGACGCGGACGGCGCGGAGTCCGCCGAGCGGCCGGCCGCCGGTCCGTACGACGCCCTTCTGGAGGCGGCCATGTCCGCGCTCGACGCGGGCGACATGGCCGGTGCGGTGCAGGCGTACAAGAACGTGCTGGCCGACGACCCCGAGCACCCCGAGGCCAAGCTGGGCCTCGCCCAGGCCGAGCTGCTCGCCCGGGTGCAGGGCATGGACCCGCAGACGGTGCGGAAGAACGCGGCGGACCATCCGGCGGACGTCGCCGCCCAGATCGCCGCCGCCGACCTGGACCTGGTGGGCGGTCACGTCCAGGACGCCTTCGGGCGGCTGGTGGAGACCGTGCGCCGGACCTTCGGCGAGGACCGGGACGCGGCGCGGCTGCGTCTCCTGGAGCTGTTCGAGGTCATCGGCCCGGAGGACCCGCGGGTGATCGCGGGCCGTCAGGCGCTGGCCCGGGTGCTGTTCTGAGCCCCGAATTCCCCGCCCCGCACTAAGCGCCTGCTCAGGGCGGGGAATGGCGCCGGATCGTCTGCCGATTTGGCGACACGGTGACAAGTGGCGGCCGCGCTTTACCAAATCTTGATAATCGCGGCCGCTGTTACTTGCAGTAAATCGAACCCGTGAGTCTGTCCGGGTTCACCCTCCTATAAGAGGACTTTCCGCACCACGCGCCTCCACCCTGCGTACCCACCCGGCGGCATCGCGCCATGGCGTGGTCACGCATCCGTTACTAGCGAGTAATGAACCCCTTGTGCGGGCGCCGGTAATGGACCACGATCGGCCACGCTCGGTCCGAACCGCACGCCCCGGCAATCGCCCGGGACGCGCGGCGAGGGTCCCCACCGGGCGGGCCGGCGCCCCTGGCGGCCGGCCATCGGACAGGGGGGTTCCTGCTCCCACCGGGCAGGACCTGTCCACCGGGCCGTGCGCACGCGCGGCACATGGTTGTCGCTCGGGGGTGATCGCCGGTGATCAGGACGCGCTACGCGCCTCCTCATGCCTCGGCGCTCTCCTTCCCGAGGACGTAGCTCTTCTCCCATCCCAGGACGGGCCCCGGGCCCTTCTTGGAGATGTACGTCCGAGAAGGAGGATTCTCATGAAGTCCCAGGTTCGTGGCGGGACCAGATGGAAGCGGTTCGCCGTCGTCATGGTCCCGAGCATGGCCGCCACGGCCGCGATCGGTGTCGGCCTGGCGCAGGGCGCGCTGGCCGCGTCCTTCGCGATCTCCGGCCAGGAGTTCAAGGTCACGACGGACAAGCTCGAGGGCACCGAGTTCGTCCAGTACGGCAGCATCGCGCACGGCAAGAATCTGGACGGCTCGCCGCTCCACGCCCCGGTCGCGGTCTCCGGCTTCGACACGGCCAAGATCACCAACATGTGCCAGTCCGTCGTGACCCCGGTTCCGGGTCTCGGTGACATCACCCTCCGCCTGGAGGCGGGCACCGCCGCGGCCAAGACCGGCAAGGACGAGGACAAGGTCCAGGCGAAGGACATCTACCTCGATGTCTCCTACCTGGAGGCCGACGCCGAGTTCGAGCGCATCGACATCGGCGTCGCCGCCGGCTCGCTCCCGAAGTACGACGGTGGCCAGGGCATCCAGCCCAAGACCCAGGCCGACCCGAACGGCTTCTCGCAGCGCGCCGACGTCGCCACGCTGAGGAACGTGAAGCAGAAGGCGTGGGCCACCACGGCCGCCACCTTCAAGCTCCCGGACCTGAAGCTGGCCCTGCACCGGGGCACGTCCAAGGAGTGCTTCCAGGGCTGATCCCGGCCCTTGAGGGTGCGGGCCGTTCCGGCGGCCCGCACCCGCTCCGGGGCCTGGCCCCGCCCTCTCCACCTTTCTCAGCAACACCGCTTCCAGGGAGCTGTTTCCATGAGCGCCGAGACCCCTGCCTCCCGCGAAGTCCCCAAGAAGGAGAACCGGTTCAAGGTCTGGCGGCAGACCCGGCCCTTCTGGGCGGGACTGTTCACCATCATCGCCAGCGTGCCGATCGCGTACCTCCCCTACGGGGACGTGCGGCTCGGCAACATCACCCTGGCCATGGCCACGACCGCGGGCGCCGGCGCCCTGATCATCGGCGTCCTGCTCTTCACGCTCGGCCTGACGATGTGGTTCCAGCCCGTCGTCCGGGTCTTCGCCGGCATCGCGGCGATCGTGCTGGGCCTGGTCTCCATCCCCGTGTCGAACTTCGGCGGTCTCGTCATCGGGTTCTTGTTCGCCCTCGTCGGCGGCGGCATGTCCGCGGCCTGGGCACCCGCCCCGCCGGTCGAGGAGACCGACGACGCGGAGCACGACGGTGCGCCGGTGACCTTCGAGAAGACCGCGGACGCCTCCGAGCCCGAGACGGAGCCGGTGATGGCGGCCGGTGTCCCCGAGCAGGCGCACGGACCGGCCACCGACACGACGACCGACGCCAACGGCGGGAGGAACAGTGCGGGGTGACGACACCCAGCCGACTGTCGCGAAGAGCGGGCCGCGGCACGCGGCCCCTCGTAAGACGCTGCTGAACAGGATCCAGGGCCCCGCGGGCAAGGCGATGGCGTTCGCCGCCATGCCGACCGCCGTGCTCATGGGCATGGGCCTCGCGCCCAGTCCCGCACTGGCCGACGAGAAGGACATCCCCTTCGCCCCCGGCCCCTGTGTGACCCGCTCCGACGAGCCGGTGGCGGAGGAGACGACGGCCACGCCCACGGCGAAGGCCACCGAGACCGCGAAGCCGGAACCGACGGCGACGGCCACCAAGCCGTCGGGACCGTCCGGAGAGCCGACGGCGACCCCGTCCGCGACCGCCACCGCGACCCCGTCCGCGACCGCCGAACCGAGCGGTACGGCGAGCCCGGAGCCGACCGCGACCACGTCCGCGGCCACCGCCGCGCAGGGCGGTGCCCAGGAGGCGGCGCCCGCCGCCGACACCGCGCCGACCACCGCCGCGCCCACGCCCACGAAGTCGGTCAACCCGCTCGACCCGCTGGGCGTCGGCGACAGCATCAAGGACTTCTTCGACGGGCTCGCCCCGAAGAAGCAGGAGCCCACGGCGACCCCGTCGGCCACTCCTTCCGCGACCTCGACGCCGACCCCTTCGGCGACGACGGCCGCACCGCGGCAGAAGGCGGCCACGGCGGAGGACACGGACCCCCCGGCCACCGAGGCCCCGGCGACCAAGCCGCCCGCCGCGAAGCGCGAGACGGCCGACGCGACCAAGGCCGCCATCGAGGAGGCCGCAGAGAAGGCCGGCGTACCGGTCGAGGAGCTGCCCGAGAGCGCGCAGGGCCTGGACGCCAAGCCGGACACCGACATACCCGACGGCGCCAAGCCCCGCTTCCCGTGCCCCGAGCGCGACGACGCGGCGCTCGCCGCCGCGGAGGTCGAGCCCGGTATCCCGCTGCTGCCGGACGCCCCCTGGCGCCTGGAGAGCACCAGGCTCACGCTGAGCGGCCTGAAGTACCACGGCATCGTCGAGGTGAAGACCTACGGCGGCCAGGTCAAGAAGGTCCTGAAGTTCACCGCGACCTACATCGGCATCAAGGACCTGCACCAGATCACCGAGCACTCCGAGGGGCGCGAGGGCCACGTCCGCTCCAGGAAGGGCTCGGAGTCGACGATCACCGACGGCACGGTGACGATGTACACGGAGGAGCTGAAGGGCAACCTCCTCGGCATCATCCCGATCACCTTCGGTCCCGAGTCGCCGCCCCCGCTGGACCTCCCGGCCGTCTTCTTCACCAACGTGAAGCTGAAGCAGGCCGGCCAGTTCGGCGGCACCCTCAGGGTGAAGGAACTCCGCAACACCATCGAGCCCGCCTGATCCCGCACCGCTCCGGGAGCCGCGCACGGCGACGGCCTCCCCTCCCGTCAGGGAGGGGAGGCCGTCGCCGTGCCAGGGGTGCGGGGCGTCAGGCGCTTTCGCCGCCGCCCAGGTGGTGCACGCGGACCATGTTGGTGGTGCCGGGGACGCCGGGGGGCGAGCCGGCGGTGATGACCATGGTGTCGCCCGCGTTGTAGCGCTGGAGCTTCAGGAGCTCGGCGTCGACGAGGTCCACCATGGCGTCGGTGTTGTCGACGAAGGGGACCAGGAAGGACTCGACGCCCCAGCTCAGGGTGAGCTGGTTGCGGGTGCCCTCGTCCGTGGTGAAGGCGAGGATCGGCTGCTGGGTGCGGTAGCGCGAGAGGCGCCGGGCGGTGTCGCCGGACTGGGTGAAGGCGATCAGCGCCTTGCCGTCGAGGAAGTCGGCGATCTCGCAGGCGGCGCGGGCGACGGAGCCGCCCTGGGTGCGCGGCTTCTTGCCCGGGACGAGGGGCTGGAGGCCCTTGGCGAGCAGCTCCTCCTCGGCCGCGGCGACGATCTTCGACATCGTCTTGACGGTCTCGATCGGGTAGGCGCCGACCGAGGACTCGGCGGAGAGCATGACCGCGTCGGCGCCGTCCAGGATGGCGTTGGCGACGTCGCTCGCCTCGGCGCGGGTCGGCCGCGAGTTGGTGATCATCGACTCCATCATCTGGGTGGCGACGATGACCGGCTTGGCGTTGCGGCGGCACATCTCGACGAGGCGCTTCTGCACCATCGGGACCCGCTCCAGCGGGTACTCGACGGCGAGGTCGCCGCGGGCCACCATGACGGCGTCGAAGGCCGCGACGACCTCGGCCATGTTCTCGACGGCCTGCGGCTTCTCGACCTTGGCGATGACCGGGACCCGGCGGCCCTCCTCGTCCATCACCTTGTGGACGTCCTTGACGTCCGCGGCGTCGCGGACGAAGGAGAGGGCGACCATGTCGCAGCCCATCCGGAGGGCGAAGCGGAGGTCCTCGACGTCCTTCTCGGAGAGGGCCGGGACGTTGACCGCCGCGCCGGGCAGGTTGATGCCCTTGTGGTCGGAGATCACGCCGCCCTCGATGACGACGGTCTTGACCCGGGGGCCCTCGACCTCGACGACCCGCAGCTCGACGTTGCCGTCGTTGATGAGGACCTGGTCGCCCTTGGAGACGTCGCCCGGGAGGCCCTTGTAGGTGGTGCCGCAGATGGACTTGTCGCCGGGGACGTCCTCGGTGGTGATGGTGAACTCGTCCCCGCGGACCAGCTCGACCGGCCCCTCGGCGAAGGTCTCCAGACGGATCTTGGGGCCCTGGAGGTCGGCCAGCACGCCGACGGCGCGGCCGGTGTCGGCGGAGGCCTTGCGGAGACGGTCGTACCGCTCCTGGTGCTCTGCCTGGGTCCCGTGGCTCATGTTGAAACGGGCCACGTTCATACCGGCCTCGATGAGAGCCTTCAGCTGCTCGTACGAGTCGACGGCGGGGCCCAGTGTGCAGACGATTTTGGAACGGCGCATGAGGCGGATCCTATCGGTTTGTTTCGCTGCGGAATATTCCGGCTGGCGGAAAGTACAAATGGGCGCGGGTCCGCTCAGGCGTTTGTCGTTCGAGTAACTTTTCCGCCCGCGCTCTCGCCCGAACTTTCGACCGCCCTTTCGCCCCCGCTTTCGCCCCCGCTTTCACCCGTCAGGGCGAAGGTCTGGCGGGCGATCTCCAGCTCCTCGTCGGTGGGCACCACGGCCACCGCGACCCGGGCGTACTCGGGCGAGATCACCCGCGGTTCGCCGGACCGTACGGCGTTGAGCTCGGCGTCCACCGCGAGGCCCAGCTCCTCCAGGCCGCCGATGGCCGCCTCCCGCACCGGCGCCGCGTTCTCGCCCACACCGGCCGTGAAGACGACGGCGTCCACGCGGCCGAGCACCGCGTAATAGGCGCCGATGTATTTCTTGAGCCGGTGGATGTAGATGTCGAAGGCGAGTGCCGCCGCCGGATCTCCCTCGTCCACCCGGCGCCGGATCTCGCGCATGTCGTTGTCGCCGCAGAGCCCGACGAGTCCGGACTTCTTGTTGAGCAGCACGTCGATCTCGTCGGCGTCCATGCCGGCCACCCGCTTGAGGTGGAAGGTGACCGCCGGGTCGATGTCGCCGGAGCGGGTGCCCATGACCAGGCCCTCCAGCGGGGTCAGCCCCATGGAGGTGTCCACACAGCGGCCGCCGCGCACCGCCGAGGCGGAGGCGCCGTTGCCGAGGTGCAGCACGATCACGTTCACCTCCTCCGGCTCCTTGCCGAGCAGCTTCGCCGCCGCCCGGGAGACGTACGCGTGCGAGGTGCCGTGGAAGCCGTAGCGGCGGATCCGGTGCGCGTCGGCGGTCGCCACGTCGATCGCGTACCGGGCGGCCGACTCCGGCATCGTGGTGTGGAAGGCGGTGTCGAAGACCGCGACCTGCGGCAGGTCCGGGCGGAGCGCCATCGCCGTGCGGATGCCCAGCAGGTTCGCCGGGTTGTGCAGCGGCGCCACCGGCACCAGGCGCTCGATCTCGGCGAGCACCTCCTCGTCGATGACGGTCGGCTCGGTGAAGCGCAGCCCGCCGTGCACCACCCGGTGGCCGATCGCGGCCAGTTCGGGGGAGTCCAGGCCCAGCCCGTCCGCCGCCAGTTCCTCCGCGACCGCCTTGAGCGCCGCCGCGTGGTCGGGGATCGGGCCGGTCCGCTCCCGCGGCGCGCTCCCGCCGCCCTGGAGCGGGGTGTGGGCGAGCCGGGAGGTGTCCTCGCCGATCCGCTCCACCAGGCCGAGGGCGAGCCGGCTACCGTCGCTCATGTCGAGCAGCTGGTACTTCACCGACGAGGAGCCGGAGTTGAGGACGAGGACGCGGGTCGGGGTGCCGGTCATGCGGGGAGCTCCTCAGCCGGGGTCGGGACCTGGGACTGGATCGCCGTGATGGCGACCGTGTTGACGATGTCGCTGACGAGGGCGCCGCGCGAGAGGTCGTTGACCGGCTTGCGCAGGCCCTGGAGGACCGGGCCGACCGCCACGGCGCCGGCCGAACGCTGCACCGCCTTGTAGGTGTTGTTGCCTGTGTTCAGGTCGGGGAAGATCAGCACGGTCGCCTGGCCCGCGACCTCCGAGTCCGGCAGCTTGGTCGCCGCCACGGAGGGCTCCACGGCCGCGTCGTACTGGATCGGGCCCTCGATCCGCAGCCCGGGGTGCGCCTCGCGGACCAGCTTGGTGGCCTCGCGCACCTTGTCGACGTCGGCGCCGGAGCCGGAGGTGCCGGTGGAGTACGACAGCATCGCGATCCGCGGCTCGACGCCGAAGCGGGCGGCGGTGGCGGCCGACTGCACGGCGATGTCGGCGAGCTGCTCGGCGTTCGGGTCCGGGTTGACCGCGCAGTCGCCGTACACCAGCACCTTGTCGGCGAGGCACATGAAGAAGACCGAGGAGACGATCGAGGCGTCCGGCTTGGTCTTGATGATCTCGAAGGCGGGGCGGATGGTCGCGGCGGTCGAGTGGACGGAGCCGGAGACCATGCCGTCGGCCAGGCCCTCCTGGACCATCAGGGTGCCGAAGTAGTTCACGTCGGAGACGACGTCGTACGCCAGTTCCACGGTGACGCCCTTGTGGGCGCGCAGCGCCGCGTACTTCTCGGCGAAGACGTCCCGCAGCTCGGAGGTCTGCGGGTCGATCAGCTGGGTGCCCCGCAGGTCCACGCTGAGGTCGGCCGCCTTCTTGCGGATCGCCTCGACGTCGCCGAGCAGGGTGAGGTCGCAGACGTCCCGGCGGATCAGCACGTCGGCGGCGCGCAGCACCCGCTCCTCGGTGCCCTCCGGCAGCACCACCCGGCGCCGGTCGGCCCGGGCCTGCTCCAGCAGCTCGTGCTCGAACATCATCGGGGTGACCCGGCCGCTGGGCGCCACCGAGATCCGCTTGAGCAGGTCGGAGGTGTCCACGTGCCGCTCGAAGAGGCCGAGCGCGGTCTCCGCCTTGCGCGGGGTGGCCGCGTTCAGCTTGCCCTCCAGGGCGAAGAGTTCGGCGGCGGTCGGGAAGCTGTTGCCGGGGACGGAGATCACCGGGGTGCCGGGCGCGAGCCGGGCCGCCAGGGTGAGGACCGCGTCGCTGGGCCGCTCGTCCAGGGTGAGCAGCACGCCGGCGATCGGGGGCGTACCGGCCGAGTGGGCGGCGAGCGCGCCGACGACCAGATCGGCGCGGTCCCCGGGCGTGACGACGAGGCAGCCGGGGGTCAGCGCGGCGAGGAAGTTCGGGAGCATCGCGCCGCCGAAGACGAAGTCCAGGGCGTCGCGGGCGAGCCCGGCGTCGTCGCCGAGGACGACGCTCGCGCCGAGCGCGTGGGTGATCTGGGCGACCGTCGGGGCGGCGAGCGCCGGCTCGTCCGGGAGGACGTAGCAGGGGACCGGCAGCCGGGCGGCCAGCCGCTCGGCGATGGCCTCGCGGTCCTCGCCCGCCACCCGGTTGACGACCATCGCGAGGACGTCGCAGCCCAGGCCGTCGTAGGCGCGGAAGGCGTTGCGCGCCTCGGCCCGCACCGACTCCGCCTCCTGGCCCTTGCCGCCGACGACCGGGATGACGGAGGCGCCGAACTCGTTCGCCAGGCGCGCGTTGAGCGCCAGTTCGTCGGGGACCTGGGTGCCGGCGAAGTCGGTACCGAGGACGAGGACGACCTCGTACTCCCGGGCGACCGCGTGGAAGCGGTCGACCAGCCGGGAGAGGAGTTCGTCGGTGCCCTGCTCGGCCTGGAGCGCGGACGCCTCGTGGTAGTCCATGCCGTAGACCGTGGAGGGGTCCTGGGTGAGGCGGTAGCGGGCGCGCAGCAGGTCGAAGAGGCGGTCGGGGCCGTCGTGCACCAGCGGCCGGAACACCCCCACCCGGTCCACCTGTCGGGTGAGGAGTTCCATGACTCCCAGCTCGACGACCTGGCGGCCGTCCCCGCGGTCGATCCCGGTCACGTACACGCTGCGCGTCACGCCGTGGTCTCCTGTCCAGTCCTGCGGAAGGGGCCCGTCCCGTGGAGGGGCCGTCCTGCGCGAGGGCCCGGCCCTTCCTCGGGGCCCGGCCCTCGCCCTGCGTCAACCCTGAGCCTCCAAAAGAAGCCGACAGGGTGGCATTACCCCCTTGACAATACCCCCGCACCTGGGTAGGTCGCCCGCTGTACGAAGGGCCTCCGCGCAGGGACGAAAGACCCCCGGAAGGACCCGTTCCCGGCACGCGCGGAGCGGCGGCGAACGCCCCGGGCGCATCCGTCGTGTGAGAATCGAAACGGCTCAAACGGAACCTCGACCGAGCAGGAGACAGAGCACGATGCGCATCGGAGTCCTCACCGCAGGCGGCGACTGCCCCGGCCTGAACGCAGTGATCCGGTCGGTCGTGCACCGGGCGGTGACCAATTACGGGGACGAGGTCATCGGCTTCGAGGACGGCTACGCCGGGCTCCTCGACGGCCGCTACCGCCCCCTCGACCTGAACGCCGTCAGCGGCATCCTCGCCCGCGGCGGCACCATCCTCGGCTCCTCCCGCCTGGAGCGCGACCGCTTCGCCGCCGCCTGCGACAACGCCAAGGCGCTCGTCGAGAAGAGCGGCTTCGACGCCCTCATCCCGATCGGCGGCGAGGGCACCCTGACCGCCGCCCGGATGCTGTCCGACGCCGGCGTGCCGGTCGTGGGCGTCCCCAAGACCATCGACAACGACATCTCGTCGACCGACCGCACCTTCGGCTTCGACACCGCCGTCGGCGTCGCCACCGAGGCGATGGACCGGCTGAAGACCACCGCCGAGTCCCACCAGCGGGTGATGGTCGTCGAGGTGATGGGCCGCCACGCCGGCTGGATCGCGCTGGAGTCCGGCATGGCGGGCGGCGCCCACGGCATCTGCCTGCCCGAGCGCGCCTTCGACCCGGCCGACCTGGTCAAGATGGTCGAGGAGCGGTTCGCCCGGGGCAAGAAGTTCGCCGTCATCTGCGTCGCCGAGGGCGCGCACCCCACCGAGGGCACGATGGACTACGGCAAGGGCGAGATCGACCAGTTCGGCCACGAGCGCTTCCAGGGCATCGGCACGGCCCTCGCCTACGAGCTGGAGCGCCGCCTCGGCAAGGAGGCCCGTCCGGTCATCCTCGGCCACGTCCAGCGCGGCGGCACCCCGACGGCGTACGACCGCGTCCTCGCGACCCGCTTCGGCTGGCACGCGGTGGAGGCGGTGCACCGCGGCGAGTTCGGCAACATGACGGCGCTGCGCGGCACCGACGTGAAGATGGTCCCGCTCGCGGAGGCCGTCACCCGGCTCAAGACGGTCCCCCAGGACCGGGTGCGCGAGGCCGAGTCGGTCTTCTGACGGCCGCACGCGCGCGCGGACGACGAAGGACGGAAGGCCCGGGCGCCGGGCCTTCCGTCCTTTCTTTGCCCGGGCCTTCCGGCCCGGATCGCGTCGTGGTCCTCGTGCCGGGATCGCGTACCGGTCCTTGTGCCGGGATCCCGTACCGGTTCTCGTGCCCGAGTCCTGTCCTGGTCCTCGTGCCCGGATCCCGTTCCGGTCCTAGTGTCCGACCGCCGCCCAGAAGTGGTCGGCGACCGCCTCCAGGTAGGCGCGGCCCTCGTCGCCGGTCGCGGCCGAGGCGCCCCAGCCGGTGGTCGCCGCCATCCGGGCGTGGTACTCGGAGTGCAGCCGCGCGAGGGCCGGTTCCACCACCCGCTTGGGCAGCGGCAGCAGGCGGACGACCGGCTTCACGTACGCCTGCCAGCGGGTCGTCGCCGCGTCCCGCAGCAGCTCCGCGAGCTGCTCGTCGCCGCCGGTGGCGGTGATGAGGGCGCGCGGACCGAGGCCGAGGACCTCGGCGAGCGCGGCCGTCTGCCGCTCGGTCCCCTTCCAGCTGCCCTCGTCCTCCATCCGGCGGTACGCGTGCGTGGCGACGCCCACCTGGTGGGCCAGCTCCTCCACGGAGAGCCCGCGTGCCACGCGGTGCTCCCGCAGGGTGGTGGGGAGGGCGATCAGGTCGGCGGGCGAGCACCAGAGGACGCCCGCGAGGGCGGTCAGCTCCTGCTCGGTCGGCCGGAGGGTGCCGCGCTCCCAGGCGGCGACGGTGTCGGGCGCGACGGGGAGGCCGTACTGGGCCCGCAGGCCGTAGGCGACATGACCCGGCGCCATGCCGAGCGCCTGGCGCAGGCGGCGGGCGGCCGGGGCGTCGAAGGGAGGAGAGGGATGGTGCACCCGACCACGGTAGGGGTCTGGGAGGATCTGTGGCTACGGTGCGTTCATCTGAGGCCACGGCCTGTAGGAACGTCGGAACCGGTCGGTAATCGGTACGTGACGTCCGGTGAGCGGTGCGGACGCCGCCGCGTCGCGACCGCGTCGGTGGTGGGGGCTCGCGCCGGCGGGAAGGGCTCCGTCTGTGTGCTTCACGCGGGCGGTACGGGCTCCGCTCCAGCAGCTCGCGCCGGCGGGTACGGGCTCCACCCGAGAGGCCCGCGCCGGTGGTGGGGGCTCCGCCTCCAGCGTCCGCCCGGCGACGCGGGCCCGGCCCCCGGCGCCCGTACCGCCTTCGCCCCCATCGCTCCGGGCACGGCGCGGCTCCGCCCCGCCCCGTGTGGTCAGCGGTCCGCGCCGCGCCAGCGGTACTGGAGCTCGGGGCGGCCGATCTGGCCGTACTGGGGGGCCCGTAGCGCGCGGCCCTCGGTCACCAGGTGCTCCAGGTAGCGGCGGGCGGTGATCCGCGAGATGCCCACCGCCGCCCCCGACTCCGCCGCCGTCAGGCCCGCCGGCGCCTCCCGCAGCGTCCGCGTCACCGCTTCCAGGGTCGGACCGCTCAGGCCCTTCGGCAGGGCGGCCGGATGCGGGGCGCGCAGTGCGGCGAGCGCCCGGTCGACCTCGTCCTGCCCGGACGCCTCCCCGGCCGCACCCCGGAACTCGGCGTACCGCACCAGCCGGTCCCGCAGCGTGGCGAAGGCGAACGGCTTGAGGACGTACTGGACCACGCCGAGGGACACCCCCTCGCGCACCACCGCCAGATCGCGCGCCGAGGTCACCGCGATCACGTCCGCCCCGTGCCCGGCGGCCCGCAGCGCCCGCAGCAGCGCGAGCCCGTGCCCGTCCGGCAGGTAGAGGTCGAGCAGGATCAGGTCGACGGGGACCCGGTCGAGCAGCCGTACCGCCGCGGCCCGCGAGTGCGCGACCCCGACCACCCGGAAGCCCTCCACCCGCCCGGCGTACAGCGCGTGCGCGTCGGCGGCGACGGGATCGTCCTCGACGACCAGCACCCGGATCTCCTGCACCCCGCTCACGCGGCACCTCCCTCGGGGGCCGCGGACCTGACGGCGGGTCCTGCCTCCGCCGCCCCGGCCCCCTCCGCGTGGCGCGGCAGCGGCACCCGGACCGTGAAGCGCGCGCCGCCGCCCGGGGCCTCGTCCAGGGTCAGGGTGCCGGAGGCGCGGGTGACGGCCTGGCGGACCAGCGCGAGGCCGAGGCCGCGGCCGGGGCCCCGGGTGGACCAGCCCCGGCCGAGGACCGCGTCCCGGTCGGCGGGGCGGACGCCCGGCCCGCTGTCGTCGACCCGGAGCAGCAGCTCGCCGTCGCCCGTCCGGGCCGCGACCGTGACGGTCACGCGCGCGTGCGGGGCGCCGCCCGCCGCCTCCACCGCGTTGTCCACGAGATTGCCCAGGACCGTCACCAGGTCCCTCGGCTCCAGGGCCGGCGGGAGCAGGCCGTCGTCGATCCGGCTGTCCTCGGTGAGGACCAGCTCCACGCCCCGCTCGTTGGCCTGGGCCGCCTTGCCGAGCAGCAGCGCCGCCAGGACCGGTTCGCCGACCGCGTCCACCACCCGGTCGGTGAGCGCCTGGGCGAGCTCCAGCTCCGCCGTGGCGAACTCCACCGCCTCGGTCACCCGCCCGAGTTCGATCAGGGACACCACCGTGTGGAGCCGGTTCGCCGCCTCGTGCGCCTGTGAGCGCAGCGCCTCCGTGAACCCGCGCTGCGAGTCCAACTCGCCCGACAGTGACTGGAGTTCGGTGCGGTCCCGGAGTGTCACCACGGTGCCGCGCCGCTCGCCGCCCACCACCGGGCGGGTGTTGACGACGAGCACCCGCTCGTCGGTCAGATGGGTCTCGTCCACCCGGGGCTCGGAGGAGAGCAGCGCCCCCGTCAGCGGCGCCGGCAGCCCGAGCTCGGCCGCCGGCCGGCCCACCACCCCCTCGTCCAGGCCCAGGAGTTCACGCGCCCCGTCGTTGATCAGCGCGATCCGCCGCCGCCCGTCGAGCATCACCAGGCCCTCCCGCACCGCGTGCAGCGCGGCCTCGTGGTAGTCGTGCATCCGGCTCAGCTCGGCGGCGTTCATCCCGTGGGTGTGCCGCCGCAGTCGCGCGTTGACCACGTACGTCCCGGCGCCGCCGAGCGCGAGCGCCAGGCCCGCCATCCCGAGCAGCGCGGTCACCTGCTCCCGTATCTGCGCGCTGATCCGCTCGATGGTGATGCCCGCGCTGACCAGGGCGACCACCCGACCGCCGGAGAAGACCGGGGTGATCGTCCGCACCGAGGGGCCGAGGACCCCGAGGTGGGTCTCCGAGAGCGTCTCGCCGCGCAGCGCGGGCTCGATGTGCCCCAGGTAGTGGCGGCCGATCTGCTCCGGTTCCGGGTGCGTCCACCGGGTGCCGTCGGGCGCCATGATCACCACGAAGGCCACGTCCGCCCGCCGGCGCAGCTCCTCCGCGTACGGCTGGAGCGCGGCGGACGGATCGGCCGAGCGGGCCGCGGCCACCACGGACGGCGAACCGGCCACGGCCGTCGCGGTCGCCGTGGACTGCCGGCGCGCGGTCTCCTCGGCCTGGTCCCGGTCCGTGAGGTACGCGAAGACCGCGCAGCCCGCCACGACCGCGGCCATCAGCACGACCTGCATCGCGAAGAGCTGGCCCGCCAGGCTGCGGGGCCGTGGCCGGGGGAGCGGGCGGAGGGACGGGAGACGCATGCGAGAAGTGTGCACGCCGGGATTTGCTCCTGAGCGTTGCGTTCCCGAATCGTGCCCTTCCCCGCCGGCCGCCCCGGCCCCGTCCGGGCCGGTCACGGGGGACGGCGACGTTTCGGCCGTGAACGAAAGGCACGCAACGGTGACCCCGGTCACAGGCTGATGGATAGTCGCGGAGTCCACCGGGACGTGGACACCCATCAGCGCGAGGAGGACCCCGTGGCCGCACGCCGGGACCGTACCCACTATCTGTATCTGGCCGTGATCGGCGCCGTTCTGCTCGGCGTCGCCGTGGGCTTCCTCGCCCCCGGCGTGGCCGTCGAGCTGAAGCCGCTGGGCACCGGCTTCGTGAACCTGATCAAGATGATGATCTCGCCGATCATCTTCTGCACGATCGTCCTGGGCGTCGGCTCGGTCCGCAAGGCCGCCAAGGTCGGCGCCGTCGGCGGCCTCGCGCTCGGCTACTTCATGGTGATGTCGACCGTCGCACTCGCGATCGGCCTGCTCGTCGGCAACCTCCTGGAGCCCGGTTCCGGCCTCCACCTCACCAAGGAGCTGGCCGAGGCCGGCGCCCAGCAGGCGGAGGGCGCGAGCGAGTCCACCGCCGACTTCGTGCTCGGGATCATCCCGACGACCCTGGTCTCCGCCTTCACCGAGGGCGAGGTCCTCCAGACCCTGCTCGTCGCCCTCCTCGCGGGCTTCGCGCTCCAGGCGATGGGCCCGGCCGGCGAGCCGGTGCTGCGCGGCATCGGCCACATCCAGCGGCTGGTCTTCCGCATCCTCTCGATGATCATGTGGGCGGCCCCGGTGGGCGCCTTCGGCGCCATCGCCGCCGTCGTCGGCGCGACCGGCCTCGACGCCCTCAAGTCGCTCGCCGTCATCATGATCGGCTTCTACCTGACCTGCGCCCTCTTCGTCTTCGTCGTCCTCGGCGCGCTGCTCCGGCTGGTCGCCGGGATCGGCATCTGGGCGCTCCTGAAGTACCTGGGCCGCGAGTTCCTGCTGATCCTCTCGACCTCCTCCTCCGAGTCCGCGCTGCCCCGCCTGATCGCCAAGATGGAGCACCTGGGCGTCTCCAAGCCGGTCGTCGGCATCACCGTCCCCACCGGCTACTCCTTCAACCTCGACGGCACCGCCATCTACCTCACGATGGCCTCGCTCTTCGTCGCCGAGGCGATGGGCGACCCGCTCTCGATCGGCGAACAGATCTCCCTCCTCGTCTTCATGATCATCGCCTCCAAGGGCGCCGCGGGCGTCACCGGCGCCGGCCTCGCCACCCTCGCCGGCGGCCTCCAGTCGCACCGCCCCGACCTCGTCGACGGCGTCGGCCTGATCGTCGGCATCGACCGCTTCATGAGCGAGGCCCGCGCCCTCACGAACTTCGCGGGCAACGCCGTCGCCACCGTCCTCGTCGGCACCTGGACGAAGGAGATCGACCGGACGCGGGTGACCGAGGTCCTGGCGGGGAAAATCCCCTTCGACGAGAAGACGCTCGTCGACGACCACGCCCACCACGCCGACCACGCACCCCACGCCCCGGCCACCGACCCCGGGCCCGTTCCGGACCAGCGCGACCAGGGCGAGGAGCGCGCCCGCGCCGGAGTATGACCGCCGCGAACCTCCTCCCGGGACCCGGGCCTTGAGCCGGATCCGGGCACCGGGAGGAACCCGCCCCGCGCCGAAGGCCCTTGACAGCGTCAAGGGCCTCCGCGTCGTCGGCTCGGCCGGCGGCTCCGACCGCCACCCGGACTGGTACCGCAACATCCTGCGGAACCCCACCGTCACCGTCGAACTGGGCGCCGACACCTGGCAGGCCACCGCTGTCGCCGCCACCGGGACCGAACGGGACGCGCTCTTCGCGAAGGCGGTCGCCGCCGCCCCCGGCTACGCCGACTACCAGCGGGCCACCAGCCGCGTCCTGCCCGTCGTCGTCCTCCACCGGATCCCGGCCTCCGACCACACCCCGCCGAGCCGGCCCGACGCCCTCGCCGACGAGCCGGTGAAGATCCACGACCGGCTGCGCGGCGAACTCGCCGTCCTCGCCGAGGGCCTCGCCACCCCCGGCACGCCCGACCTCACGGTGGAGCTCCGCCGCCGCCTCACCTTCTGCGCGGGCCTCGCCACCCACCACGGCGGCGAGGACGCCGGCCTCTTCCCCTACCTGGCCCGGGAGTTCCCCGGGAAGGCGGAGGTCTTCGAGCGGCTGCGGTCCGAGCACGACACGGTCGCCCGCGCCCTGGAGGATCTGCGCGGGATGCTCGCCCGGGTCGAGGACACCGGGCCGGGGGAGCTGCGCCCCGCGTTCGAGCGGCTGCGGTCGGAGCTGGAGACGCACTTCGCGTACGAGGAGGCGGAGCTCGTGCCCCTCCTCAAGGCGGTCGGCTGAGCTTCCGTACTCCGCGGCCTTGCCCTGACGTCGGCGTCAACGCGTACGTTCGGCGGCATGCGCATCGGAGAGCTGGCCGAGCGGGCCGGGACGACCACGCGGACCCTGCGGTACTACGAGTCCCGCGGTCTCCTGCCCGCCCGGCGCACGGCACAGGGGCACCGGACCTACGACGAGGGCGACCTCCGGCTGCTCCGGGAGATCCGGACGCTCCAGGACTTCGGGTTCGAGCTGGAGGAGACCCGGCCGTTCGTCGACTGTCTGCGGGCGGGCCACCCCGCGGGGGACTCCTGTCCCGCCTCGGTGGCCGTCTACCGCCGCAAGCTCGACGAGCTGGACGCGCTGCTCGGCCGGCTCCACGAGGTCCGCGACCAGGTGGCCGTCCAGCTGCTGAGGGCCGAGGCGGACCTGCCCGCGGGCCCGGCCCCCCGATGCGAACTGGGCGCGGAGACGACCGGAGGTACGGAGGAGTGACGGAGATGACGGACATGACGAGGAACCCCGTGGCGGCGACGGTGCGGGAGACGACCGACGCGGAGTTCGCGGCGGACGTGCTGTCGGCGGGGCCGCCGGTCCTGGTGCAGTTCACGGCCGTCTGGTGCGGCCCCTGCCGCCAGCTGAAGCCGGTGCTCGCCGCGCTCGCGGCCGAGGAGGAGGGCCGGCTGCGGGTGGTCGAGATCGACGTCGACCGCAACCCCGCGACCACCGCCCGCTACGGCGTCCTCGCCACCCCCACCCTGCTGGTCTTCCAGGACGGCGAGCCGGTGAAGTCCCTGGTCGGCGCCCGCCCGAAGCGGAAGCTCCGGGAGGAGCTGGCGGACGTCCTGGCCTGAGCCGGCCGGCCCGCGCCGGCCCGTCAGCGAGGTCGGGGCCGGTCGGCTCTCTTGTCGGCCCCGTCGACGAGGCCGGGGCCGGTCGGCGCTTCTGTCGGGCCCGGCCCTCTCCGCGTGACGGGCTCGGGGCCAGTGGGCTCCCGCCGGGTCCCCGCCCCTCCCCATGACGTGGTCGCGGCCGGTCGGCTCCCGCCGGTCCCGCCCCCCTCCCCGCGACGCGGTCGGGGCCGGGCGGCCCGTGCCAGACTCGACCCATGAACCATGATCACGACGAGACGGGACTGACCGTCGGCGACCGCGATCCGGAGCTGACGAAGATCCTCGACGCCGGCCTCGACGCGTACAACTTCGCGGCCACCGGGACCACCGCCGAGGACCAGGGAGAGCTCTCCGTACGGGCGGTCGACCCGGCAACCGGCGAGACCGTCGGCGGCCTCACCGCCTGGACCTGGGGCGGGCTGCTCGGCATCGACATGCTGTGGGTGCGCGAGGACCACCGCCGAGGCGGCTGGGGGAGCAGGCTGCTGCGCGCGGCCGAGGCCGAGGCCGGCCGGCGCGGCTGCGACCGCGCGGTGGTCTCCTCCTTCACCTTCCAGGCCCCGGACTTCTACCGGCGCCACGGGTACGTGGAGACCGGCCGGACGCTCGGCATCCCGGGCGGCGCGCAGGACGTCCACTTCCACAAGAAGCTGGTGACCGACACCCCGTGACCGCGGGGGAGCCGGGCCCCTCCCCGGGGCCCGGCCCTCCGCGCTTCCCGCAGTCCCGTCCGGCTCCCGTCCGGCTCCCGTCGGCTCCCGTCCGGGTCCGGCCCCACTCCCGTCCGGGTTCGCCCTTGCCATCCTCGGCACTGTCGCAATACGATACGTCTCGTCTTGTTGAGCCGACGGGAGGAGATCCGCATGACGCGGGAACGGTATGTGGACGTGGAGCCGGGCGTACGACTCTGGGCCGAGGAGCACGGAGCCGCCGACCGGCCCCCGCTGCTCCTGGTCATGGGCGCCCTGGCGTCCGGCCTCGCCTGGCCCGACGAACTGGTGGCGCTGCTCGCCGAGCACCACCGGGTGATCCGCTACGACCACCGGGACACCGGCCGCTCCACCTGGGCCTTCGACGAGAACCCCTACCCCCTCTCCCGGCTCGCCGAGGACGCCGTCGCCGTCCTGGACGCGTTCGGGGTCGACCGGGCCCATGTCGTCGGCATGTCGCTCGGCGGGCTGATCGGCCAGCTCCTGATCGCCGACCACCCGGACCGGCTGCTCAGCGCCACGCTCATCGGCACCGGCGCGGTCAGCACCGCCCCGTACGTCCGCCCCGACGGGACCCGGGTGCCGGCCGAGGAGCTGCCCGGCCCCTCGAAGCACCTCCTGGAGTTCTGGTCGCTGCCTCCGGAGGAGCGGGACCTCGACGCGGAGCTGGACCACCGGGTCGAGCACTGGCGCGCCCTCGCCGGCGACGCCCTTCCCTTCGACGCGGACTGGTTCCGCGCGCAGGAACGCGCGATCGTCGCCCACACCGGGCATCACGCGCCCGGCACCGCCCACGCCCTCGCCGACGCGTCCGGGCTGCTGCGCACCGACGAACTGGCCGCCACCGAAGTGCCCGTCCTGGTGATCGCCGCCCCGGCCGAACCGGTCACCCCGCCGCCGCACGCCGAGCACCTCGCCCAGGCGATCCGCGGCGCCCGCATCGCCGAGATCCCCGGCATGGGCCACGCCCTGCCCCCGCAGGTGCACGCCCCGCTGGCGGAGGCGATCCTGCGTCACACGGAGAGCTAGACGGAGAGCGGACGCGGGCACAAAAATACCCCGGCTGAATTGACAGTCGGGGTGGTGCGGCGCCTATATTAGTGAATTCCGTGTGTCTGTTCCAAGCTTATGCCGGACGAATTCACGGAGCATTTCACTAAAGGCACTGTATCGCGCTGGGAGTCGAATTGTCAACCGAGCCAATTCGGGAAGAGCAGAAATTCATCACCTCGCTCTACGCGCGGCTCGACGCTCTGCGGGACCGGGCCGAGGCCGCCGTGGGCGAGGCGCTCAGGACGCCCGGGGCCGGGAGCGCGCAGTCGCGCCTGGAGCGGGACATCATGGTGGCCGAGCAGTCGGGACTGCTCGCCGCCTTCAACGCGGGAGAGACCGGGCTCTGCTTCGGCCGGCTCGTCTTCCGCGACGGCCGCGACCACCACATCGGGCGCATCGGCCTGCGCGAGGACGACCCGCAGCGCACCCCGCTCGTCGTCGACTGGCGCGCCGAGATCGCCCGCCCCTTCTACCTCGCCACCGGCCACGAGCCCATGGGCCTGACCCGCCGCAGACACCTCACCACCCGGGGCCGCGAGGTCGTCTCGCTCCACGACGAGGTCCTCGACCTCGCCGACCGCACCCGCTCGGGACACGAGGGCCGGGACGCGGACGAGGTGCTGCTCGCCGCGCTCGACGCCGCCCGCACCGGCCGGATGCACGACATCGTGCAGACCATCCAGGCCGAGCAGGACGCCATCATCCGCTCCCCGCACGCCGGCGTCCTCGTCGTCGAGGGCGGACCCGGCACCGGCAAGACCGCGGTCGCCCTGCACCGCGCCGCCTACCTCCTCTACGCCCACCGCGAGCAGCTCGCCAAGCGGGCCGTCCTCATCGTCGGCCCCAACCCCGCCTTCCTCGGCTACATCGGCAACGTGCTGCCCTCGCTCGGCGAGACCGGCGTCCTGCTCGCCACCCCCGGCGAGCTGTACCCGGGCGTCCGCGCCACCGGCACCGACACCGCCCGCGCCGCCGCCGTGAAGGGCGACGCGCGGATGGCCGACGCGCTCGCGGCGGCCGTACGCGACCGGCAGCAGGTCCCCGAGCGCGGCGCACCGCTGGTCGTGCCGCACGAGGACGGCGACCTGGTCATCGACTGGGACATGGCCCTGGAGGCCCGCCACAAGGCGCGCGAGACCGTCCTCCCGCACAACCTCGCCCGCCCCTACTTCGCCTTCCGGATCCTCGACGCGCTCGCCGCGCAGCTCGCCGACCGGATCGGCGCCGACCCCTACGGAGGACCGAACTTCCTCGGCCCCGACGACATCGCCCTGCTCGCCAAGGGCATCGCCGCCAACGCCGACGTGCACGCCGCGATCGACTCGCTCTGGCCCGAGCTCACCCCCGGGGAGTTCCTCGCCGACTACCTCGCCGAGCCCACCCACCTCCCCGAGGAGGACGCGGCCGCGATCCGCCGCGAGGGCGGCGCCTGGACCCCGGGCGACGTACCGCTCCTCGACGAGGCCGCCGAACTCCTCGGTCACGACGACTCGGCCGCCCGCGCCGCGCAGGAGGCCGAGCGGCAGCGCCAGGTGCAGTACGCGCAGGGCGTCCTCGACGTCTCCTTCGCCTCCCGCACCTACGAGTTCGAGGACAAGGAGGAACTCGACGAGGACGCCTCCGAGGTGCTGTCCGCCCACGACATCATCGACGCCGAGCGGTTCGCCGAGCGGCACGAGGAGGCCGACCACCGCACCGCCGCCGAGCGGGCCGCCGCCGACCGCACCTGGGCCTTCGGCCACATCATCGTCGACGAGGCGCAGGAGCTGTCCGCGATGCAGTGGCGGCTCCTGATGCGCCGCAGCCCCACCCGCTCGATGACCCTGGTCGGCGACCCCGCCCAGACCGGTGACCCGGCCGGCGTCGGCGCGTGGGACGCGATCCTCGCCCCGTACGTGCAGGACCGCTGGCAGCACGTGCGGCTCGGGGTCAACTACCGCACCCCCGCCGAGATCATGGCGGTCGCCGCCGCCGTGCGCCGGGAGGACGACCCCTCCTTCGAGCCGCCCGGCTCGGTCCGCTCCACCGGCGTCGAGCCCTGGGACCGGAGCGTCGAGGACCCGGTGAAGGAGACCGCCGACGCCGTCGCGGCCGAGGCCGGCGCCGAGGGCCGGCTCGCCGTGATCGCCCCGGCGGAGCTGCTCCCCGGCCTGGTCGCGGCCCTCCCCGACGCCTCGTACGGTCCGAAGCCCGACCTGACCCGCCCGGTGGTCCTCCTCGACCCCCGCCAGGCGAAGGGTCTCGAATTCGACACCGTCCTCGTCGTCGACCCGGACGGCATCCGGGCCGGCGCCCCGCACGGCACGAACGACCTGTACGTGGCGCTGACCCGGGCCACCCAGCGGCTCGGGATCGTCAGGCGGGCCTGAGCCGCCGGGGTCGGGCCGGGCGGGCGCGGCTCAGGCGGGCCTGAGCCAGACCGTCGCGAGCGGCGGCAGCGTCATCCGGACACTGGCCTCCCGGCCGTGCCACGGCACCGACTCGGTCTTCACCGGGTCGGTGCCGACCACGTCCGAACCGCCGTACCGGGCCGCGTCCGTGTTCAGCACCTCGCCCCAGGCGGCGAAGGAGTCCGGCACGCCCAGCCGGTAGTCGTGCCGGACGACGGGGGAGAAGTTGCAGACGGCGAGGAGCGGCGAGCCGAAGCCGTCGTAGCGCAGGAAGGCGAGGACGTTGTCGTCGGCGGCGTCCCCGACCACCCACCGGAACCCCTCGGGCACGGTGTCCCGCTCCCACAGCGACGGCGTCGCCGTGTAGACCCGGTTCAGGTCCCGCACCAGGTCCTTCACGCCCCGGTGGTCGGCCTCCGCCCCGTACTCCGGGTCGAGCAGCCACCACTCCGGCCCGTGGTCCGCCGACCACTCCGAGCCCTGTGCGAACTCCTGCCCCATGAAGAGGAGCTGCTTGCCGGGGTGGGCCCACATGAAGCCCAGGTAGGCGCGGTGGTTGGCGCGCCGCTGCCACCAGTCGCCGGGCATCTTCGACACCAGCGCCCGCTTGCCGTGCACCACCTCGTCGTGCGAGATCGGCAGGATGTAGTTCTCGCTGTACGCGTACACCATCGAGAAGGTCATCTCGTGGTGGTGGTACTTGCGGTGCACCGCCTCCTTCTCCATGTACTGGAGCGAGTCGTGCATCCAGCCCATGTTCCACTTCATGCCGAAGCCGAGCCCGCCGTGACCGCCCGGGCCGACCAGGTCCGTCGCCCGGGTCACCCCGTCCCAGGCCGTCGACTCCTCGGCGAAGGTGACGATGCCGGGGCAGCGGCGGTAGACGGTGGCGTTCATCTCCTGGAGGAAGGCGACCGCGTCCAGGTTCTCCCGGCCGCCGTACTCGTTCGGCAGCCACTCGCCGTACTCGCGGGAGTAGTCGAGGTAGAGCATCGAGGCGACCGCGTCCACCCGCAGGCCGTCGACGTGGAACTCCTGGCACCAGTACACCGCGTTGGCGACGAGGAAGTTCCGCACCTCTTTGCGGCCGTAGTCGAACTCCAGCGTGCCCCAGTCCGGGTGGTGCGAGCGGCGCGGGTCGGCGTGCTCGTACAGCGGCCGCCCGTCGAACTCGGCCAGCGCCCAGTCGTCCTTCGGGAAGTGCGCCGGGACCCAGTCCATCAGCACGCCGATCCCGGCCCGGTGCAGCGCGTCCACCAGGAACTTGAAGTCGTCCGGGGTGCCCAGGCGGGCGGTCGGCGCGTAGAAGCCGGTGACCTGGTAGCCCCAGGAGCCGCCGAAGGGATGCTCGGTGACCGGCATGAACTCCACGTGCGTGAAGCCGAGTTCCCGCACGTACGCGGGCAGCTCCTCGGCCAGCTGGCGGTAGTTCAGGCCGGGCCGCCAGGAGGCCAGGTGGAGCTCGTACACGGAGATCGGCGCCTCGTGCGGCGGGCGGGCCCCGCGCCGGGCCATCCACTCCTGGTCGCTCCACTCGTAGTGCGACTCGGTGACGATCGAGGCCGTGTCCGGCGGGCACTCGGTGCGGCGGGCCATCGGGTCGGCGCGGACCGTGTGCGAGCCGTCCGGGCGGGTGATGTCGTACTTGTAGACCGCCCCCTCGCCGACACCCGGCACGAACAGCTCCCACACGCCGGTCGAGCCGAGGGAGCGCATCGGCAGGCCGGTGCCGTCCCAGTGCGTGAACTCACCGGTGACCCGCACCCCGCGCGCGTTCGGCGCCCACACGGCGAAGCGGGTGCCGGCCACCCCGCCGTGCGTCATCACCCGCGAGCCCAGCGCGGTCCACAGCTCCTCGTGCCGGCCCTCGCCGATCAGGTGCAGGTCCAGCTCGCCGAGGGACGGAAGGTGCCGGTACGGGTCCTGGACCGCGAGCTCCCCGTCGCCGTACGACACCCGCAGCTCGTACGCCGGGACCTTGCGCAGCAGCGGTACGAGCGCCGAGAACAGGCCGTCGCCCTCGTCGCGCAGTTCGACCCTCCGCCCCTTCGGCAGCACGGCCGCCACGCTCCGGGCCCAGGGGCGCAGCACCCGCACGACCACCCCGCCCTTCACCGGGTGGGCGCCGAGCAGCGCGTGCGGATCGTGGTGCTCTCCGGCGAGGAGCCGCGCGCGCTCGCCGGGGTCGAGAGGGGGCGCCGTGCGGGGCGTCTTGGCGGTCACCGGAAGCCTCCAGAATGCTGAGAAAGTGTACGAATAGGGCAACGCGCCCGTGGCCCGCCGGGACACTCCGCCGAACGGGCCATCTCCCGCCGCCGCCCGCGACGGGACGGCGGCGCGCAGGGAGGGGTCATCGGGGGGCGGAGAGGCGGTGGATGGCGGACATGGGGACGGGGAGCCAGTCGGGACGGTGGCGCGCCTCGTAGACGACCTCGTAGACGGCCTTGTCCGTCTCGTAGGCGCGCAGCAGCGCGGGGTCGGCGCGCGGATCCGCGCCCGCGGCCTCCGCGTAGCCCGTGCAGTACGCCGCCCGGCACCGTGCCGCCCAGTCCGCGTTCCAGGGCCGGTGGGTGCGGGCCGCGTAGTCGAAGGAGCGCAGCATGCCGGCGACGTCGCGGACGGTCGGCTGCGGGCGCCGCCGCTCGTCGAGGGGCTTCGCCGGCTCGCCCTCGAAGTCGATGACGGCCCAGGCGCCGTCGGAGCCGCGCAGCGTCTGCCCGAGGTGCAGGTCGCCGTGGATGCGCTGCACCGCGCCCGCCCCCTCCGCGTCGCCCGCCGCCGCGAAGACGGCCCGCAGTCCGGGCACGTACGGCAGCAGCGCGGGCACGGCCTGGGCGGCGGCGTGCAGCCGCCGGTCCATCGCGGCGGCGAGGCCCTCCGTCTCGGCGCGCGGCAGCCGCTGGGTGGGCAGGGCCTCGGCGAGGGCGAGGTGCACCTCGGCGGTGGCCCGGCCGAGCGCCCGCGCCTCGGCGGTGAACTCCCGCCCCGCCGCCAGCGCGTCGAGCGCCAGCCGCCAGCCGTCCCGCGAGTCCCGCAGATAGGGCTGGAGGACGCCCAGCGTCGCCGCCCCCGACTCGAACCAGGCCACCGGCGCCGGGACGCGGGCGCAGCCGGCCTGCCCGAGGGCGAGGGGCAGTTCGAGATCCGGGTTGGCGCCGGGGCTGACCCGGCGGAAGATCTTGAGGATGTACGCGTCGCCGAAGACGAGCGAGGAGTTGGACTGCTCGGCGTCGAGGACCCGGGGGGCGAGCGCCCCGGGCAGCGCGCGGGTGGCGTGGAAGCGGAGCGGTCCGGTGCGGCCGGGGGTGCGCAGCCGCTCGTACAGGAGCCCGGCGAGGCGCGGGTCGCGCAGCCCCTCGTAGACGGCGCGGCCGGCCAGCGGGCCCTGCCGGACGCGTCCGATGAGGGCGGGGGCGAGCCGCGGCGGCAGCTGGCTCCGCACGCCGAGGAGGATCTGGTAGCAGTCGGCGGGTTCACCGGCCGGACGGCCCGGCTGTTCGACCCGCAGCAGGAGGTGGAGCAGTCCGGGGCCGGCGCCGTCCAGGGGCAGCAGCTCGGTGGCCGCGTCCAGCGTGAATCCGGTGACCCGGCGGCCCTTGCCCGCGAACCAGCGCTGCCGGGGCAGCCATTCGTGGAGCAGGGGTGTCAGGGACGGAAGGAGGGCGTCCGTGGCCCGGGCGGTGGATGCGGTCTCCGGCATGGCATCGCGTCCTTTCCCCGGGGCGCGCAGTTGGGCGTCGTAGGCATTCAAATGCGCAGATTGTCCCGGATGGCGGCTGGGGCTGTCCGGATGTGCGGGACGTGTCGGAAAGGGAAGATCCATACGGATGGACCGGGATGGATCAGAAGGGCCCAGGATCGGGCGGGTTCGTGTGTGGGACACAGTTCCCCGGGCGGGGCGGCGGAAACCGCCCCGCCCGAGGCGAATACGAAGCTGACGAAATGTCAACTCCGCTTCATGCGGAACCAGTAGAAGCCGTGACCCGCCAGCGTCAGCAGATACGGCAGCTCGCCGACCGCCGGGAACTCCACCCCGCCGATCAGCTCGACGGGCCGCATCCCGGCGAAGCGCCGCAGGTCCAGCTCGGTCGGCTGCGCGAACCGCGAGAAGTTGTTCACGCACAGCACCAGGTCGGCGTCCTCTCCCTCCTCCGGAGCGGCCTCGCGGAGGAAGGCGAGCACCGCCGCGTTGGAGGACGGCAGTTCGGTGTACGTGCCCGTCCCGAAGGCGCGGTTCTGCTTGCGGATCTCGATCATCCGCTTCGTCCAGTGCAGCAGCGAGGATGGCGAGGCCATCCCCGCCTCCACGTTCGTCACCTGGTAGCCGTGGACCGGGTCCATGATGGCCGGCAGGTAGAGCCGGCCCGGGTCGCAGGAGGAGAAGCCCGCGTTCCGGTCCGGGGTCCACTGCATCGGGGTCCGCACCCCGTCCCGGTCACCGAGCCAGATGTTGTCGCCCATGCCGATCTCGTCGCCGTAGTACAGCACCGGCGAGCCCGGCAGGGAGAAGAGCAGCCCGGTGAACAGCTCCATCTGCTTGCGGTCGTTGTCGAGGAGCGGGGCGAGCCGCCGCCGGATGCCGATGTTGGCCCGCATCCGCGGGTCCTTGGCGTACTCGGCGTACATGTAGTCGCGTTCCTCGTCCGTGACCATCTCGAGGGTGAGCTCGTCGTGGTTGCGGAGGAAGATGCCCCACTGGCAGCCGGAGGGGATCTCCGGCGTCTTCGCCAGGATCTCGGAGACCGGGTAGCGGGACTCGCGCCGCACGGCCATGAAGATCCGCGGCATGACCGGGAAGTGGAAGGCCATGTGGCACTCGTCGCCGCCGGACCGAAAGTCGCCGAAGTAGTCCACGACGTCCTCGGGCCACTGGTTGGCCTCGGCCAGCAGCACCGTGTCCGGGTAGTGGTCGTCGATCTCCTTGCGGACCTGCTTGAGGAAGGTGTGCGTCGCCGGCAGGTTCTCGCAGTTGGTGCCCTCCTGCTGGTACAGGTACGGCACCGCGTCCAGCCGGAAGCCGTCGATCCCCAGGTCGAGCCAGAACTTCAGCGCCGACAGGATCCCCTCCCGCACCGCCGGGTTCTCGTAGTTGAGGTCCGGCTGGTGCGAGAAGAAGCGGTGCCAGTAGTACTGCTTGCGGACCGGGTCGAAGGTCCAGTTGGAGGTCTCGGTGTCGACGAAGATGATCCGGGCGTCCGGGTACTGCTTGTCGTCGTCGGCCCAGACGTAGTAGTCGCCGTACGGGCCCTCCGGGTCGCGCCGCGACTCCTGGAACCACGGGTGCTGGTCGCTGGTGTGGTTCATGACGAAGTCGATGATCACGCGCATCCCGCGCTGGTGCGCCGCGTCCACGAACTCCACGAAGTCGGCGAGGTCGCCGAACTCGGGGAGGACCGAGGTGTAGTCGGCGACGTCGTAGCCGCCGTCGCGCAGCGGGGACTTGAAGAACGGCGGCAGCCACAGGCAGTCCACGCCGAGCCACTGGAGGTAGTCCAGCCGGGACGTGATGCCCTTCAGGTCGCCGACGCCGTCGCCGTTGCTGTCCTGGAAGGACCGGACGAGGACCTCGTAGAACACGGCCCGCTTGAACCAGTCGGGGTCGCGGTCCTTGGCGGGGGTGTCCTCGAAGGTGTCGGGGACGGGATCGTTGACAGTCATGAGGTGGGTGACCCTCCGGTCTGCGGGGACGGTCGCAGGACGAGCACGTGCGCGGGCGTGACGCCCGGTTCCAGGCGCACGTAGGCGCTCCTGCCCCAGTGATAGGTGTCGCCGGTGAGCTCGTCGCGCACCGGAGCGGTCTCGTGCCAGCCGAGGCCGAGTTCCGGCATGTTCAACGAGAGCGTCGCCTCCTGGGTGTGGTGCGGGTCGAGGTTGACGACCACCAGAACGGTGTTCGAACCCGACTTCTTCGAGTACGCGATCACCTGGGGGTTGTCCGTCCCGTGGAAGGACAGGTTCCGGAGGCGCCGGAGGGCCGGGTGACGGCGCCGGATCCGGTTCAGGGAGGTGATCAGCGGAGTGATCGTCGCGCCCGAGCGCTCCGCCGACTCCCAGTCACGCGGCCGGAGTTGGTACTTCTCCGAGTCCAGGTACTCCTCGCTGCCCGGGCGCAGCGCGGTGTTCTCGCACAGCTCGTACCCGGCGTAGATCCCCCAGGTCGGCGAGAGCGTCGCCGCGAGGACCGCCCGCGCCTCGAAGGCCGGCCGGCCGCCCTCCTGGAGGTAGGCGTGCAGGATGTCCGGGGTGTTCACGAAGAAGTTGGGCCGCATCTGCGCCGCCACGTCCCCGGACAGCTCGGTCAGGTACTCGGTGAGCTCGTCCTTCGTGTTCCGCCAGGTGAAGTACGTGTACGACTGCTGGAAGCCGACCGCGCCCAGGGTCCGCATCATCGCCGGCCGGGTGAACGCCTCCGCCAGGAAGATCACGTCCGGGTCGCGGTCGTTGATCTCCCCGATCACCCGCTCCCAGAACACCACCGGCTTGGTGTGCGGGTTGTCCACCCGGAAGATCCGCACCCCGTGGTCCATCCAGTGCCGCATGACCCGCACGGTCTCGGCGACCAGGCCGTCCATGTCCTTGTCGAACGCGATCGGGTAAATGTCCTGGTACTTCTTCGGCGGGTTCTCCGCGTACGCGATCGAGCCGTCCGCGCGGTGGTGGAACCACTCCGGGTGCTTCTCCACCCACGGGTGGTCGGGCGAGCACTGGAGCGCGAAGTCCAGCGCGATCTCCAGGCGCAGTTCCCGGGCCCGCTCCACGAAGGCGTCGAAGTCCTCGATCGTGCCCAGGTCCGGGTGGACCGCGTCGTGCCCGCCCTCCGGCGAACCGATCGCCCACGGCACGCCGACATCGCCCGGGGCCGCCGACAGCGCGTTGTTGGGGCCCTTGCGGTGCGTCTCGCCGATCGGGTGGATCGGCGGCAGGTAGACCACGTCGAAGCCCATCGCCGCGATGGCCGGCAGGCGTTCCGCGGCGGTGCGGAAATTCCCGGGCACGGTACGGCCCTTGACCTTCCGCACGCCCTCCGAGCGCGGGAAGAACTCGTACCAGGAGCCGTACAGCGCCCGCTCCCGCTCCACCCGGAGGGGGAACACCGGTGAGGTGGAGACCAGTTCGCGCAGCGGATGCCGGTCCAGGGTCTCCGTCACCCGCGGCGCGAGCGCCGCGGCGAGCCGGGCGGCGGCCGGCCGGGACTCGTCGCGCAGCGCGTCCGCCGCCGCGAGCACCGCCTCCCGGCCGCCGCCCTTCTTCGGGACGCCCTTGGCGGCCCGCTCGTGCAGCTCCGCGCCCTCGGCCAGGACGAGTTCGGAGTCGATCCCGGCCGGGATCTTGATCTTCGCCGCGTGGCGCCAGGTCGCCAGCGGGTCGCTCCACGCCTCGACGGTGTACGTCCACAGGCCCTCGGCGTCCGGGGTGACCTCGGCACCCCAGCGGTCGGTGCCCTCGGCCAGCTCGCGCATCGGGGTCCACGGTCCGGTCCGGCCGGTCGGGCCGGTCAGTACGACATTGGCGGCGACCGCGTCGTGGCCCTCGCGGAAAACGGTCGCCGAGACCTCGAAGGTCTCGCCGGCCACAGCCTTCGCGGGGCGCCGGCCACAGTCGACCAGCGGGCGGACGTCCAGTACGGGAATGCGTCCCATGAGCGGATTCACAGCATCACCTGACGGTTTGCGGGGGTGCGGGTGGTGGTGCGCTCTTTCTAGCCGCGCCGGAGGCCGGGGGGAGGACGGCATCGCCGCGCCCCTCCGCGTTCACTCGGATGGCGGGCCCACAGGGATGAAGACGGGTACGGGGACAACGGATTCGGGGGGTACCGGTGGAGCCTTCCCCAGGTTCGCGGGTGGGCAATCCGGCCCTTTGTTAACTACTAGGGCGTAGGGGGCCGGGCAAGGACGCGAGCCGGACAAGAAATCCGCCGGGCGCCGCGCGGAGCACCGGACCCCCTCCCCGCCCTCGCTACGCTGACGGTCCTTCGGGACCGGTGCGAGAACGGGAGACCCCCATGGACACGGAGACCGGCGACGCCCGGGCCGTCCTCCACCACGTCCTGGCCGGAAGGTGCCGGCTCGCCGCGGCGGGGGCGGCGGCCCTCGACCTCGCGGCCGGCGACCTCGCGCTGCTGCCCACCGGCGCCCGCCACCGGCTCGCCGCCGGACCCGGGGCCTCCGGCACCCCGCCCCCGTCCGGCCCCGCCGCCGCGGTGCTCGAACTCGGCGGACCGGACACCGGAGTCCGGCTGCTGACCGTCCGCGCCGGATACGACCGCCGGGCCGCGTCGCCCCTCGTCACCGCCCTGCCCCGGGCCCTCCGCCTCGAACGGGCCCGCGTCGACGCCGCCCCGCTGCTCCGCGACACCCTCGCCCTGCTCGCCGCCCCCGGCCGCCGCCCCGGACCCGGCGACCGGCTGCTCGCCCTGCGGGCCCTGGAGACCGCCCTCGTCCTGGCCGCCGCGCCCCGGCCCCCGTCAGGCCCGTACCCCCACCCCGGCATCGGCCGCGCCGTCGCCGCCATCGAGACCCGCTACGCCGAGCCCTGGACGGTGGTCACCCTCGCCCGCGAGGCCGGGATGTCCCGCTCCGCCTTCACCGCCGCCTTCCGCGAGGCCGTCGGCACACCCCCGGCCCGCCGTCTGACGGCCCGGCGGATACGGGAGGCCGCCCGGCTGCTCGCCGAGACCGGGCTCCCCCAGTCGGCCGTACCCGCCCGCGTCGGCTACCGCAGCAGGGTCGGCTTCCACCTGGCCTTCCGCACCACCTACGGCATGACCCCGGGGGAGTACCGGGCCGCCGCACCCCGCGGGGCGCGAACCGGACCGCGGGGCCCGGCGGCCGATCTGATCTAATCGTCACGGCGCCCAGGGGATGCGGCGCCGGGGACGGGGGCGGTCTTGCAAGCGCTGGACGGGTCGGATCCGCGGCAGGTCGGGCGGTACCGGATTCTCGCGCGCCTCGGGGCGGGCGGCATGGGACGCGTCTACCTGGGGCGCTCCACGAGCGGCCGGATGGTCGCCGTCAAGGTGGTGCGCGCCGAACTCGCCGAGGACCCCGAGTTCCAGCGCCGGTTCGTCCGCGAGGTGGAGGCCGCGCGGCGGGTCACCGGCTTCTTCACCGCGGCCGTGGTCGACGCCGACCCGCTCGGCTCGCCGCCCTGGCTCGCCACCGCCTACGTCCCCGGGCTGCCCCTGGAGACGGCGGTGCGCGCGCACGGCGCCTGGCCCCTGCGCTCGCTGCTCTACCTGGGAGCGGGGCTCGTCGAAGCCCTGGAGGCCATCCACGGCACGGGTCTCGTCCACCGCGACCTGAAGCCGTCGAACGTGCTGATCGCCCCCGACGGCCCCCGGGTGATCGACTTCGGCATCTCGCTCATCGCCGAGTCGCACGTCCTGACGCAGACGGGGACGGTGATCGGCACCCCCGGCTTCATGTCGCCCGAGCAGGTCGCGGGAACCGCCGTCGGCCCGGCGACCGACGTGTTCGCGCTGGGCGCGGTGCTGGCCTTCGCCGCCACCGGCGCCGGGCCGTTCGGGACCGGCTCCGCGCACTCCGTGAACTTCCGGGCCGTGTACGGGGAACCCGACCTGCGCCTGCTGCCGCCGGGAGTGGAGTTCGTCGCCCGGTGCCTGGCCAAGGACCCCGCCGTTCGGCCCACCGTGCCGGAGCTGCTCGCGGAGTTCGCGGCGCTGCTCGGCGAGGGCAGCGGCCACACCTACGGGGGAGGGCCGGCGACGGAGACCCACTGGCTGCCGGAGGCGGTGGTGACGGCCCTCGGTGACGTGGCGGGCGTCGTCGGACCGGTGGCCGGTGCCACTCCCGCGCCGCCGGCCCCGACTCCCGCCGCTCCCGCTCCCGGGCCGGCGCCGCACGCGTGGACCTCACCGGCACACCAGGCCGGCGCGGAGCCCAGGCCGGACCCCCGCGTCCCGCTCGCGAAGGGCCCCGCCGCACCGCCCGCGATGCCGGCCACGCCGCCTCCCGCGACGCCGTCCACGCCGCCCCCCGCGACCCCGTCCACGCCTCCGCCCGCGATGCCGCCGACGCCTCCGCCCGCGATGCCGGCCACGTACCCCGCCGGCACCCCGTACCCCGGCAACCCGTACGCGGCCACCGCCCCCGGCCCCGCCCCCGCCCCGTATCCCCCCGGTCCCGGCGGCGGTCCGGTCCGCGCGCCCGGTCGCACCCGGGGCCGCAGGATCGCGGCGATCGCCCTCGGCGTCGCCCTGGTGGCGGGAGGCGGCACCACCGCCGTGGTCCTCTCCCAGAAGGACGACCCGTCCGGGAAGCAGGGGCAGCAGCAGGGCCAGGGGAAGGGGCAGGGCCAGGGGAAGGGCTCTCCCACGTCCGACGGGGGCTTCAACGGCGCGATCGGCAAGATCGTCAACCCCTCCGACAAGAAGGGCGGCACCCTGCGCCTGGTGAGCTGGATGGACGCCGACTCCTGGGACCCGGCCCGCTCCTACTCGGGGTGGGTGTGGAACATGCAGCGGCTCTACACCCGCACCCTCATGACCTACGCGGCCGCACCGGGCGCGGACGGCCTCTCGGTGGTCCCGGACCTGGCCGAGGCACAGCCCGAGGTGTCCTCCGACGGCCGGACCTACACGTTCCGGCTGAAGAGCGGTCTGAAGTACGAGGACGGCTCGTCGATCACCGCCGCCGACGTCAAGTACGGCATCGAGCGCACCTTCGCGCCGGAGATCGCCGGCGGACCCACGTACCTCGTCGACGTCCTCGACCAGAAGCAGAAGTACCAGGGCCCGTACAAGGACACGGGGAGGACGGGCCTGCGGTCCGTCGAGACACCCGACGACCGCACGCTCGTCTTCCGGCTGGCCGAGGCCGACTCCCGGTTCCCGTACCTGCTCACCATGGGCGCGACGGCCCCCGTGCCCCGGGAGCGCGACACCAAGGCCGACTACGGGACCAAGCCCCTCTCCTCGGGCCCGTACCGCTTCTCCACGTACCGGCAGGACAGGTCGCTGGTCCTCGTCCGCAACGAGAACTGGGACCCCGCGACCGACCCGCTCCGCAAGGCGCTGCCGGACCGCGTCGAGCTGACCATCGAGCCCGACCAGGACAAGGCCGACCAGCGGCTGCTCGCCGGCACCGCCGACCTGGACGCCTCCCAGGTCGGCCTGGGGCAGGAGGCGGCACCCAGGGCGCTGTCGGATCCGAAGCTCAAGGCCCAGACGGACAACCCGTACAGCGGATACCTCCGGATGGCCGGGATGATCTCCGACACCGCCCCGCTGAACAACGTCAACTGCCGCAAGGCGGTGGTGTACGCGACCGGCACCAAGGCCCTGCGGACCGCGCGCGGCGGCGACACGTTCTCCTCGCCGCAGGGCAGCATGCTGCCCCCGACCGTCCGGGGCGCCGACTCCTACGACCCCTTCGGCCTGACCGGGGGCGCGCCCCGGCGGCAGGAGGCGAAGGACGCGCTGCGGGCGTGCGGCAAGCCCGACGGCTTCACCGTGAAGATCGCCGTCAACGGCGGCAACCACAAGGACGTCCAGGTGGTCACCGCCCTCCAGAGCGACCTGAAGGCCGCCGGCATCACGCTCGACATCGAGCGGTTCGACGACGTCTCCGCCTACTTCGCCGCCCTGAGCTCTCCCGGAACCCTGAAGGACAAGGGGATCGGCATGCTCGTCCTGGGATGGGGGGCCGACTTCCCCACCGGCGCCGGCTTCCTCCAGCCCCTCGCCGACAGCACCCCGGGCAGGACCCAGGCCAACAGCAACTACGCCCGGGTGAACGACCCCCAGATCGACGAACTGTTCGACCGGGCGTCGGCGGAGACCGACGAGGACGCGGCGACCCGCCTCTACCAGGAGGCCAACCACCGCGTCACCGACGGCGCGTACTACCTGCCGTTCAGCGCCGAGAAGGTCCTCAACTACCGCAACCCGCGGCTGACCAACGTCTACGTCCACGAGGCGTTCAACCTCGTCGACGTACAGGCCCTGGGCATCGGCGAAGCGCCCTGACGGACCGGAGGCGGGGCGCTCCGGAGGCGGCACGGACCGGCCCGTGACGCCCCGGAGGCGGGGCGCGACGGACCGGACCCGTGCCGGGCGCGCCCCCTGACGCTCCGTCCGCGCCCCCGGGCGCCCCGTCCGCGCCCGGATCCAGGCCCTACGCTCGGTGCGGCACGCCGGGCGCACAGCGTGGTGCGTCCGCTCCGTTCCGTCACCGGCCTGCGAAGGTGGGACACGTGAAGGCAATCCGTCGATTCACCGTGCGTCCTGTCCTCCCCGACACCCTCCGACCCCTCGCCGCCCTGGCGCGCAACCTGCGCTGGTCCTGGCACGAACCGACCCGCGCCCTCTTCGACTCCCTCGCCCCCGAAGGGCTCGCCGGGGCCGACCCGGTGCGGGTCCTCGGCGCCCTGGAGGCCCCCCGGCTCGCCGCGCTCGCCGCCGACCGGGACTTCCTCGCCCGGCTCACCGCCGCCGCCGACGACCTCGACGCCTACCTGGAGCGGCCCCGCTGGTACCAGGAGCGCGCAGCCGGCGACGGGCCCGCCGCCCTCGCCTACTTCTCGCCCGAGTTCGGCGTCGCCGCCGCCCTGCCCCAGTACTCCGGCGGGCTCGGCATCCTCGCCGGCGACCACCTCAAGTCCGCCAGCGACCTCGGCGTCCCCCTCGTCGGCGTCGGGCTCCTCTACCGGCACGGCTACTTCCGGCAGTCCCTCGGCCGCGACGGCTGGCAGCAGGAGCAGTACCCCGTCCTCGACCCCGGCGAGCTGCCCGTCACCCTGCTCCGCGAGGCCGACGGCGCCCCCGCCCGCATCACCCTCGCCCTGCCCGGCGGCCGCAGCCTCCACGCCCACCTGTGGATCGCCCAGGTCGGACGGGTCCCGCTGCTCATGCTCGACTCGGACGTCGAGGAGAACGCCCCCGGCGAGCGGGCCGTCACCGACCGGCTCTACGGCGGCGGCAGCGAGCACCGGCTCCTCCAGGAGATGCTGCTCGGCATCGGCGGTGTCCGCGCGGTCCGCACGTACACCCGCCTCACCGGCCACCCCGCACCCGAGGTCTTCCACACCAACGAGGGCCACGCCGGCTTCCTCGGCCTCGAACGGATCCGCGAACTCCAGGGCGAGGGAATGGACTTCGAAGCCGCCCTGGAGACCGTCCGGGCCGGCACCGTCTTCACCACCCACACCCCCGTCCCCGCCGGCATCGACCGCTTCGACCGAGGGCTCGTCGCCCGCCACCTCGGCGACGACGGCGCCCTGCCCGGCCTCGACACCGGCCGGATCCTCGCCCTCGGCGACGAGACCCCGCTCGGCGGCGACCCCACCGTCTTCAACATGGCCGCCATGGGCCTGCGCCTCGCCCAGCGCGCCAACGGCGTCTCCACCCTCCACGGCGCCGTCAGCCGCGCCATGTTCGCCGGGCTCTGGCCCGGCTTCGACGCCGAGGAGGTGCCGATCACCTCCATCACCAACGGTGTCCACGCCCCCACCTGGACCGCCCCCGAGGTCGGCCGCCTCGGCCCCGACGCGAGCGACCGCGAGCTGTGGGAGCTGCGCCGCACCCTGCGCACCCGGCTCGTCGCCGACGTCCGCGACCGGGTGCGGGCCTCCTGGCGCCAGCGCGGCGCCGCCGGCGCCGAACTCGGCTGGACCGACACCGTCCTCGACCCCGAGGTCCTCACCATCGGCTTCGCCCGCCGGGTCCCCTCGTACAAGCGGCTCACCCTGATGCTCCGCGACAAGGACCGGCTGCGCGCCCTGCTGCTCCACCCCGAGCGCCCGGTGCAGCTGGTCGTCGCCGGCAAGGCCCACCCGGCCGACGACGGCGGCAAGAAGCTCGTCCAGGAGCTGGTCCGCTTCGCCGACGACCCCCGGGTCCGGCACCGGATCGTCTTCCTGCCCGACTACGGTATGGAGATGGCCCGCGGCCTGTACCCCGGCTGCGACGTGTGGCTCAACAACCCCCTCCGCCCCCTGGAGGCGTGCGGCACCAGCGGGATGAAGGCCGCGCTCAACGGCTGCCTCAACCTCTCCGTCCTCGACGGCTGGTGGGACGAGTGGTTCGAGCCCGAGTTCGGCTGGGCGATCCCCACCGCCGACGGGGCCGCCGCGGCCGACGAGGAGCGGCGCGACGACCTGGAGGCCGCCGCCCTCTACGAACTGATCGAACGCCGGGTCGCCCCCCGCTTCTACGACCGCGGCCCCGACGGCGTCCCCGCCGCCTGGACCGCCATGGTCCGCCGCACCCTCGCCGAACTCGGCCCCAAGGTCCTCGCCGACCGGATGGTCCAGGAGTACGTGGAGCGGCTGTACGTCCCCGCCGCCACCGCCCGCCGGGCGCTCACCCCGGACCGGGCCCGCGAGCTCGCCGCCTGGAAGACACGGGTCCGGTCCGCCTGGCCGGGCGTCTCGGTCGACCACGTGGAGATCGGCGACGACCTCGCGGAGGCCGGCGCCGAACTGGGCGCCACCCCGGTCGTCCGGGTCGGGGTCGCGCTCGGCGGCCTCACCCCCGATGACGTCGAGGTGCAGGCGGTCACCGGCCGCGCCGCCGCCGACGACACCCTCACCGACACCCGCGCCGTCACGCTCAAGCCCGCCGGCGGCCCGGACCTGGAGGGCCGGCAGCCCTACGCGGGCACCCTGGAGCTCGACCGCACCGGCCCCTTCGGCTGCACCGTCCGCGTCCTGCCCGCCCACCCCCGCCTCGCCCACCCCGCCGAGCTCGGCCTCCTGGCCCTGCCGGAGGACGGCACCGGCGAGGCCGGCGAGGGCGCCGGAGTGCTCCTGAGGTAGCCCCCGGACACCCGGGGCTCCCGCGGGGCCCCGGGTGCCACCGGCCCCGCCCTAGGCTGGACCGCATGATCAGAGTGCTGCTCGCCGACGACGAGGCGATGATCCGTGCCGGGGTGCGGGCCATCCTCACCACCGACCCGGGGATCGAGGTGGTGGCCGAGGCGGGCGACGGTCACGAGGCGGTGGAGCTGGCCCGGCTGCACCGGCCGGACGTGGCCCTCCTCGACATCCGGATGCCCCGCCTCGACGGCCTCGCCGCCGCCGACGCCCTGCGCCGCACCCAGCCGGGAACGGCGGTCGTCATGCTCACCACCTTCTCCGAGGACGACTACATCGCCCGCGCCCTCGGCGGCGGCGTCGGTGGCTTCCTCCTCAAGTCCGGAGACCCGCGCGAGCTGATCGCCGGGGTCCGCGCGGTCGCCGCCGGCGGCGCCGCGCTCTCGCCCACCGTCGCCCGCCGCGTCATCGACACCCTCGGCGGCGAGCGGCTCACCCGCGCCGCCGCCGCCCGCGCCCGGCTGGCCCCGCTCACCGGCCGCGAACGGGAGGTCGTCTCGCTGCTCGCCGCCGGCTGCTCCAACCAGGAGATCGCCGCCCGGATGTACGTCGTCGAGGGCACGGTCAAGGCCCATGTGAGCGCGGTCCTCGGCCGGCTCGGCCTGCGCAACCGGGTCCAGCTCGCCGTCCTCGCCCACGAGGCGGGACTCGTCGGCGACGCGCACCCGCACGGGTACGGCCCCGGACCGGACGGGCGGGACCCGGACGGTGCCTGAGACCTCCCCGGCGCGCCGCCGCCTCTTCGACCTCGCGCTGTGGCTGCTGCTCTCCGTCCCCGTGCTGCTCCGCTCCGACCCGAACGACGGCGGCTCCTGGCTCCAGGTCGCCTCCGGGATCACCGTCCTCGGCGGCTGCGTCGCCGTCAGCCGCCGGTGGCCGCTGCTGCCGCTCGCGGTGACGGTCGCGGCGAGCCTGCCCGCCACCCTGGAGCTCTTCACCCCCTCGTACAGCCTCGCCCTCGTCGCCTTCGGCTACCTCGCCGGGCGGCGGCAGGACCACACCCGCGGCTCGCTCTGGCTCTTCGGCGCCGTCGCGGCCGTCGGGCTGCTCCTCACCCGGCTCACCGGCACCTCCCTCGGCCCCTGGTTCACCCTGCTCCTCGCCCTCGCGCTGGCGATCGTGGCGCCCTGGCTGGTCGGCCGGTACGTGCGCCAGTACGACCGGCTGGTGCGCAGCGGCTGGGAGCTGGCGGACCGGATGGAGCGCGAGCAGGCGGCGGTGGCCGACCGGGAGCGGCTGCGGGAGCGGTCCCGGATCGCCGGGGACATGCACGACTCCCTCGGCCACGACCTGGCGCTGATCGCGGTGCGGGCGGGCGCCCTGGAGGTGGATCCGGGGCTCGGGCCCGAGCAGCAGCGCGCGGCGGGCGAGCTGCGCCTCGCGGCGGCGGAGGCGACCGAGCGGCTGCGGGACGTCATCGGGGTGCTGCGGGAGGAGGGCGCCGGGGCGCCGACGACCCCGTCCGACGAGACGGCCGGCGAGCTGGTGGAGCGGGCGCGGTCCTCGGGGCTCGACGTGACGCTCGTCGGCGTCCCGCCGGAGCTGCCGGGGATGGCGGGCCGGGCGCTGCACCGGGTGGTGCGGGAGGGGCTGACGAACGCGGCGAAGCACGCCCCGGGCGCCGCCGTCTCGGTCGAGGTCCGGGAGACCGGGCAGCGGGTGAGCGTACGGGTGGAGAGCGGGCCCGGCACCGTGGCGGGGCCGGCCGCCACCGGGGGCTCCGGCCTCGTCGGTCTCGACGAGCGGGTGCGGCTCGCGGGCGGCACGCTGACCCACGGCCCGGTGCGGGGCGGCGGCTTCGCGCTGGCGGCGGAGCTGCCCCGGCGGGCGCCGGCGTCGGTGCCCGCCGCGCCGACCTCGGCGCGCGAGCTGGACCGCGCCCGGCGGCGGGTGCGCCAGGATCTGGTGCGGGCGATCTGGATCCCGCTGGCGCTGCTGGCCGCGCTGGCGGTGCTGACGGCGGGGGTCGCGGTGTGGTCGCAGGCCCGCTCGTACCTGGAGCCGGACAACTACGCGCGGCTGCTGGTCGGCCAGAAGTACGAGGAACTCGTGGAGGACCTGCCGGACCACGCGCTGGAGGCGAGGCCGCCGGGGCTGCCGGCGGAACCGGACGGGGCGGACGAGTGCCGGTACTACCGGGCGACCGTGTTCGCGGAGCGGCCGGTCTACCGGCTGTGCTTCGCGGCGGGCCGGCTGGTAGCCAGGGACGAGGTGGGGTGAACGGGCGGACGCCCGGAGGGATGGGTCCCTCCGGGCGTCCGTCACGGGTGCTTCCGGCTCTCGCCTCCCGGGTTACGGGAAGGTCAGCTTGAAGCCGTTGATGTAGCCGGTGTCGGCGCCGGCCTTGTCCTGCACGCGCAGCTTCCAGGCACCGTTGGCGACCTCGGAGGAGGCGTTCACGGTGTAGGTCTGGACGATGTTGTCGGCGCTGCCGCCGGTGCGGTTGTGGAGGTTGTAGACCGAGCCGTCGGGCGCGACCAGGTCGACGACGAGGTCGCCCTTGTAGGTGTGGACGATGTCCACGCCGACGGAGAGGTTGCTCGGCGCGTTGCCGGTGACGCCGGTGACGTTCACGGTCGAGGTGACCGCGGCGCCGGGGGAGTCCGGGATGGCCACGTCGGCGGTGTTCTCGAAGACCTTGCCGCCGGGGTTGCCGCCACCGGGGCGGGAACCGACGTTGACGCCGGCCCAGGCGTGCTCGACGGCCGCGACCTCGGGGCTGTTCGCACCGTACAGCTCGGTGGCGACGGCGACCGTGCCGGTGCGGGCACCCGCGTAGTTGGTGGACGAGGTCCACTTCGTGGTGAGCGCCTTGAACCAGATCAGCGAGGCCTTGTCCCGGCCGATGCCGGTGACGGGCAGGCCGTCGGAGGTCGGCGAGTCGTAGGTGACGCCGTTGACCGTCTTGACGCCGCTGCCCTCGGAGAGCAGGTAGTAGAAGTGGTTCGCCGGGCCCGAGGAGTAGTGGACGTCGACGTTGCCGATGCCGGAGTACCAGTAGTCCTTGGAGGAGCCGTCCTTGCTCGGCTTGTCCATGTACCGCAGCGGGGTGCCGTTGCCGCGGATGTCGATCTTCTCGCCGACGAGGTAGTCGCCCTGGTCCTGCGGGTTGTTGGCGTAGAACTCGACGGCCGCCGCGAAGATGTCGGAGGTGGCCTCGTTGAGGCCGCCGGACTCGCCGCTGTAGACGAGCTTGGCCGTCACCGAGGTGAGGCCGTGGGTCATCTCGTGCGCGGCCACGTCGATGGAGGTGAGCGGCTTGGTGTTGCCCGCGCCGTCGCCGTAGGTCATGCAGAAGCAGGAGTCCTGCCAGAAGGCGTTGACGTAGGCGTTGCCGTAGTGGACCCGGGAGTACGCGCCGACGCCGTCGCCGCGGATGCCGCTGCGGCCGTGCACGTTCTTGTAGTAGTCCCAGGTGAGCGCCGCGCCGTAGTGGGCGTCGGCGCCAGCGGTCTCCGCGTTCTGCGGGGTGCCGTCGCCCCAGACGTCGTCCGCGCCGGAGAAGAGCGTGCCGGTGCCGGACGTCCCCCGGTTGAGGTTGTACGTCTTGTGGTTGCCCCGGGTGGTGTCGGTCAGCGAGTACGAGGGCGCCGTGCCGAGCGTGACCTGGCCGCTGTACTGGGTGTTGCCGGTGCCGTTGTGCACCGCCTGCCACTCGTACAGCTTCGCGCCGGTCTTGGCGTCGGTGACGACGTGCAGCTCGTTCGGGGTGCCGTCGTGCTGGAGGCCGCCGACGACGGTCTCGTAGGCGAGGACGGGGGCGCCGCCGTGGCCCATCCAGACGACCTTGCGCGGGGCGCGCTCGCTCTTGGTGGCCTTGGAGCCCTCGGCGGCGGCCAGGCCGACGGCCTGCTTCTCCGCGGCGGCGGGGGCGAGGGTCGCGGCGAGGTCGACGTTCTTCAGCTCCGCGCGGGAGGACTTGGAGACCGCGGTGGTGGCCCCGGCGCGGGACTCGGCCACGATCAGGTCGCCGCCGAGGACGGGGAGTCCGCCGTAGGTGCGCTCGTAGCGGGTGTGGGTGGTGCCGTCGCGGTCCTGGACCACGTCGCGGACGACCAGCTTCTCCTGCGTGCCGAGACCGAGCTCCTCGGCCGTCTCTGCCTTGTCGGCGTCGGCGGCCTTGATCAGCGCGGTGCGCTGGGCGGGGGAGAGGTCGGCGGGGAGCTTGCCCGGGTCGGCCTTCCCCGCGGCCTGCGCCTGGGGGGCGGTCGTCCCGGCGTTGTCGGCGGAGGCGCTGCCGGCCTGGACGCCGACGGCGAGCATGGCGGCGGCGGCGATGAGCGCGCCGGTCGCGGTGGCGCGGCGGCTGGGCGTGGATCTCACGCGAACTCCTTTTGCGAGGGGGGTACCGGCCGCTGGGTGGACGGGCCGGGCGGAGCAAGCAGAGCGGTGGCGCACGATCGGGTGAATCGACGAACGCGGTTGCGAGGAACCGGGGGAGAGACTGGCAGCTACCGGCGGTATCTGTCAGGGGCGCGTCAACAACTTGGCCGGAAGTCGTCCGCTGCGCGTACGGACGTGTTCGTTAAGCGAACGTTTCATCGATCATGAACGGCCGGTCACACGCCGTTCTCCGTGCGGCGATCCCCGCACGGCCGCGGATCCGGACCGCCACCCTCCGCCCCGCGTCCCGCCCTTCGGACACCGGCCGCCTTTACCGAACCGATGGCCGAAACCTGTCGGCGTGAAGCGCGCGTTCCGCTCGGCGGCGGCACGGCTTGCCCGCCGGATCGCCCCTGGCGTCATCCTGCGGACGTCCGCGCCGCCGGGGCGCGGCGGGAGGGGACGCCGGTGACCACCGGCATCGCGGGCCTCGGCCGGTCGCGGGGACCCCGGGGACCCCGGGGACACCGGGCCCCCGGGACCGCCGGCGTACCGGGAACTCCCGGGCCCCGGGGCGCGAGGTGCGCCGGCCCGGGGCCCGTCGGCCCGTCGGCCCGTCGGCCGTCAGCCCGTCAGGGAGTCCCGCCAGGCGCGGTGGAGGCCCGCGTAGCGGCCTTCGCCGCCGACCAGTTCGGCGGGGGTGCCGTCCTCGACGACGCGTCCCGCCTCCATGACCAGGACCCGGTCCGCGACCTCGACCGTGGACAGGCGGTGGGCGATGACCACCGCCGTACGGCCCGCCAGGACCGTGTCCATCGCGTGCTGCACCGCCCGCTCGCCCGGCACGTCCAGCGAGCTCGTCGCCTCGTCCAGGATCAGCACCGCCGGGTCCGCGAGGAGCGCCCGCGCGAAGGCCACCAACTGGCGCTGACCCGCCGAGATCCGGCCACCCCGCTTCCGTACGTCGGTGTCGTAGCCGTCCGGCAGCCCGGCGATGAACTCGTGCGCGCCGATCGCCTTCGCCGCCCGCTCGATCTCCTCCCGGGTCGCGTCCGGACGCCCGATCGCGATGTTCTCCGCGACCGTCCCGGAGAACAGGAACGCCTCCTGGGTGACCATCACCACCCCGCGCCGCAGCTCCGGCGTCGCCAGCTCCCGCAGGTCGACCCCGTCGAGCAGCACCCGGCCCTCCGTCGGGTCGTAGAAACGCGCCAGCAGCTTCGCCAGCGTCGACTTGCCCGCACCGGTCGCCCCGACCACCGCCACCGTCTGGCCCGCCGGGATCCGCAGGGAGAAGCGGGGCAGCACCTCGCCGCCGGTCCGGTACGCGAACCGCACGCCGTCGAAGACCACCTCACGGCCCGGCGCAGCCCCGGCCCGCTCCGGCAGCTCGCGCGGAGCGACCGCCTCCGGCACGCCCGGCTCCTGCGCGAGCAGCCCCGCGATCTTGGTCAGCGACGCCGCCGCCGACTCGTACGAGTTGAGGAACATCCCGAGCCGGTCGATCGGGTCGTACAGCCGCCGCACGTACAGCACCGCCGCCGCCAGCACGCCCAGCTCCAGCGATCCGCCCGCCACCCGGTACGCGCCCCACAGGCACATCCCGGCCACCGCCGTGTTCGCCACGAGCCGCGAACCGACCACGTAGCGGGCCATCTCCAGGAGCGCGTCGCCGTTGCTCCGCTCATGCCGGTGGTTCAGCCCCGCGAACTCCGCGTCGTTCACCCGCTCCCGGCGGAACGCCCGCACCGGCCGGATCCCGTTCATCGTCTCCGCGAACTTCACGATCACCCCGGCGATCGCCGTCGACCGCTCCGCGAACACCGCGCCCGCCCGCCGCCGGTACATCCGCACCAGCAGGTACAGCGGACCGAACGAGGCCACCGCCACCGCCCCGATCCCCAGATCCAGCCAGAGCAGCACCAGGGAGATCGACACGAACGACAGCACCACCCCGATCAGCTCCTGGAGCCCTTCCGACAGCAGCTCCCGCAGCGACTCCACGTCCGTCGTCGACCGCGAGATCAGCCGCCCCGAGGTGTACCGCTCGTGGAAGTCCACGCTCAGCACCTGCGCGTGCCGGAAGATCCGCCCCCGCAGGTCGAGCAGCACGTCCTGGTTGATCCGCGCCGCACCCCGCACGAAGGCGTACTGGAGCGCCCCCGCGCCCACCGCGCACAGCAGGTACCCGGCCGCCACCGCGACCAGCGGACCGTGGTCCCCGGCCCGGAAGGCCGGCACCCCCCGGTCGATCGCGTACGCGACGAGCAGCGGGCCCGCCTGGACCGCCGCCTCCTTCACCAGCAGCACCAGCGCCGCCACCGTCACCCGGAACCGGTGCGCGGCCAGCAGCGAACGCAGCAGCGCCCCGGTCGCCCCGCGCGGCGCCGGCAGGTCGTCCCGGTCGAACGGGTCGCCGGGACCCGCGCCCTCCGGTTCCCGCTCCGGCCGCTCGGGCCGCGCGAGCACGGTCTCCGTCATCGCTCCCCGTCTCCCGTCCCCACGGACCCCTCGCCCGCGGAACCGCCCGACATCAGCCAGGCGTACTCGGCGCTGCTCCGCAGCAGTTCCTGATGGGTGCCGACCGCCGCGATCCGCCCGCCCGACAGCAGCGCCACCCGGTCGGCCAGCATCACCGTCGACGGCCGGTGCGCCACCACCAGCGCCGTCGTCTCCCTCAGAACCTCGCGCAGGGCCGCCTCCACCCGCGCCTCGGTGTGCACGTCCAGCGCCGACAGCGGGTCGTCGAGCACCAGGAAGCGCGGCCGGCCGACCACCGCCCGGGCCAGCGCGAGCCGCTGCCGCTGACCGCCCGACAGGCTCAGCCCCTGCTCACCGACCTGTGTGCCGGCCCCCTCCGGCAGCCGTCCGACGAAGCCGTCCGCCTGCGCGATCCCGAGCGCCCGGTCCAGGTCCGGCGCCCCGGCGGCCGCCTCGGCGCCCATCAGCACGTTCTCCCCGACGCTCGCCGAGAACAGGGTCGGCTCCTCGAACGCCACCGACACCAGGGTCCGCAGCCGCTCCCGTGCCATCAGCGCGATGTCCTCGCCGTCCAGCAGGATCCGCCCGCCGCTCGCCTCGTGCAGCCGCGGCACCAGCGCCGTCAGCGTCGTCTTGCCGGAGCCGGTCGCCCCGACCAGCGCCAGCGTCTCGCCCGGCCGCACGTGCAGGTCGATGCCGTCCAGGACGGGCGCGGTGCCGTCCGGCGCGTCCGGGAACCGGAAGGACACCCCCTCGAACCGCAGCCCGGCGGCGCCCCGCACCGCCGGGCCGTCGCCGCCCGGAGCGACCGCGTCCCGCTCCTCCTGCGCGTCCATCACCTCGAAGTACCGCTCCGTCGCCGTCACCGCCTCCTGGCTCATCGCGAGCAGGAAGCCGATCGACTCCACCGGCCAGCGCAGCGCGAGCGCCGTCGACAGGAAGGCCACCAGGGTGCCCGCCGACAGCCCGCCGTCCGCGACCCGCACCGAGCCCAGCACCAGCGCGGCGCCGATCGCCAGCTCCGGCAGGACCGTGATCAGCGCCCAGATCGTGGCGAGCAGCCGCGCCTTGGACAGCTCCGTGGAACGCAGCAGCGCCGCGAGCCGGCGGAACGCCTCCGCCTGGCTGCGGTGCCGCCCGAAGCCCTTGACGATCCGGATGCCGAGGACGCTCTCCTCGACCACCGTCGTCAGATCGCCCACCTGGTCCTGCGCCCGCCGCGCCACCACCCCGTACCGCCGCTCGAAGTACGAGCACAGCACCATCACCGGCACCACCGGCGTCAGCAGCACCAGGGCTAGCGCCGCGTCCTGGGCGAGCAGCAGCGCACAGCCGGCCACGATCGTCACCGCGTTGACCAGCAGGAAGGTCAGCGGGAAGGCCAGGAACATCCGGATGATCATCAGGTCCGTGGTGCCGCGCGACAGCAGCTGCCCGGAGGCCCACCGGTCGTGGAAGGCGACCGGCAGCCGCTGGAGCCGCCCGTACAGGTCCTCCCGCATCCGGGCCTCCACCGAGGAGAGCGGCCGGGCCACCAGCCACCGGCGCAGACCGAACAGCACGGCCTCGGTGAAGCCGAGCAGCAGCAGGTAGAGGGCCCCCAGCCACACCCCGCCCGGGTCCCGGTCCGCGACCGGTCCGTCGACCAGCCACTTCAGGACGAGGGGGATGACCAGCGACAGACAGGAGGCGACGATCGCGACGGCGGCGGCGGTGAGGAACCGCCCGCGCACGGGCCGGACGTACGGCCAGAGCCGCAGCAGCACCCGCACGGCCGAACGGCGGGCGGGGGCGGACTCGGGGGGTGCGGGGTTCTCAGGCATCAGGTCCGACCCTACGAGTCACCACTGACACGTCTCATCCGAATTTCGGCCACCGCCGCCCGGTCCCGGCCACCGCCGCCCCGTCCCCGCCATTGCCGACACGCTCCCGGCCGCCGCCCCGCCCACCGCCGTCGCCGCCGTCCCGTCCCGTCCCGTCCCGCCCCGGCCGCCGCCGTGGCGCCGCGGTGGCCGGGCCGGGGCCCTCCCGCCGCGGCGCCGGCTCACCCCGCCACCCTCAGCAGCACCACCGACCGCGCGCCCACCGGCAACACCTCCCCGCCCGGGTGGAGCGTCCCCGGGGGCGCGGTCTGGTCGTCGAGGGCGGTGTCGAGGACCCGCTCGTACGTCTGGGCCCAGGGCGCGCCGGGCAGCCGGAAGTCCAGCGGGGCCGGGCCGGCGTGGAGCACGGCGAGGAAGCTGTCGTCGAGGACCTGCTCGCCGCGCTCGTCCCGGCCCGGTATGTCCCGCCCCGACAGATAGAGCGCGAGCGTGGCCGAGGGCGCGTACCAGTCCCGCTCGGTCATCTCCGTCCCGTCGGGACCGAACCAGGCGAGGTCCCGCAGCCCGTCCGCGCCCTGCGGCCGTCCGGAGAAGAAGGCGCGGCGGCGCAGCACCGGGTGGCGGTGGCGCAGGGCGAGCAGCCGCCGGGTGAGGGCGAGGAGCTGGGCGCGGCCGGGGTCCTCGGGGAGGGACCAGTCGAGCCAGCTCGTCTCGTCGTCCTGGCAGTAGGCGTTGTTGTTGCCGCCCTGGGTGCGGCCCATCTCGTCGCCCGCGACCAGCATCGGCACGCCGGTGGAGAGCAGCAGCGTGGTGAGGAGGTTGCGGAGCTGCCGCAGCCGGAGCGCGCCGATCTCCGGGTCGTCGGTCTCGCCCTCGGCTCCGCAGTTCCAGGAGCGGTTGTCGTGGGTGCCGTCCCGGTTGCCCTCGCCGTTGGCCTCGTTGTGCTTGCGCTCGTACGTGACGAGGTCGCGCAGGGTGAACCCGTCGTGGGCGGTGACGAAGTTGACGGAGGCGTACGGGCGGCGGCCGCCCCAGGCGTACAGGTCGCTGGAGCCGGAGAGCCGGTAGCCGAGGTCGCGCACGTCGGGCAGGGCGCCGCGCCAGAAGTCCCGCACGGCGTCCCGGTAGCGGTCGTTCCACTCGGTCCACAGCGGCGGGAAGGCGCCGACCTGATAGCCGCCGTTGCCGACGTCCCAGGGTTCGGCGATGAGCTTGACCCGGCGCAGCACGGGGTCCTGGGCGATGACGGCGAGGAACGGCGAGAGCATGTCGACGTCGTGCATCGAGCGGGCCAGCGCCGCCGCCAGGTCGAAGCGGAAGCCGTCGACGCCCATCTCGGTGACCCAGTAGCGCAGGCTGTCGGTGATGAGCCGGAGCACCTGCGGCTGGACGACGTGCAGGGTGTTGCCGCAGCCGGTGTAGTCGGCGTACCGGCGGGCGTCGGACTGGAGCCGGTAGTAGCCGCGGTTGTCGATGCCCTTCAGCGACAGGGTCGGGCCGAGCTCGCCGGCCTCCGCGGTGTGGTTGTAGACGACGTCGAGGATGACCTCGATGCCGGCCTCGTGCAGGGCCCTGACCATCCGCTTGAACTCGCCGACCTGCTGTCCCGCGGTGCCGGAGGAGGAGTAGCCGGCGTGCGGGGCGAAGTAGCCGATCGAGTTGTAGCCCCAGTAGTTGACGAGGCCGCGGCGGAGCAGGTGGTCCTCGTGGGCGAACTGGTGGACGGGCAGCAGCTCGACCGCCGTCACCCCGAGCCGGACGAGGTGGTCGATCGCGGCCGGGTGGGCGAGCCCCGCGTAGGTGCCCCGCAGGTGCTCGGGGATGCCGGGGTGCCGGGCGGTGAAGCCCTTGACGTGGACCTCGTAGATGACGGAGTCCTGCCAGGGCGTCTTGGGCCTGCGGTCGTCGGACCAGTCGTCGTCGTCCAGGACGACGACCCCCTTGGGCACGAACGGGGCGGAGTCCCGCTCGTCGCGGACGGTGTCGGCGACGTGCTGCTGCGGCCAGTCGCGGACGTGCCCGTACACCTCGGGGGGCAGGGTGAAGTCCCCGTCCACGGCCCGCGCGTACGGGTCGAGGAGGAGTTTCGCCGGGTTCCACCGGGCGCCCGTCCACGGGTCCCAGCGGCCGTGCGCCCGGTAGCCGTACCGCTGGCCGGGGCCGATGCCGGGCACGAAGCCGTGCCAGATCTCGTGGGTGAGTTCGGTCAGCGGCAGCCGGGTCTCGGTGCCGTCCGGCGCGAAGAGGCAGAGCTCCACCGCCTCCGCGCCGCCCGCCCAGAGGGCGAAGTTGGTGCCCCGGGTCCCGTCCGGGCCGACCCGGCAGCGGGCCCCGAGCGGGGTGGGCGCCCCCGGCCACACCGGGGGCGCCATCCGTTCCGGGGCATGCTCCGGTACCGCCTGCTGTTCGGCTGTGCTCGACACCGCCCTGGCCTCCCGCGGCTCCGGCGGGCCCGCGGCCGGGGGAGGGGCGTCCCGGCCCCGGCCCCCGCGCGTCCTCCCGCACCCTCGTGTACTCCCGGTCGTCCCCCCTGTTCTGCCCGCAGGGCCGTCCGCCCAACATGGCCCGCGCGCACGTTTCCCCTGGAGGGGGGTCGTCGTTGGGCCACGCGTGACACGTGTATGGGAACGGGCCGGGAAACTCCTCGCGGTCGCGGGGCTCCTCGTGGGTCTCGCCGGCTGCACCGGATCGGACGGGGAAGGAGGCGTCGGCCTGGGACTTCCGGGCAAGGCGCGGGCCCCCGGCGACGTCATCCGGGTCAGCCCGGAGGACGGCAGCCGGGCGGTGCCACCGGAAGGTCCGCTGGAGGTACGGGTGGACAGCGGGCGGCTCGAACGGGTGAGCGTGACCCAGGTGGCGGACGGGCGCCGGTCGGCCGTCGCCGGAGAGGTCAGCGCCGACGGGCTGCGCTGGCGGCCCGCCGAGGGCAGCCGGCTCGCGCTCGCCGCGAAGTACAGCGTGGACGCGGTGGCGCTCGACGAGCACGGGCGCCGCTCGGCCCGGCACACCACCTTCACCACGGTGGTCCCGGAGTCCCGCTTCATCGGCTACTTCACTCCGGAGAACCGTTCCACTGTCGGCGCCGGCATGATCGTCTCCTTCGGCTTCAACCGCCCGATCGAGAACCGGGCCGAGGTCGAGCGGGCGATCCGGATCACCGCCGACCCGCCGGTCGAGGTCGTCGGCCACTGGTTCGGCAAGGAGCGGCTCGACTTCCGCCCCGCCCGGTACTGGGCGGCCGGCACGAAGGTGACGGTCGAGCTGGGGCTGCGGGACGTCGAGGGCGCCCCCGGCGTCTACGGCATCCAGCGCAAGACGGTCGGCTTCACGGTGGGCCGCTCCCAGGTCTCCCTGGTGGACGCCGCCGCGCACACCATGGAGGTGCGTCGGGACGGGCGGGTCCTGGCCACGCTGCCGATCACCGCCGGCGCGCCGAAGACCACCACGTACAACGGGAAGATGGTGGTCACCGAGCTGTACGACGTGACCCGGATGAACGGCGCCACGGTCGGCTTCGGCGGCGAGTACGACATCAAGGACGTGCCGCACGCCATGCGGCTCACCGAGTCCGGCACCTTCATCCACGGCAACTACTGGGCCGACCCCTCGACCTTCGGCTCGGCCAACGTCAGCCACGGCTGCGTGGGGCTGCGGGACGTGAAGGGCGGCGGCGCCGACACCCCGGCGGGCTGGTTCTACGACCGGAGCCTCGTCGGCGACGTCGTGGAGGTGGTCAACTCCCAGGACCGCGAGGTCGCTCCGGACAACGGCCTCGGCGGCTGGAACCTCGACTGGGACGGCTGGAAGGCCGGATCCGCGCTCCGCTGACCCCGCCCGGCCGCCCGGGCCGGACGCGAGCCGCTCCCCGCTCGCCTCCGGCCCGGCCCCGACTGGGACTGAACGGTGACATTCACGTGGAACTTTCGTGTCTTCCGGTGTGATTATCTAGCGCCGTGCGCGGGACGTGCGTACAGGGGGTGGGGCCCGGCCGGCGGCCGGGTCGTGCGAGGGGAGAAGACCATAGTGAACGGGCAGCCGATATCGGGGCGGTCGGCGCGGCGGCGGAGTCTCCGCCTCGGGGCCCTGGCGACGGGGGCGCTGCTGCTGGTCCTGACCGCCTGTGGCGGTGAGGAGCCGTCGAAGACCGGCGGGACCGGGGCCGGCGGCGCCGGGCAGGGGACCGCGGCGCCCGACAACGCCGCCTCCCAGGCGGTCGTGACCATCCTGCCGAAGGACGGCGCCGACTCGGTCGCCACCAGCGGGGCCCTCAAGGTCACCGCCGAGCAGGGCAAGCTGACGACCGTGACGGTCGCCGACTCCAAGGGCGCCGCGGTCGAGGGGAAGATCTCGGCGGACGGCGCGAGCTGGGAGCCGCTGGCCCACCTGTCGGCCGGCACCCAGTACAAGGTCCACGCGAGCGCGAAGGACGCCGAGGGGCGCGAGTCGGCGAAGGACACCACCTTCACCACGCTGGTCCCGAAGAACACCTTCATCGGCCACTACACGCCGGAGGCCGACACGACCGTCGGCGTCGGCATGCCGGTCTCCATCAACTTCACCCGGGGCATCACCGACCCCGAGGCCGTGGAGAAGGCCGTCAAGGTGACGGCCGAGCCGGCCGTCGAGATCGAGGGCCACTGGTTCGGCAACGACCGCCTCGACTTCCGTCCCGAGGAGTACTGGAAGGCCGGGACGAAGGTCACCGTCGAGCTCAACCTGGACGGCGTCGAGGGTCGCCCGGGCGTCTACGGCAAGCAGAAGAAGACGTACTCCTTCACCATCGGCCGCCGCCAGGTCTCCACGGTCGACGCGAGCGCCAAGACGATGAAGGTCGAGCGCGACGGCACGATCATCAAGACCCTGCCGATCACCGCGGGCGCCCCGTCGACGACCACGTACAACGGTCAGATGGTCATCAGCGAGAAGTACAAGGTGACCCGGATGAACGGCGCCACGGTCGGCTTCGGCGGCGAGTACGACATCAAGGACGTGCCGCACGCCATGCGCCTGTCCACCTCCGGCACCTTCGTGCACGGCAACTACTGGGCCCCGAAGTCCACCTTCGGCTCGCAGAACGTCAGCCACGGCTGCGTCGGCCTCTCGGACACCCGGGGCGCGGGCGACAGCTCCACGCCGGCCGCCTGGTTCTACGACCGTTCGATCATCGGCGACGTCATCGTCGTGAAGAACTCGAAGGACAAGCAGATCAAGCCGGAGAACGGCCTGAACGGCTGGAACATGTCCTGGTCGGAGTGGATCGCCTAGATCCCCGCCGTCCTGGACGGGCCCGGTGCTGTGAGCAACAGCACCGGGCCCGTCCGCGTTAACGCGCACTAACCTCTGTCCCATGACTGTGAACCTCGAAGTCGCCGACGGCGTCGGCACGATCCGCCTCGACCGCCCGCCGATGAACGCCCTGGACGTCGCCACCCAGGACCGGCTGCGCGAGCTGGCCCAGGAGGCCACCGACCGCGACGACGTGCGCGCCGTCGTCCTCTACGGCGGCGAGAAGGTCTTCGCGGCCGGCGCGGACATCAAGGAGATGCAGGTCATGGACCACGTGGCCATGGTCGAGCGGTCGCGCGCGCTCCAGGACTCCTTCACGGCCGTGGCCCGTATCCCGAAGCCGGTCGTCGCCGCGATCACCGGGTACGCCCTCGGCGGCGGCTGCGAGCTCGCGCTCTGCGCCGACTACCGGATCGCCGCCGACAACGCGAAGCTCGGCCAGCCCGAGATCCTGCTCGGCCTGATCCCCGGCGCCGGCGGCACCCAGCGGCTCTCCCGCCTGGTCGGCCCGTCGAAGGCCAAGGACCTCATCTTCACCGGCCGGATGGTGCGGGCGGAGGAGGCGCTCACCCTCGGCCTGGTCGACCGGGTGGTCCCGGCCGCCGAGGTGTACGAGCAGGCGCACGCCTGGGCCGCGAAGCTGGCGCAGGGCCCGGCGGTGGCGCTGCGCGCCGCCAAGGAGGCGATCGACCAGGGCCTGGAGGCCGACATCGACACCGGCCTCGCCCTCGAACGCACCTGGTTCTCCGCGCTGTTCGCCACCGCGGACCGCGAGACCGGCATGCGCAGCTTCGTCGAGGAGGGCCCGGGCAAGGCCAAGTTCGCCTGACCCGCCGCCGGCCGGACCGTCGTCCGACGGACCGTCACGGCGACGCGCCCACCCGCGGGGGCCATTCCACCGGAACGGCCCCCGCGGGTCGTCTCCGGCGGCCATGATGGTGGGCATGGCGGGCCTGGAGAGCAGGGAACAACCACGGCAGGGGAGTGTGCCCGCCGCACGGTGGGCACCGACCCCCGAGGACGAAGAGGCCCTCTCGGCGATGGACCGGTACGGCAACCCGGCGGAGGTCGACGTCCGTCTGCCGTCGCAGCCCGAGTCGGCCCGGATCGCCCGCCGGATGACCCAGTACGTGGTGCTGCGCCAGTGGGCGCTCGGCCCGAACCTCGCCGAGCACGCGGTGCTGCTCGTCTCCGAGCTGGTGGGGAACGCGGTCCGGCACACCGGCGCCCGGGTCTTCGCGCTCCGCGCCCAGCGGCGCCCCGGCCGGATCAGGATCGAGGTGCGCGACCCCTCGCGCGGCCTGCCCTGCCTGATGCCGGTGGGCGAGCTCGACGTCAGCGGCCGGGGCCTCTTCCTCGTCGACAAGCTCTCCGACCGGTGGGGCGTGGATCTCGGGCCGCGCGGCAAGACGACCTGGTTCGAGATGCGGGTCACCGACCGCTGAACGCACGAAAGCCCCCGTGCGCCGTGGTGGGGCTGCTGGGGGCTTCCGTGTGATGCGCCGTGGACGGGGGGGTGTATCCACGGCCGCTTGGACGACTTGGCCCGGGTCAAGGGGAGTCGTTCCCTCGACTATGACAGACGGTGGGCCCATCGCCAAGCGCCCACATCGTTATCAATCCGGACATATATGCACGTTTTAACTGTGAATCGTTGGTGACGTGCGGCACTGACCTTGCAAACTGTGAATGCCTATGCGGTTCACCGATTGTTTCCCTCGATCGTCCATATAGTGGACGCCGATGTGCCGCTCCGTCCCCCACTTCGGTACCGCCATCGGCGGACACCGCTCCGCCCGCTAATCTGACCACCGTCAAAGACAGCACCGAGAAGGGGCGGAAGCAGTGGCGGACATCGAGTCGGCACGCACGGCATTCAACCGGTACGACGTGGACGGGGACGGCTTCATCACCGCCGCGGAGTACAAGAGCGTCATGGCCCAGCTGGGTGACTTCAACGTCACCGAGACGGTCGCCGAGGCCCTCATCAAGCAGCGCGACGACAACGGCGACGGCCGCCTGTCGTGGGACGAGTTCTGGTCCCACCTCAGCAAGGCGTGACCCGGGCCTGACCGGCCCCGGTCCCGGGGCCGGGCGGCGCTCGCACCGAGCCGCCGCCCGCCCCTCGCTCCCGGCCGGCCCGGCACGTCAGTCGCGCGCCACCAGCAGCGCCGTGCCCCAGAGGGCCAGGGCCGCGGGGAGCGCCACGGAGGCCCGTACGGACTCCGCCGACAGGCCGGCGGCCAGCAGGCCCGTGCCGATCGACGCCAGTGCCGTCAGGGCCGCCGCCAGCCATCCGTACTGGCGCTGGTCGTAGAGGCGGGCCAGCGGGAAGAAGTGCAGTCCCACGACGAGGCAGAGGCCGACCGGGATCCACTCCTGGTGCCCGGCCGCGTTCGAGGCCGCGATCACGGCGACGATCGCGGCGGCCTCGATCGCGTTGACGATCCCGACCCCCCGGTTCCACCGCTCCGGCAGCCGCACCGGACGGGTCACCTCGCGGGCCGTCGCCCGGAACCCCGCGGCCAGCGTCCCGGCCGTCAGGAGGGCCGCGAGCACCCCGGCGACGAGGAGCCCCGGCGCGGGCAGCCCCGAGCCGCCGGCGAGCGCCCACACCGCCGCGAAGACGGAAAGCACGACGATCCCCCGGCGACGCAGGGTGCGGGTCAGGGCGGCGCATTCGGCATCTGTGGTCATGGTCATGATCGGACCCTAGCGACGGAATCCGGCCGTCCACCGGGGAATCCGGACATCCGTCCGAGGGATTGGCCTAGACCTATTGCCGGGGGGAGGGCGCGCCGATACGTTTCGTCCCGGCTGCGCAGCCGCACGAACCGCACGGCACCATCCCGTACCGCATCGCATCGTTCATTTCAGGAGGACATGCCATGTACCGTCGCGTCGCAGCCGCCCTGGCCACCGCGGCCACCGCCGCAGCCCTCGCCCTCGGCACGGCCGGCACGGCCGAGGCCGCAGGACCGGGCTTCTACGCCCGCAGCCACCACGCCTCGTACGCCGAGTGCCAGGCCGCCGGCCAGGCCGGCGAGTGGATGTGGGGGAAGATCTACTTCTGCGAGCCCTTCCACCCCTCCCGCCCGGACGTCTACGTCCTCTGGGTCCGCTTCTGACCCGAGCGACGCACGACGGCCGGTCCTGCGGGGGCGGGACCGGCCGTCGGTACGCGCGCGTGCCCGGCGCGGGGGCTCACCGCCCCGTGCTCAGCACTCGATGATGTTCACCGCGAGCCCGCCGCGGGCGGTCTCCTTGTACTTGACGCTCATGTCCGCGCCCGTCTCCTTCATGGTCTTGATGACCTTGTCGAGGGAGACCAGGTGGCTGCCGTCGCCGCGCATCGACATCTTCGCCGCCGTGACGGCCTTGACCGCCGCCATGCCGTTCCGCTCGATGCACGGGATCTGCACCAGGCCGCCGACCGGGTCGCAGGTCAGGCCCAGGTTGTGTTCCATGCCGATCTCCGCCGCGTTCTCCACCTGCTCGGGGGAGCCGCCCAGCACCTCGGCCAGCGCGCCCGCCGCCATCGAGCAGGCCGAGCCGACCTCGCCCTGGCAGCCGACCTCGGCGCCGGAGATCGAGGCGTTCTCCTTGAAGAGCATGCCGACCGCGCCGGCCGCGAGGAGGAAGCGGACGATGCCGTCCTCGTCGGCGCCGGGGACGAAGTTCATGTAGTAGTGCAGGACGGCGGGGATGATGCCGGCCGCGCCGTTCGTCGGGGCGGTGACCACCCGGCCGCCCGCCGCGTTCTCCTCGTTCACCGCCATCGCGTAGAGGGTGATCCACTCCATCGCGTGCATGGCCGGGTCGCCCTCGGAGCGCAGCTTGCGGGCCAGGGTCGAGGCGCGGCGGCGGACCTTCAGACCGCCCGGCAGGATGCCCTCGCGGGCCATGCCGCGCGACACGCAGGCCTGCATGACCCGCCAGATCTCCAGCAGGCCGGCGCGGATCTCGTCCTCGGTGCGCCACGCCTTCTCGTTCTCCAGCATCAGGGAGGAGATCGACAGGCCGGTCTCCTTGGCGAGGCGGAGCAGCTCGTCGCCGGTGCGGAAGGGGTACTTCAGGACGGTGTCGTCCGGGATGATCGGGTTCTCGCCCGCCACCGCGTCCTCGTCGACCACGAAGCCGCCGCCGACGGAGTAGTACGTCTTCTCCAGGACGAGCGCGCCCTCGGCGTCGTAGGCGAAGACCGTCATGCCGTTGGCGTGGTACGGGAGCGCCTTGCGCCGGTGCAGCACCAGATCGGCGTCGAAGTCGAAGGGGATGTCGTGGGCGCCGAGCAGGTTGATCCGGCCGCTCGCCTTGATCCGCTCGAACTCGGCGTCGGCGTTCTCCACGTCGACCGTGCGGGGCGAGTTCCCCTCCAGGCCGAGCAGGACCGCCTTCGGGGTGCCGTGGCCGTGACCGGTGGCGCCGAGCGAGCCGTACAGCTCCGCCCGGACCTTCGCGGTCCCAGCGAGCAGCCCCTCGTTCTTCAGCCGGCGGGCGAACATCCGGGCCGCGCGCATGGGGCCCACCGTGTGGGAGCTCGACGGACCGATGCCGATCGAGAACAGGTCGAAGACCGAGATGGCCACGGGAGGACTCCTTGTGGGGGCTAGACGCCGTTGTCTGCCGGGGTGGAGCAGAAAAGCGTGAAGAGGTGACGACATGGGGCGGGGCACCGCGCCGCACTGTCCAGTGTGCGCGGTGCCCCGGAGCTTTCGAACGAACGAACCCAGGAACGAAAGCGTACGAAATTACTTCAGGCCGGGGTACAGCGGGTGCTTGTCGGCCAGAGCGGTCACACGGGCCTTCAGGGCCTCGGCCTTGTCCGCGTCGAAGCCCGGCTTCAGCGTCTCGGCGATGATGTCGGCGACCTCGGTGAAGTCCTCGGAGGTGAAGCCGCGGGTGGCGAGGGCCGGCGTGCCGATGCGCAGACCGGAGGTGACCATCGGCGGGCGCGGGTCGTTCGGAACGGCGTTCCGGTTGACCGTGATGCCGACCTCGTGAAGCCGGTCCTCGGCCTGCTGGCCGTCGAGCTCGGAGTCGCGCAGGTCCACCAGGACCAGGTGCACGTCCGTGCCGCCGGAGGCGACCGCGACACCGTGCGCGGCGACGTCGTCCCGGACCAGGCGCTCGGCCAGGATGCGGGCGCCGTCCACGGTGCGCTGCTGGCGCTCCTTGAACTCCTCCGAGGCCGCGACCTTGAAGGAGACGGCCTTGGCCGCGATCACGTGCTCCAGCGGACCGCCCTGGAAGCCGGGGAAGACCGCGGAGTTCAGCTTCTTCGCGAACTCCTTGCCCCGGGCGAGGATGATGCCGCCGCGCGGGCCGCCGAGCGTCTTGTGCGTGGTGGAGGTCACCACGTCCGCGTACGGGACCGGGTTCGGGTGCAGACCGGCCGCGACCAGGCCCGCGAAGTGGGCCATGTCGACCCACAGGTACGCCTCGACCTCGTCGGCGATCCGGCGGAACTCCGCGAAGTCCAGCTGACGCGGGTACGCCGACCAGCCGGCGATGATGACCTTCGGGCGGTGCTCCTTGGCCAGGCGCTCGACCTCGGCCATGTCGACCAGACCGGCCTCGTCCACGTGGTACGCGACCACCTCGAACTGCTTGCCCGAGAAGTTCAGGCGCATGCCGTGGGTGAGGTGGCCGCCGTGGGCCAGGTCCAGACCGAGGATCGTGTCGCCCGGCTGGGCGATCGCGAAGAGGGCGGCCTGGTTCGCGGAGGCGCCGGAGTGCGGCTGCACGTTGGCGTACTCGGCGCCGAACAGCTCCTTCACCCGGTCGATCGCGATCTGCTCGGCCACGTCGACGTGCTCGCAGCCACCGTAGTAGCGGCGGCCCGGGTAACCCTCGGCGTACTTGTTGGTGAGGACGGAGCCCTGGGCCTCCATGACCGCGACCGGAGCGAAGTTCTCCGAGGCGATCATCTCGAGGGTGGACTGCTGACGGCCGAGCTCGGCGTCGACGGCGGCGGCGACGTCGGGGTCCAGCTCGTGGAGGGGAGTGTTCAGAAGCGACATGAAGCGATCCCTAGGGGTCTCGGTCAGCCTGCGGTGAAAGCGGTGTACTCGTCGGCGGTGAGCAGCTCGTCCGGCTCACCCGAGATGCGCACCTTGAACAGCCAGCCGCCCTCGAAGGGGGCGGAGTTCACCAGCGAGGGGTCGTCGACGACGTCCTGGTTGGCCTCGACGATCTCGCCCGTCACCGGGGCGTAGAGGTCGCTGACGGACTTGGTCGACTCCAGCTCGCCACAGGACTCGCCCGCGGTCACGGTCGCGCCGACCTCGGGGAGCTGCACGTACACGACGTCACCGAGCGCGTTGGCCGCGTGCTCCGTGATGCCGACCGTGGCGACGCCGTCCTCGACGGCCGACAGCCACTCGTGCTCCTTGCTGTAGCGAAGCTGCTGGGGGTTGCTCATGACCTGATTCTCCTGGATCGGGGGAGTGCGGATGTACGGCGGTCTTGCGGGGTGAGACGTGGCCCGGGACGAATGCGTCACGTCCGGAGCGGTCCCCGGACGGGCGCCCGCCTACTTCTGGCGCTTGTAGAACGGCAGCGCCACGACCTTGTACGGCTCGTGGGTGCCGCGGATGTCCACCCCTACACCCTCGGTGCCGGGGGCGGCGTGCGCCGCGTCGACGTACGCCATCGCGATCGGCTCGCCGAGCGTCGGGGAGGGGGCGCCGGAGGTGATCTCGCCGACGACCTCGCCGCCGGCGACGACGGACATGCCGGCGCGCGGGACGCGGCGGCCCTCGGCGATCAGGCCGACCAGCTTGCGCGGCGGGGCGGTCTCGGCGCGCTCGGCGGCGGCCTCCAGCGCCTTGCGGCCGACGAAGTCGCCCGGCTTCTCGAACTTCACGACGCGGCCGAGACCGGCGTCGAAGGGGGTCAGGGAGGTGGTCAGCTCGTGCCCGTACAGCGGCATGCCCGCCTCCAGGCGCAGCGTGTCGCGGCAGGAGAGGCCGCACGGGATCAGGCCGACGCCCGCGCCCGCCTCGGTCAGCGCCGTCCACACGGCCTCGGCGTGCTCGGGCTTCAGGAAGAGCTCGAAGCCGTCCTCGCCGGTGTAGCCGGTCCTGGCGATCAGCGCCGGGACGCCGGCGACCGTGCCGGGCAGGCCCGCGTAGTACTTCAGGCCGTCCAGGTCGGCGTCGGTGAGCTGCTTCAGGATGCCGGGGGACTCCGGGCCCTGCACGGCGAGCAGGGCGTACGCGTCGCGGTCGTCGCGGACCTCGGCGTCGAAGCCGCCGGAGCGGGCCACCAGGGCGTCCAGGACGGTCTGGGCGTTGGAGGCGTTGGCGACGACCATGTACTCGGTCTCGCCGAGGCGGTAGACGATCAGGTCGTCGAGGATGCCGCCGTCCTCCTGGCAGATCATCGTGTAGCGGGCGCGGCCGTTGCCCACCGTGGAGATGTTGCCGACCAGGGCGAAGTCGAGCAGGTCGACCGCCTGCGGGCCGGTGACGGTGATCTCGCCCATGTGGGAGAGGTCGAAGAGGCCGGCCCTGGTGCGGACGGCGTTGTGCTCGTCGCGCTCGCTGCCGTACCGGAGCGGCATGTCCCAGCCGGCGAAGTCGGTCATGGTCGCGCCCAGCGAACGATGCAGGGCATCGAGGGCGGTCAGACGGGGGGTGGTGCTCATGATGGACGTGGCTCCCGGGTCCCGAAGGCGGAAAACATGACAGGCAAGGACGTTCCTCCCCATCTGTCATGGAACCTGAGAGGTTCACCGGGGGCATCCCCGGCTTGCACCTTGGGTGGGGACACGACAGGTGTCCCGCTTTTCAGATCTGCCTCATCCACGCGGTACGGGGCCTGAGAGATTCAAGGGAGGGTCTTGCTCCTTCGGCGCCCGGACGGCCGAGGCCGGTCCGGAACTCTCCCGCGCGGATTCGAGCGGCCGGTATGCGGTTGTAGGGCGCAGCGCGCGCCTGGCGCGCACATCATCGCACGCGGTGTCGGCGCCGCAAATCGCTTGTCTCGGATTACCGTTTCTTTACACTTCGTGGGCAAGGGTCTCCGTGAGGTCTCCCGGTACGTCCCCCGGGGACCCGACAGGGGGAGCAGCGATGAGGATCCAGCACACCGGCGTCTTCGCGACCGACGCCGCCATACCCGCTCCGCGGGCCCGCGCCAGAACCCGCGCGGGCGGGCGCGTCGTGCGCGACCTGCGCGAGCGCGGCGGGCGCGGGCCGCGCGCCCTCACCTTCGCCGCCGGTGACGTCGTGGTCGTCTCCGGGCTGCCCGGCAGCGGCAAGTCCACCCTGCTGCGGCGGGCCGCCGAGGGCCGCGGGATCGACTCACAGGACGCCCGGGAGCGCTGGGAGGCCCGGATGCCCCGCCTGCTGCCGTACGCGCTCTACCGCCCGCTGGTCCGGGTCGCGCACTACGCCGGGCTGTACCGGGCGCTGCGCTCCGGCGCCGGCGTCGTCGTCCACGACTGCGGCACCCAGTCCTGGGTCCGCGGCTGGCTCGCCCGCTCCGCCGTCCGCCGCGGCCGCGCCCTGCACCTGGTCCTCCTCGACGTCGACCCGGCCACCGCCATGGACGGCCAGCGCGAGCGGGGCCGGGGCGTGTCCGCGTACGCCTTCGCCCGGCACCGCAGGGCCGTCGGCCGGCTCGTCGCCGCCGTCGAGTCCGGCCGGCTGCCCCGGGGCTGCGCCTCCGCCACCCTCCTCGACCGGGACGCCGCCGGCGCGCTGCGCCGCCTCGGCTTCCGGGAGGCCGGCTGAGGGCCGCGCGCGCCCGGGTGCGGGTTCTGGTCACAGCCGGGGCGGGGCGGCGTTAGGGTGCTGCGGGACGGCCGGGACCAGGGCCGTGCGAGGAGGGGACGGAACCACCGTGGACGTGACGTGGCCGGGCAACGAGCTGGAGGAGGCGCTGACCGCCGCGCTCGGGGAGCCCGCGGCCGGAGGCCGGCTCATCGAGGTGCTCGGCCGCAGCCCCGTCTGGGTCCCGCTGCCCAACGGCGGCGGTCCCGACAGCCCCGACCTGGACCTCGCCACCATGGAGATCGGCGGCGCCGCCTACGTCCCCGTCTACAGCTCGCAGGAGCAGTTCCTGGCCTGCGTCGGCGACCACATGTCCTTCACCGTCGCCCCCGCCCGTGACTTCGCGCGCGGCCTGCCCCCGCAGCTCGGCATCGCCGTGAACCCCGGCGGCGTCGTCGGCGTCCCGCTGCCCCCGCCGGCCGTCGCCGAGCTCTGCCGGGTCGGCCGCACCGCCCTCGACGGGCCCGCGTCCGGCGGCCGGGTCCGGCTCTTCGAGCCCGACTGGCAGGACGACCCGGTCGACTTCCTCGCCGCGGCCTCCGCCGAGTTCGAGGCCACCGGCGTCGTCGCCAGCGCCCGCCGCACCCTCGCCAGCGTCGAGGGCACCGAGCCGGCGCTCTTCATCGGCGTCCAGCTCACCGGCTGGGACGGCATCGACCGCAACGCCCCGCTGGACGCCCTCGGCCGCGCCCTCGGCCGCGTCGAGGTCGCCTGGCCGGTCAACCTCATCCTGCTGGACATGGCCGCCGACCCCGTCGGCGACTGGATGCTGGAACAGGTGCGCCCCTTCTACCTGCGCACCGCCGGATGACCCCCGGCCCTGTCTAAGCTGGACCGACCGCACGACCGAGACGACCGAACGGCCGAACCGAGCCGTACCAGACAGAGGGGCGGAACCCAGGGTGAGCGCGTCAGGCGCGACCGGACAGGTCGAGCACATGCTGCGCCAGGTGGCGCCCGGACGCTACGACGCGTACGAGGGACTGCTGCACGCCCTGGCCGACGGCGAGTTGTACATGCTGCTCTGGCAGGGCTCGGCGGGCTCGCCGGAGGCCCAGTACGGCAACATGGAGGTCGACGGGTACGGCTACGCCCCCTGCGTCACCTCGCCCGGCGAACTCGCCGCCTCCGGCTGGCACCGCTCCCACGAGCGCGTCACCGGCCGCGAGATCGCCCGCGCCCTCTACCCCGAGCGCTGGGGCGTCTGGCTGAATCCGCACGCCCCCGGCGGCGGCGTCGGCATCCCCTGGGTCGATCTGCGCCGGATCGCCACCGGCCTCGACCGGATGCCCGCCGGCCCGCTCCGGGTCTCCGAACCCTCCCTGGAGATCCCGCAGTTCTACGCCCAGCTGACCCAGAACGCGCACCGGACGCCCGCCGTCCGCTCGCTCCGCCGCGGCTGGGTGCAGCCCGCCCTCGGCACCCCGTACCTGGTCATCGGCCTGGACCTGTACGACGGTTCGGCGGCGGCGGTGGACGAGGTGCGGGCGATGATGCGCCAGTCGATCGGCGCGGTGCCCGAGGGGCTGCCCGTCTCGACGGTCGCGCTCTCCGACGCGTACGACCCGGTGGCGCTCTGGCTGAAGGCCCACGCCCGGCCCTTCTACGACCGTGAGGCCCACGGCTCCCCGTCCCAGCATGCGGGATCCCACCGTCCGGGATACGGCTACCCGCCCGCGCAGCACCGCTGACGACCGCCCCGCCCCCACGCCCCGCACTGGCCGAAATTGCTTGCCAGGGCGGGGTTTTGCGTCTACTTGGGCCCGCTCCCGCCGCCGATGTCCGGCATCGGACCGTTTTGGTGAGTGTCCGGGTCTCAGGTTGGTATCACCGCTATGCGGACTGTTCTCTGCCGCGTCACTCGCCAGTAGCGTTCGGCCGGTCAAGACCACACATGGCGACCCAGGGGTGGACCCATGCGCATACTCAATTCCCGGTCGACCCGGGCTCTGACGGCGGCCATCGCGGTCGGCCTCATCGCCACGGGCTGCGCGAGCGACCGGGACAAGGAAGGCAACAAGGGCGGGGCGAAGGACACCTTCGTGTTCGGCGCCCCGGGAGACCCGGCCTCCCTCGACCCGGCCCTCGCGAGCGACGGCGAGACCTTCCGGGTCACCCGGCAGGCCTTCGAGGCGCTCCTGGAGCACGAGCCCGGCGGCAGCCAGCTGGTGGGCGGGCTCGCCGAGAAGTGGTCGAGCAACCCCGAGGGCACCGTCTGGACCTTCAACCTCCGCAAGGGCGTGAAGTTCCACGACGGCGAGGCCTTCGACGCGAAGGCGGTCTGCGCCAACTACGACTACTGGTTCAACTGGAAGGGCACCTACCAGTCGAGCGCGGTCTCGTACTACTGGCAGACCATCATGGGCGGCTTCAAGGCCAACGAGGACAAGGAGACGCCCAAGGCGAACTACAAGTCCTGCACGGCCAAGGACGACGCCACCGCGGTCATCGAGGTCTTCGAGCCCTCCGCGAACCTGCCCGGCGGCTTCTCCCTGAACGCCCTCGCGATCCACTCGCCCAAGGCGATCGCGGAGTACGCGAAGCAGCAGGTCAGCGAGGCCGGCGACGCCATCACGTACCCCAAGTACAGCCAGGAGGCCGGCACGGTCGCCGGCACCGGCCCGTACAAGATCACGAAGTGGAACAAGGGCAACAAGGAAGTCGCCCTGGAGCGCTTCGACGACTACTGGGGCGAGAAGGCCAAGGTGAAGAACCTGGTCTTCCGCACGATCGACACCGAGGACGGCCGCCGCCAGGCGCTCCAGGCCGGCGACATCGACGGCTACGACCTCGTCGCCCCCGCCGACATCAAGACCCTCGAGGGCGCGGGCTTCCAGGTCCCGACCCGTGACGTCTTCAACCTGCTCTACCTCGGTATGACGCAGGAGGCCAACCCGGCACTGAAGAAGCCCGAGGTCCGCCAGGCCATCGCGCACGCCGTCGACCGCGAGAACATCGTCAAGACCCAGCTGCCCGAGGGCGGCAAGGTCGCGACCCAGTTCATGCCCGACACCGTCGCCGGCTACTCGGAGAACGTGAAGAAGTACGCGTTCGACACCGCCAAGGCCAAGCAGCTCCTCGCCGGCGCCGGCGCGAGCAACCTCGCGGTCGACTTCTGCTACCCGACCGAGGTCACCCGCCCGTACATGCCTGCCCCGCAGGACATCTTCGAGCTGGTCAAGGCCGACCTGGAGAAGGCCGGCATCAAGGTCACCCCGAAGCCGAAGAAGTGGAACCCGGACTACGTCGACGCCGTGGAGAAGGGCGGCTGCGCCCTCCACATGCTCGGCTGGACCGGTGACTTCAACGACGGCTACAACTTCATCGGCACCTGGTTCGCCGGGTACGACAAGCAGTGGGGCTTCAAGGACGACAAGGTCTTCAACGCGGTGAAGGCCGGCTCGCTCCAGGGCGACCCGACCAAGCGCACGGACCTCTACAAGGCCGCCAACGAGGCGATCATGGCGTACCTGCCGGGTCTCCCGCTGACCTCCTCCCCGCCGGCCATCGCCTTCGGCAAGAACGTGGTCCCGCCGAAGGTCTCCCCGCTGACGCAGGAGAACTTCGCCGAGGTCTCCTTCAAGTAACACCCCCGTAAGCGGTCCGCCCGGTCACGCGCTCCTGCCGTGACCGGGCGTCCGCGCATCCACCCTCCACACGCAAGAAAGGGGCACGCGGGGTGTTGCGACTCGTCGTACGACGACTTCTCCAGCTCATACCCACCCTGCTCGGCCTGTCGGTTCTGCTCTTCATCTGGCTGAACCGACTGCCCGGCGGACCCGCCTCAGCGATCCTGGGCGAGCGGGCGACCGAAGCCGACGTGGCGCGCATCAACCGCGCGCTGGGCCTCGACCAGCCGCTCTACGTCCAGTACGGACGCTTCCTCAAGCGGCTCCTCGACCTCGACCTGGGCACCTCGGTGCAGACCGGCCAGCCCGTCTGGGACGAGTTCGTCCTGCGCTTCCCCGCCACGGTCGAACTCAGCCTCGCGGCCATGCTCATCGCCACCGTCGTGGGCATCCCGCTCGGCTACATCGCCGCCCGCAAGCGCGGCGGCTGGATCGACGTGGCCTCCGTCTCCGGCTCCCTCATCGGCATCTGCATCCCGGTCTTCTTCCTGGCGCAGCTCCTCAAGGGCGCGTTCGGCGGGATCTTCGGCACCTTCGGCCGCCAGTCCACCGGCATCGACGCCACCAGCGTCACCGGCTTCGCCGTCCTCGACGGCGTGCTCACCGGCGAACTCGACGCCGCCTGGGACGCCCTCATGCACCTGGTGCTGCCCGGCATCGCCCTGGCCACCATCCCGCTCGCGGTCATCGTCCGCATGACCCGCGCCAGCGTCCTGGAAGTGCTCGGCGAGGACTACATCCGCACCGCCGAGTCCAAGGGCCTGGAGCGCCGGGTCGTCCGCGTCCGGCACGTCCTGCGCAACGCGCTGCTCCCCGTCGTCACCGCCATCGGCCTGCTCACCGGAAGCCTGCTCTCCGGCGCGGTGCTCACCGAGTCCGTCTTCACCTTCGGTGGCATCGGCTCCTTCATCCGGACCGCCATCGACGCCCGCGACTACCCGGTGCTCGTCGGCTTCATCATGTTCATCGCCATGATCTACGTGCTGATCAACATGCTCGTCGACCTCGCCTACAGCGTCATCGACCCGAGGGTGCGGGTGCACTGATGAGTCTGATCACCACCACGTCGAAGATCGACCGGCTCGCCCAGCTCACGGCGAAGACCGAGACCGCCAGCGGCGCCAGCCTCTGGCGCGAGGCGCTGCGCCGGCTGCGCGCCAGCAAGATGGCCATCATCGGCGGCGTCATCATCGCCGGGTTCGTCCTGCTGGCGATCATCGGCCCCTGGATCGCCCCGCACGGCCCCTCCGAACAGACCTGGCGCGGAGAGGTGTTCTCCAACCGCGGCGAGTTCGTCGGCGCGCGCGGCGAGAACTGGTTCGGCCTCGACCACCTCGGCCGGGACATGTTCTCCCGGATGCTCGTGGGCGCCCGCCAGACGCTGCTCGTCGGTGTCGTCTCCATGCTCATCGGCCTGCTGATCGGCGCCGTCGTCGGCATCCTGTCCGGCGCCTGCGCGACCCTCGGCGGGAAGGCCGGCCGCCGGATCGACGACGCGATCATGCGCGTCACCGACATCCTGCTGGCGCTGCCGTCGCTGCTCCTCGCCGTCTCCGTCGCCGCCGTGATGGGCCAGTCGCTCACCACGGTGATGATCGCCGTCGGCGTCGTGCAGATCCCGGTCTTCGCCCGGCTGCTGCGCGGCTCGATGCTCGCCCAGGGCGGCAGCGACTACGTGCTCGCCGCCCGCTCGCTCGGCATCCGCAAGCGGCGGATCGTGCTCACCCAGATCCTGCCGAACTCGCTGAGCCCGGTGATCGTCCAGGCGACGCTCAGCCTCGCCACCGCCATCATCGAGGCCGCCGCCCTCTCCTACCTCGGACTCGGCAACCCCGACCCGTCCGTCCCGGAGTGGGGCGTCATGCTCTCCGCGGCCCAGCGCTTCTTCGACAACGCGCCGATGATGTCGATGTACCCCGCGGTCGGCATCGTCATCACCGCCCTCGGCTTCACCCTGCTCGGCGAGGCCATGCGCGAAGCCCTCGACCCGAAGCTGCGAGGCTGACCATGCCACTGCTCACCGTGGACGAACTCACCGTCACCTTCGGCGGCCGCGGCCGCAAGGACGTCCGGGCGGTCAACGGAGTCTCCTTCAGCGTCGACCAGGGCCAGGTCGTCGGCCTCGTCGGCGAGTCGGGGTGCGGCAAGTCCGTGACCTCGCTCGCCCTCATGGGACTGCTGCCCCGCAAGGGCGTCACCCTCGGCGGCCGCGCCGACCTCGACGGCACGGACCTCCTGTCGCTCTCCCCGTCGAAGATGCGCGACCTGCGCGGACGCGACATGGCGATGATCTTCCAGGACCCGCTCTCCTCGCTGAACCCGGTCATCCCCATCGGAGTCCAGGTCACCGAGATCCTCCAGCGCCACCGCGGCCTGAAGGGCGAGGCCGCCCGCAAGGAGGCCGTGCACCTGCTCGACCGGGTCGGCATCCCCGACCCGGACCGGCGGCTCAAGGAGTACCCGCACCAGCTCTCCGGCGGCATGCGGCAGCGCGCGCTCATCGCCATGGCGGTGGCCTGCGCCCCCCGCCTGCTCATCGCCGACGAGCCGACCACCGCGCTCGACGTCACCATCCAGGCCCAGATCCTCGAACTCCTCAAGGAACTGGTCGACCAGGAGGGCACCGCGCTGCTGATGATCACCCACGACCTGGGTGTCGTCGCCGGCCTCTGCGACCAGGTGAACGTCCTCTACGCCGGCAAGGTCGTCGAATCGGCGGGCCGCCGCGAGCTGTTCGCCCACCCGACGCACCCGTACACCCACGGCCTGCTCGGCTCCATCCCCCGGCTCGACGCCCCGCGCGGCGAACCGCTCCACCCGATCCGCGGGTCCATCAACGACCAGATCGCCTGGGCCGACGGCTGCGCCTTCGCCCCCCGCTGCGACCGGTACGAGATGGAGTGCCTCACCGGCACGCCCGAACTGACCGAACCGCGCGCGGCCGGCCACGGTGCCCGCTGCGCGAACCCGGTCCTCGCCACGACGGAGGTACCGGCATGAGCCTGCTCGAACTCGACGGGGTGAAGGTCCACTTCCCCGTCAAGAAGGGCATCCTCTTCGACCGCACGGTCGGCCACGTCTACGCCGTGGACGGCATCTCGCTGAAGGTCGAGGCGGGCCAGACGTACGGCCTGGTCGGCGAGTCGGGCTGCGGCAAGACCACGCTCGGGCGGGCCGTGCTGCGGCTCGTCGACGTCACCGACGGCTCCGTCGTCCTCGACGGCACCGACGTGGCCAAGCTGCCGGAGCGGGAGCTCCGCTCCTTCCGCCGCCGGCTCCAGATGGTCTTCCAGGACCCGCTGGGCAGCCTCAACCCGCGCCAGAACATCGAGTCGATCCTCAGCGAGGGCATGGCCGCGCACGGGATCGGCGCGAACCAGGACGAGCGCCGGGAGCGGATCCGGGAGATCCTCGCCAAGGTGGGCCTGCCCGCCAACGCCCTCTCCCGCTACCCGCACGAGTTCTCCGGCGGCCAGCGCCAGCGCATCGGCATCGCCCGCGCGCTGGTCCTGGAGCCCGACCTGATCATCTGCGACGAGCCGGTCTCCGCGCTCGACGTCTCGATCCAGGCCCAGGTCATCAACCTGCTCGAAGAGCTCCAGGAGTCGATGGGCCTGACCTACCTGGTCATCGCCCACGACCTCGCCGTCGTCCGGCACATCTCGGACGTCATCGGCGTGATGTACCTCGGCTCCCTCGTCGAGGAGGCGCCGAGCGACACGCTGTACGAGGAGCCGCTGCACCCGTACACCCGCGCGCTCATGTCGGCCGTGCCGGTGCCCGACCCGGAGGTCGAGGAGCGGCGCGAGCGGATCCTCCTCCACGGCGACCTGCCCTCCCCGGCCAACCCGCCGGCGGGCTGCCGCTTCCACACCCGCTGCCCGTGGGCGCAGCCGAAGTGCTCCGAGGAGCGCCCGGAACTGAGCGACGTGGGCGGCGGCCACAAGGTGGCCTGCCACTTCACCCGGGAGATCCAGGACGGCACGCTCGCCCCGGCGGGCGGGTCGGCCGTCGTGGTGATCCCGGCCCAGGCGGAGGCGCCGGGCGCGGCTCCGGAGGTGGCTCCCGACGCGGCCTCCGACGTGGCTTCCGACGTGAAGAAGGCTCCGGAGGCCGAGGACGCGCCCGAGGGCAAGTAGCGCACCCGGAGAGGGTCCGGCCGCCGTGTGGCGGCCGGGCCCTTTCCGAACACACGGCACAATTGGCCGGTGCTCCACGATCTGTTCAGCCCGTCGGTCCAACACACGCTCGACCTCGTCGGCATCTTCGTCTTCGCCATCTCCGGCGCCCTCCTCGGCGTCCGGAAGAACTTCGACGTCTTCGGCATGGCCGTGCTCGCCGAGGTCACCGCCCTCGGCGGCGGGCTGCTGCGCGACCTCATCATCGGGGCCGTACCCCCGGCCGCATTCACCGACCTCGGCTACTTCCTGATGCCGCTGGTCGCCACCGTCCTCGTCTTCTTCCTCCACCCCGAGGTGGAGCGCACCCAGACCGCCGTGAACGTCTTCGACGCGGCCGGCCTCGGTCTCTTCTGTGTGACCGGGACGACGAAGGCGTACGACTACGGACTCGGCCTCACGTCGTCCGCGGCGCTCGGCCTCGCCACCGCCGTCGGCGGCGGCGTGCTGCGCGACGTGCTCGCGAACGAGGTGCCCTCGCTGCTCCGCTGGGACCGCGACCTGTACGCCGTGCCCGCGATCGTCGGCTCGGCCATGGTCGTCCTGTGCATCCGCTTCGACGTCCTGAACGCCTACACCAGCGGTGCGGCGGTGCTCACCGCCTTTCTGCTGCGGCTGCTCGCGATGCGCTACCACTGGCGGGCGCCGCGCGCCTGGAACCGCCGCTCGTCGGCCCGCGAGGAGCCCGAAAAAGCTACCGCTCAGTAGTTTCCTGCGGTACCGTCGGCCGTATGAGCACGAGCACCGAGACGAGCCCCGCCGCCGACGCCGCGGTGCTCAGCGAGTTCGACCGGGACACCGCCGTCACCCTCCGCGAGCCGGGTGTCTACGACGCGGAGCTCTCGGCCGGCTGGACGATCATCCACGCCGTCAACGGCGGCTATCTGCTCGCCCTGCTCGGCCGCGCCCTCGGCGACCACCTGCCGCACTCCGATCCGTTCACCATCTCGGCGCACTACCTCACGCCGTCGGCGCCCGGACCCGCGGTCATCAGGACCGAGACCGTCCGCACCGGCCGGACCCTGTCCACCGGCACCGCCTCGCTCTACCAGTTCGCCGAGGACGGCACCGAGGTCGAGCGGATCCGCGTCCTCGCCTCCTACGGCGACCTCGACGCCCTCGCGGACGACGTCCGCACCAGCGCGGTCCCGCCCGCCCTCGCGCCGATCGACCAGTGCTTCAGCGCCTCCGACGGCCCGGCCCCGCCGATCCCCGGCTCCTCCGCCATCACCGACCGCCTCGACCTCCGTCTCGACCCCGCCTGCGTCGGCTGGGCGATCGGCGCCCCCTCCGGTAAGGGCGAGATGCGCGCCTGGTTCGGCCTCGCCGACGGCCGTGAGCCCGACGCGCTCTCCCTCCTCCTCGCCGTCGACGCCCTGCCGCCGACCGCCTTCGAGCTGGGCCTCAAGGGCTGGACCCCGACCGTGGAGCTCACCGCCCACGTCCGCTGCCGCCCCGCCCCGGGCCCGCTGCGGGTCTCCATCACCACCCGCAACCTCGCCGGCGGCTTCCTGGAGGAGGACGCCGAGGTCTGGGACGGCGCCGGCCGGCTCGTCGCCCAGTCCCGCCAGCTCGCCCGCGCCCCGCGCGGCTGATCGCCGGCACGCCACGTCTCCGGCGGCCGTACGGTCGCCGGGCGGTACGGACCCGGTGAACGCGGGTCACCGGGCGGTACGGACCCGGCGGCCGTACGGGGACGGCGGGCGCCACGGACCGGCGGCCGTACGGGACGCAGGGCGGTACGGATCAGGCGTCCGTACGGGACACCGGACGCCGCGGACCCGCCCGGGCCGGTCGCGCGGGCCGTCGGCCGGGCTCGTCGAGGGAGCCGCCGGCCGGGCTCGTAGAATCGACCCACCATGGCTTACCTCGACCACGCCGCGACCACGCCCATGCTTCCCGAGGCGATCGAGGCGATGACCGCCCAGCTCGCCGTCACGGGCAACGCCTCCTCCCTGCACGCCGCCGGCCGACGGGCCCGGCGGACCGTCGAGGAGGGGCGCGAGACCCTCGCCGCCGCGCTCGGCGCCCGGCCCAGCGAGGTGGTGTTCACCTCCGGCGGCACCGAGGCCGACAACCTCGCGGTGAAGGGCCTCTACTGGTCCCGCCGCGACGCCGAACCCCGCCGTACCCGCGTCCTCGCCAGCCCCGTCGAGCACCACGCCGTCCTCGACGCCGTCGACTGGCTCGCCGGCCACGAGGGCGCCACGGTCGAGTACCTGCCGGTCGACACCCACGGCCGCGTCCACCCGGACGCGCTGCGCGAGGCGATCGCCCGCGACCCGGAGTCCGTCGCCCTCGCCACCGTGATGTGGGCCAACAACGAGATCGGCACCGTCATGCCGGTCCGCGCCCTCGCCGACACCGCCGCCGAGTTCGGCGTCCCGCTGCACGCCGACGCCGTCCAGGCCGTCGGCCAGCTCCCGGTCGACTTCGCCGCCTCCGGGCTCGCCGCCATGACCGTCTCCGGCCACAAGATCGGCGGCCCCTACGGCATCGGCGCCCTGCTGCTGGGCCGCGAGCACACCCCCGTCCCCGTGCTGCACGGCGGCGGCCAGGAGCGGCACGTCCGCTCCGGCACCCTCGACGTCCCCGCCGTCGCCGCCTTCGCCACCGCCGCCCGCGCCGCGGCCGACGGGCAGGAGGCCTTCGCCCGCGAGATCGGCGCCCTGCGCGACGCCCTCGTCACCGCCGTCCGTACGGCCGTCCCCGACGCGATCCTCGGCGGCGACCCGGTCGACCGGCTCCCCGCCAACGCCCACTTCACCTTCCCCGGCTGCGAGGGCGACTCCCTGCTCCTCCTCCTGGACGCCGCCGGCATCGCCTGCTCCACCGGCTCCGCCTGCACCGCCGGCATCGCCCAGCCCAGCCACGTCCTCCTCGCCACCGGCACCGACCCCGACCTCGCCCGCGGCACCCTCCGCTTCTCCCTCGGCCACACCTCCACCGAGGAGGACGTGCGAGCCGTCGCGGACGCCATCGCCCCCGCCGTGGAACGCGCCAGGACCGCCGGCCTCAGCTGAGCCTTTCTTCCTGATCCCGCCCGGTCCGAAAGGACCGGCCCGGACCGCCGCCGCGGATCAGGCCGGGAGCTTCGCCCGCTCCCGGCGGACCAGCTCCATGTACCGGTCCCAGTCCCAGTGCGGGCCGGGATCGGTGTGGTCGGTGCCCTCGACCTCCGCGTGCTCGATGATGTGCTCCCGGTCGACCGGTATCCCGTGCCGCGCGCAGATGTCCGCCGTCAGCCGCGCCGACGCCTCGTACATGGCCTTCGTGAAGTCCTTCGGCCGGTCCACGAAGCCCTCGTGCTCGATGCCGACGCTCCGCTCGTTCATGTCCCTGTTGCCCGCGTGGTAGGCCACGTCGAGCTCCCGCACCATCTGCGCCACCCGCCCGTCCTTGCCGACCACGTAGTGCGTGGCGGCCTCGTGCAGCGGGTTCCTGAAGACCTTCAGGGCGGTGGCGTAGCTGCCCTGCACCACGTGGATCACCACCCGGTCGATCCGGTAGTCGTCCGGCCGGTCCGCCCGCCGCGAGTTCGCCTGGTGCGCCGCCGTCCACGCGGCCGCCCGGTAGTCCAGCTCCCCGTCCACCCGCGGCTTCTCCATCCACGGCAGCCGCCACCAGGCCCGCGCCAGCTCCTCGCGCGCCAGCACACCCGTACCCACGACCGCGACCCCGCCGCCGATCAGCACGGCGCGCCGGCCGACGCCCCGCTTCTTCCCGTTCTCGCTCCCCATGCACCCCAGAACGCCGGTCCCGGCCGCACGGTTCCCGCCGACCCGTACCCTGGTAGGGCTATGACTCAGACTCCGCGCCCCCTCCGTGTCCTCGCCGCCATGTCCGGCGGAGTGGACTCCGCCGTCGCCGCCGCCCGAGCCGTCGAGGCCGGGCACGACGTCACCGGCGTGCACCTCGCGCTCTCCGCGAACCCGCAGTCCTTCCGCACCGGAGCCCGCGGCTGCTGCACGATCGAGGACTCGCGCGACGCGCGCAGGGCCGCCGACGTCATCGGCATCCCCTTCTACGTGTGGGACCTCGCCGAGCGCTTCCGCGCCGACGTCGTCGACGACTTCGTCGCGGAGTACGAGGCCGGCCGCACGCCCAACCCCTGCCTGCGCTGCAACGAGAAGATCAAGTTCGCCGCCCTGCTCGACAAGGCGCTCGCCCTCGGCTTCGACGCCGTCTGCACCGGCCACTACGCCACCGTGGTGCTGACCGAGGACGGCAGCCGCGAGCTGCACCGCGCCTCCGACATGGCCAAGGACCAGTCGTACGTGCTCGGCGTCCTCGACGAGCAGCAGCTCGCCCACGCGCTGTTCCCGCTCGGCGACACCCTCACCACCAAGGACGAGATCCGGGCCGAGGCCGAGCGGCGTGGCCTCGCCGTCGCCAAGAAGCCCGACAGCCACGACATCTGCTTCATCGCCGACGGCGACACCCAGGGCTTCCTCGCCACCCGCCTGGGCAAGGCGGAGGGCGACATCGTCGACGAGTCCGGCACCAAGCTGGGCACCCACGAGGGCGCCTACGGCTTCACCATCGGCCAGCGCAAGGGCCTCCGGATCGGCCACCCGGCCGCCGACGGCAAGCCCCGCTACGTCCTCGACATCTCGCCCGTGAACAACACGGTCACCGTCGGCCCCGCCGAGGCCCTCGACGTCACCGCCCTCACCGCCATCAAGCCCCGCTGGTGCGGCACCGCCCCCGAGGGCCCCGGCCGCTACACGGCGCAGCTCCGCGCCCACGGCGGCGAGACGCCGGTCGACGCGGCCCTGGAGGACGGCGAACTGAAGGTCACCTTCGACGAGCCCGTCCGCGGCGTCGCCCCCGGCCAGGCGATCGTCCTCTACGACGGCACCCGCGTGGTCGGCTCGGCGACGATCGCGACGACGGTACGCCGCGCCGCCCCCGCCACCGCCTAGCGGGAGCGGGCGGGGGAGCGGGCGTGGGCGGGGGAGCGGTCCGGCTCACACCGCCTCGGACGACTCCGCCACGAACTCCGCGAGCACCGGCGCCAGCACGTGCGGCGCCACTTCGTGGGTCTGGCCCGTGAGCGTCCGGTGCCGGGCCCGGGGCAGCAGCGCCGACAGCTCCCGGGCCGCCCGCCGCACCGGCGCGGGGCTCGCGCCCCCGTCGACCACCAGCACGCGCGCGTGGACCTCCGGAAGGGCCCCGAGAGCGTCGCACGACGGCTCGAAGACCGACACCGCCGCCACCGGCAGCCCCGCCGCCGCGGCCGCCAGCGCCAGCGCGCCGCCCGCCCCGCTGCCGTGCACCGCCGCGCCGGGCCCCGCCGCCGCCAGCACCGCCGCCAGGTCCTCCCACTCCCGCTCGGGCGCGTGGCCGCGCCCCCGGCGGTCGTACACCAGCACGCGGAGGTCCCGGGCCAGCAGCCGCGCCAGCGGCGCCTCCCCGGCCCCCGCCCCCGGCGCCCCGCTCACCAGCACCACCGCGGGCCCGTCCCCGGCCCCGTACCGCCCGTACGCGATCGTCGTCCCGTCCCGCGACACGACCGTCCTCACCTCGTCCATGGCAGGGCAGACCCGCGCCTGGGCCGGAACTCATCGCCGCACCCGGGGATTTCCCGAAGAATCTTGGAAACCGCAGGTCAGGGAAGTCCGAAAAGGCTCGTGGCCTACGGTGGCGGCATGAACATCTGCGTCTTCCTCTCCGCCGCCGACCTCGACGAGCGGTACACCGCCCCCGCCCGCGAGTTCGCCGGCCTCCTCGGCAAGGCCGGCCACACCCTCGTCTGGGGCGGCTCCGACACCGGACTGATGAAGGTCGTCGCGGACGGCGTGCAGGAGGCCGGGGGCCGGCTCATCGGCGTCTCCGTCGACTTCCTCGCCGCCAAGGCCCGCACGAACGCCGACGAGATGACCGTCACCCGGGACCTCGCCGAGCGGAAGGCCCTCCTCCTCGCCAAGTCCGACGCGATCGTCGTCATGGTCGGCGGCACCGGCACCCTCGACGAGGCCACCGAGATCCTGGAACTGAAGAAGCACGCGAAGCACACCAAGCCCGTCGTCATCCTCAACACCGCCGGCTTCTACGACGGCCTCAGGGCCCAGTTCCAGCGCATGGAGACCGAAGGCTTCCTCCCCCGCCCCCTCACCGAACTCGCCTTCTTCGCCGAGGACGGGGCGACGGCCCTCGCCCACCTGGAGAGCGAGATCGCCGCCCGCTGATGGGACCATGGTGACCATGGCTACTCATGTGATCACCGGGGCCGGCTCCGGCATCGGCGCCGCCGTCGCGCGGCGGCTGCACGCGCGCGGGGACGAGCTCGTGCTGCACGCGCGCGACGCGGGGCGCGCCAAGGAACTGGCGGCCGGGTTCCCCGGCGCCCGCACCCTCGTGGGAGACCTCGGCGACCCGGACCGGCTCTCCTGGGCGTTCTCGCACCAGAGCCTGCCCGACCGCGTCGACTCGCTGCTGCACATCGCCGGCGTCGTCGACCTCGGCACCGTGGGGGAGCTGACCCCCAAGGCATGGCACCACCAGCTGAACGTCAACCTGATCGCCCCAGCCGAGCTGACCCGGCACTTCCTGCCGCAGCTCCGCCTCACCCAGGGCCACGTCCTCTTCGTGAACTCCGGCGCCGGACTGAACGCGCACGCCGAGTGGAGCGCGTACGCCGCCTCCAAGCACGGGCTGAAGGCGCTCGCCGACTCGCTGCGCCACGAGGAGCACGCCCACGGCGTCCGGGTCACCTCCGTCTACCCGGGCCGCACGGCCAGCCCCATGCAGGCCAAGGTGCACCAGCAGGAGGGCAAGGAGTACGACCCGGCGAAGTGGATCGACCCCGAGTCCGTCGCGACCACGATCGTGATGGCCCTCGACCTGCCGCGCGACGCCGAGGTCAACGACCTGACGGTCCGTCCGGGGCGATGACGATGAACGACAGCGCCCAGTGGGGCCCCGCCACCGGCGTCGGCTCGCTGCCCGGCGGCGACGCCCGCGAGGCCGCCAGGACCGTCACCGGCTCCTTCGAGGACTTCCCCTTCCTCGCCGAACTCCCCGCCCGCGGGCCCGGCGCCGACATGATCGGCCGCACCCTCGGGATGCTCGTCGACCTGTACGCGCACGTGGAGCCCAGCGGCTGGCGGATCAGCGACCGGCCCGGCCGCGACACCCGCCGCGCCCGCTCCTGGCTCGGCGAGGACCTCGACGCCCTGGAGGAGTTCACCCAGGGCTACGAGGGCCCGCTCAAGGTCCAGGCCGTCGGCCCGTGGACCCTCGCCGCCGCCCTCGAACTCCGCGGCGGCGAGGCCGCCCTCGGCGACCCCGGAGCCTGCCGCGACCTCGCCGCCTCCCTCGCCGAGGGCCTGCGCGAGCACCTCGCCGACGTCGCCAAGCGCGTCCCCGGCGCCCGGATCGTGCTCCAGCTCGACGAGCCCTCGCTCACCGCCGTCCTCCTCGGACAGATCCGCACCGCCAGCGGCTACCGCACCCACCGGGCCGTCGACCGGCAGGTCGTCGAGGCCGCCCTGCGGGACGTGATCGCCGCCCACGACGGCCCCGTGACCGTCCACTCCTGCGCCCCCGGCGTGCCCTTCGCCCTGCTCCGCAGGGCCGGAGCCGCCGGCGTCTCGTTCGACTTCGGGCTGCTCACCGAACGTGACGAGGAGCCCATCGGCGAGGCCGTGGAAGCCGGGACGAAGCTCTTCGCCGGTGTGGTGCCCTCCACCGACACGGCATTGTCGGACCCGGGCGGTAGCGTCATGGGTGTCAGGACGCTGTGGCGCAGGCTGGGGCTGAATCCGGGGACTCTCGCCGAGTCCGTGGTCATCACCCCCACGTGCGGGCTCGCGGGCGCCTCGCCCGCCTACGCCCGGGCGGCGCTCGCCCACTGCGCCCGGGCGGCGAGATCGCTCGCGGACAACCCAGAGTGACCGGGTTCTGAAGGCACGGGAGGACGGACGAAGGTGGCAGTCGAACAGGGGGCCCTGCCCGGTGAAGAGGCGGTCGTGCCCTCCGAGGCACGCGAGAAGCACGCCGAACTGGCCGAGCAGGTCGAGGAGCACCGCTTCCGGTACTACGTGAAGGACCAGCCGGTCGTCAGCGACGCGGACTTCGACCGGCTCCTGCGCGCCCTGGAGGCGCTGGAGGAGGAGTACCCGGAGCTGCGCACGCCCGACTCGCCGACCCAGAAGGTGGCCGGGCAGTACGAGACCGAGTTCACCGCCGTCGAGCACCGCGAGCGCATGCTCTCGCTGGACAACGCCTTCGACGACGAGGAGCTGGCCACCTGGGCCGAGCGCGTCGCCCGGGACGTCGGCACCCCCGACTTCCACTTCCTGTGCGAGCTCAAGGTCGACGGCCTCGCCGTCAACCTCACCTACGAGCACGGCCGGCTCACCCGCGCCGCCACCCGCGGCGACGGCCGCACCGGCGAGGACATCACGCCCAACGTGCGCACGATCGCCGACATCCCCGAGCGCCTCCGCGGCGACCGGATCCCGGATCTCGTCGAGATCCGGGGCGAGGTCTACTTCCCCATGGAGGCGTTCGAGGCGCTCAACGCCCGCCTGGTCGAGGCCGGCGACAAGCCCTTCGCCAACCCGCGCAACGCGGCCGCGGGCTCGCTGCGCCAGAAGGACCCCAAGGTCACCGCCACCCGCCCGCTCCACATGGTGGTCCACGGCATCGGCGCCCGCGAGGGCTTCGACATCGCCCGCCTCTCGGAGGCGTACGGGCTGCTGCGCGAGTGGGGCCTGCCCACCTCCACGCACAACAAGGTCGTCGGCTCCCTGCCCGAGGTCCGCGAGTTCATCGCGTACTACGGCGAGAACCGGCACTCCGTCGCCCACGAGATCGACGGCGTCGTCGTCAAGCTCGACGAGATCCCCCTCCAGGGCCGGCTCGGCTCCACCGCGCGCGCCCCGCGCTGGGCGATCGCGTGGAAGTACGCGCCGGAGGAGGTCAACACCAAGCTGGTCGACATCAAGGTCGGCGTCGGCCGCACCGGCCGCGTCACCCCGTACGCGCAGGTGGAGCCCGTCACCGTGGCCGGCTCCGAGGTCGAGTTCGCCACCCTCCACAACCAGGAGGTGGTGAAGGCCAAGGGCGTCCTCATCGGCGACACCGTGGTGCTCCGCAAGGCCGGCGACGTCATCCCGGAGATCCTCGGCCCGGTCGTCGACCTGCGGGACGGCACCGAGCGGGAGTTCGTGATGCCGGCCGAGTGCCCCGAGTGCGGCACGGCGCTGAAGCCGATGAAGGAGGGCGACATCGACCTCCGCTGCCCGAACGCCCGGACCTGCCCCGCCCAGCTCCGCGAGCGGCTCTTCTTCCTCGCCGGCCGCCAGTGCCTGGACATCGAGAACTTCGGCGCCGTCGCCGCCGCCGCCCTCACCCGGCCCCTGGAGCCGGCCGAGCCGCCGCTCACGGACGAGGGCGACCTCTTCGACCTCACCATCGAGCGGCTGCTGCCCATCAAGGCGTACGTCCTCGACGCCGACTCCGGGCTGCCCAAGCGGGATCCGAAGACCGGTGAGGAGAAGATCGTCACGGTCTTCGCCAACCAGAAGGGCGAGCCGAGGAAGAACGCGCTCGCGATGCTGGCGAACATCGAGGCCGCCAAGACCCGCCCGCTCGCCCGGTTCATCAACGGCCTCTCCATCCGCCACGTCGGCCCCGTCGCCGCCGAGGCGCTGGCCCGCGAGTTCCGCTCCCTGGAGCGGATCGAGCAGGCCACCGAGGAGGAGCTGGCCGCCGTCGACGGCGTCGGCGGGATCATCGCCGCCGCCGTGAAGCAGTGGTTCTCCGAGGAGTGGCACCGCGAGATCGTGCGGAAGTGGCGCGCCGCCGGCATCACCCTGGAGGACGAGGGCGCCGGGGAGGACGAGGGACCGCGCCCGCTGGAGGGCCTCACGGTCGTCGTGACCGGCACCCTGGAGCAGTTCACCCGGGATGGCGCAAAAGAATCCCTCCAGAGCCGCGGAGCGAAGGTCACCGGTTCCGTTTCGAAGAAGACGAGCTTCGTCGTCGTGGGGGAGAACCCGGGCTCCAAGTACGACAAGGCCATGCAGCTGAAGGTTCCGGTTCTGGACGAGGACGGCTTCAGGATCCTGCTCGAACAGGGTCCCGAGGCCGCCCGCGAAGCCGCACAGCCGATCGAGGAGTAACCGCCGGTCACCCCTCTCCGGCCCCCGGAAGCTCACCCGTTCGGCGCATACCAGATCGTTACGGGTGGCCAGGTCGCATTCGGGCAAGAGAGGGAGAGCGCTGCCCCTCGGCGCCCTCGGCGGCCTAGTGTGGTGACCGTGCGTCTCGTCCCGCACCGCCGCGCGAGGGTTCTGCGCGGCCGTGCGCCAGGACGAACGGCCCCGCGCCCTGCGCCCCGCCCCTCGAAACCGGCGGGGCGCACCAGCGGAAGCCGGACGCCACCCGGGCCGCCTCGCCGCGGCCCATCGGACAGCGACGGCACCGCCGCCTGTGAGAGGGACGGGAATGGAACCGCCCGAGAGTGCCGCCCCGGTGCCACGGCCGCGCGGCCGGGTGCTCCCCGCGGGCTTCACCGGACTGCCCGCCGCCGTGGTGGGCACCGCCGCCGCCGTGCTCGTCACCGGGCTCCAGCGCGCCCTGAGCACCGGCGACCCGCTCTTCCCGGGCGGGGTCCCCGGCTGGTCCCTCGCCGTCCTCACCGGCCTCATCGTCGGCCACCTCGTGGCCCTCGGCCGCGAGCGCTGGTGGGGCGGCACCGGCTCCGGCGCCGCCCTCACCCTCGCCGTCCTCCTGCTGTACGGCTGGGTGCCCGCCGGGCTCGTCTCGCTCACCGTCGTCGTCCTCGTCAGCGCCGCCCGCCGGCACCGCTGGCGGCAGGGCCTGCTGCACGGCGCCGCCGACATCCTCGGCGTCGGCGCCGCCGCGCTCGTCCTCGCCGTCTTCGACGACGTCCCCAGCGTCACCGACCCGTGGCACCCGCTCGACTGGGGGATCGCCGACGTCCCGGAGGTCGTCCTCGCCGCCGGCGTCTACCTCCTCGCGACCCGGCTGCTGCTGTGGTACACCCTCGCCCCGCCCGGTCGCGGCCTGCCCACCGTCGCCCGCACCGCCCTCCTGAGGCAGGGCCTGGTCGCCGTCGCCCTGCTCGGCATCGCGCCGCTGATCTGCGTCGTCGCCGCGGCCTTCCCGATCCTCCTGCCCCTCTTCGCGATCCCCCTGATCGCCCTCGACTCCACCCTCTGGATCGCCCGCGCCCGCGCCGAGGAACAGCTCCGCGACCCGCTCACCGGCCTCCCCAACCGCCAGTGGCTGCTGGAGCGCACCTGGACCGCCCTGGAGGACGCCGAGGGCGAGCAGGCGCGCGCCGCCCTCGTCCTCATCGACCTCGACCGCTTCCGCTCGGTCAACGACACCCTCGGCCACCTCGCCGGCGACCGGCTCCTCCTCCAGATCGCCGAACGGCTCCGGCTCGCCCTGCCCCGCGGCGCCGAGGCCGCCCGGCTCGGCGGCGACGAGTTCGCCGTCCTGCTCCCCGTCGCCGACTCCACCACCAGCGCCCAGCGGGTCGCCCGCCACCTCGTCGCCGCCCTCTCCTCCCCGCTCGACCTCGACGGGCTCACCCTCGTCCTGGAGGCCAGCGCGGGCGTCGCCGTCTACCCCGACCACGCCGGCGACGCCGAGGGCCTGCTGCGCCGCGCCGACGTCGCCATGTACCAGGCCAAGCGGGACCGCACCGGCGTGGAGGTGTACGAGTCCAAGCGCGACTCCAACACCCCCGACCGGCTCGGCCTCCTGGGCGACCTGCGCCGCGCCCTCGACGCCGGCGAGGTCGAGCTCCACTACCAGCCGAAGGTCCGCTTCGACGGCCAGGTCGCCGGCCTGGAGGCCCTCGTCCGCTGGGTCCACCCCGAGCGCGGAAAGGTTCCACCGGACGAGTTCATCGCCATCGCCGAGTCCTCGGGCCTGATGCCGCACCTCACCGAGTACGTCCTGGAGACCGCCCTCGCCCAGGTCGCCCGCTGGCGCGCCCAGGGACTGGAGGTGCCCGTCGCCGTCAACGTCTCGCCGCGCGACGTCCACACCCCCGGCTTCGCCGGCGCCGTCGCCGCCCGGCTCGCCCGGCACGGCGTACCGGCGGGCTCGCTCCAGCTGGAGATAACGGAGCACGTCCTCCTGGAGGACCCCCAGCGCGCCGCCGACACCCTCAACGGCCTCACCGGCCACGGCGTCAAGATGTCCCTGGACGACTTCGGCACCGGCTACTCCTCCCTCGTCCACCTCCGCCGGCTCCCGGTCAGCGAGCTGAAGATCGACCGCTCCTTCGTCGCCCGGCTCGCCGTCGACACCGAGGACGCCGAGATCGTCCGCTGCACCGTCGACCTGGCCCACTCCCTCGGCCTGCTGGTCGTCGCCGAGGGCGTCGAGGACGACGAGACCTGGGAGAGGCTGCGCGACCTGGGCTGCGACGCCGTCCAGGGCTGGCTGGTCTCCGCCGCGATGCCGCCCGCCGAGACCACCGCCTGGCTGCTCGCCCGCGGCGAGCACGGCTGGCGCAGGGCCGCCGAGACCGCCCCCGTGATCGAGCTGGACCCGGCCCCCGGACACGTCGTGCAGTGACCGGTGCGGGGCGGCGGCGGGCGGTCCCGGGGCCGGCCCGGGCCGACCGTTTCACGGGGAGCGGTGCGGGCCCCATAGGATTGGGCCCACATCATCAGACTCACCCCAGAGGATCGCTGCATGCCTGGCATCACGCGCGAGGAGGTCGCACACCTCGCTCGGCTGGCGCGTCTGGAACTCGCCGAAGAGGAACTCGACCACTTCGCCGGTCAGCTCGACGACATCATCGGCGCGGTCGCCCGCGTCTCCGAGGTCGCCGAGCAGGACGTACCGCCGACCTCCCACCCGCTGCCGCTGACGAACGTCATGCGCGCGGACGAGGTCCGTCCTTCGCTCACCCCCGCGCAGGCGCTCTCCGGCGCCCCCGCCCAGGAACAGCAGCGTTTCAAGGTGCCGCAGATCCTGGGGGAGGACTGACCATGACGGACATCATCAAGCTCACCGCCGCCGAGATCGCCGCGAGGATCGCCTCGGGCGAGCTCACCGCGGTCGAGGTCACCGAGGCCCACCTGGCCCGCATCGAGGCCGTGGACGAGAAGGTCCACGCCTTCCTCCACGTCGACCGCGAGGGCGCCCTGGAGCAGGCCCGCGCCGTCGACGAGAAGCGCGCCCGCGGCGAGAAGCTCGGCCCGCTGGCCGGCGTCCCGCTGGCCCTCAAGGACATCTTCACGACCCGGGGCGTGCCCACCACGGTCGGCTCGAAGATGCTCGAAGGCTGGATCCCGCCGTACGACGCGACCCTGGTCAAGCGCCTCAAGGCGGCCGACGTGGTCATCCTCGGCAAGACCAACATGGACGAGTTCGCCATGGGGTCCTCCACCGAGAACAGCGCCTACGGCCCGACCGGCAACCCCTGGGACCTCACGCGGATCCCCGGCGGCTCCGGCGGCGGCTCCTCGGCCGCGCTCGCCGCCTTCCAGGCCCCGCTCGCCATCGGCACGGACACCGGCGGCTCGATCCGCCAGCCCGCAGCCGTCACCGGCACCGTCGGCGTCAAGCCGACCTACGGCGCGGTCTCCCGCTACGGCATGGTGGCCTTCTCCTCCTCCCTCGACCAGGGCGGCCCCTGTGCCCGCACGGTCCTGGACGCGGCCCTGCTGCACGAGGCGATCGCCGGCCACGACCCGCTCGACTCCACCTCCGCCGACCTGCCGGTCCCGCCCGTGGTCGAGGCCGCGCGCAACGGCTCGGTGGCCGGGATGCGCGTCGGCGTCGTCAAGCAGTTCCGCGGCGAGGGCTACCAGGCCGGCGTCATGCAGCGCTTCGACGAGTCCGTCGAGCTGCTGAAGGAGCTGGGCGCCGAGATCGTGGAGCTGGACTGCCCCAGCTTCGACCTGGCCCTGTCGGCGTACTACCTGATCGCGCCGTCCGAGTGCTCGTCCAACCTGGCCCGCTTCGACGGCCTGCGCTACGGCCTGCGGGCCGGCGACGACGGCACCCGCTCCGCCGAGGACGTCACCGCCCTGACCCGCGAGGCCGGCTTCGGCCCCGAGGTGAAGCGCCGCATCATCCTCGGCACCTACGCGCTCAGCTCCGGCTACTACGACGCGTGGTTCGGCTCGGCCCAGAAGGTCCGCACCCTCATCACCCGCGAGTTCGAGAAGGCTTTCGAGCAGGTCGACGTGATCGTCTCCCCGACGACCCCGACCACCGCCTTCCCGATCGGCGAGCGCGCCGACGACCCGATGGCGATGTACCTCGCGGACCTGTGCACCATCCCGACCAACCTGGCCGGAAACGCCGCCATGTCGCTGCCCTGCGGCCTGGCACCGGAGGACGGTCTCCCGGTCGGGCTGCAGATCATCGCCCCCGCCATGCAGGACGACCGGCTCTACAAGGTCGGTGCCGCCGTCGAGGCCGCCTTCGTGGAAAAGTGGGGCCACCCGCTGATCGAGGAGGCTCCGTCGCTGTGAGTACCAGTGCACTGCAGAAGGCCAAGGGCTTCAAGAAGTCCAGGACCGGCACGTACCTGTCCATGGGCACCACCGCGTTCGGCGCCGTCGCCGTGACGAAGCAGATCAAGAAGGCCCGCGCCGACCACGACACGCTGAAGCTCGTCGACGCCGTGGTGTCCGCCGCCGCCATCGTCACCGGCCTCGCGATCCTGTACCGCGAGCTGAAGCGCCTCGGCGACGACGACGTCCTGCTGGGCTGAGAGGGAAAGTTCCACCGTGACTGTCACTGAACTGCTGTCGTACGAGGCCGCACTGGCCTCGTTCGACCCCGTCATGGGCCTGGAGGTCCATGTCGAGCTCGGCACGCGGACCAAGATGTTCTGCGGCTGCTCGACCGAGCTGGGCGCCGAGCCCAACGCGCAGACCTGCCCGACCTGCCTCGGCCTGCCCGGCGCGCTGCCGGTCGTGAACGAGATCGGCGTCGAGTCCGCCATCAAGATCGGTCTCGCGCTGCACTGCGAGATCGCCGAGTGGTGCCGCTTCGCCCGGAAGAACTACTTCTATCCGGACATGCCGAAGAACTTCCAGACCTCCCAGTACGACGAGCCGATCGCCTTCAACGGCTACCTGGACGTCCAGCTGGAGGACGGCGAGGTCTTCCGCGTGGAGATCGAGCGCGCCCATATGGAGGAGGACACCGGCAAGTCCACCCACATCGGTGGCGCGACCGGCCGCATCCACGGCGCCTCGCACTCGCTGCTCGACTACAACCGGGCCGGCATCCCCCTCATCGAGATCGTCACCAAGCCGATCGTCGGCGCCGGAGAGCGGGCCCCCGAGGTCGCCAAGGCGTACGTGGCCGAGCTGCGTGAGCTGATCCGTGCCCTGGGCGTCTCCGAGGCGCGCATGGACAAGGGCCAGATGCGCTGCGACGTCAACCTGTCGCTGATGCCGAAGGGTTCCGAGACCTTCGGCACCCGCTCGGAGACGAAGAACGTGAACTCGCTCCGCTCGGTCGAGCGGGCGGCGCGCTTCGAGATCCAGCGCCACGCGGCGGTCCTGGAGTCCGGCGGCACGATCGTGCAGGAGACCCGTCACTTCCACGAGGACGACGGCTCCACCACCTCCGGCCGCATCAAGGACAACGCCGAGGACTACCGCTACTTCCCGGAGCCGGACCTGGTCCCGGTCGCCCCGGCCCGCGCGTGGGTCGAGGAGCTGCGGAAGGGCCTGCCCGAGCTGCCGCGCGTGCGCCGCAACCGGCTGCGCGAGGAGTGGGGCGTCTCCGAGCAGGAGATGCAGTCCATCCTCAACGCGGGCGCGGTCGACGCGATCGTCGCCACCGTCGAGGCGGGTGCCGACGCGGCCTCTGCCCGTAAGTGGTGGATGGGCGAGCTGGCCCGCAACGCCAACGAGAAGGGCGTCTCCCTGGAGGAGCTGCCCATCACCCCGGCGGACGTGGCCCGGGTCTCGGCCCTGGTCGCCGGCGGCGACCTGAACGACAAGCTGGCCCGCCAGGTCATCGAGGGCGTCCTCGCCGGCGAGGGCACCCCGGACGCGGTCGTCGAGAAGCGCGGTCTGAAGGTCGTCTCCGACGACGGCGCGCTCGGCACGGCCGTCGACGAGGCCATCGCGGGCAACGCGGCCATCGCGGACAAGATCCGCGGCGGCAAGGTCGCGGCGGTCGGCGCCCTGGTCGGCGCGGTCATGAAGGCCACCCGTGGCCAGGCCGACGCGGCGAAGGTCAAGGACCTCATCCTGGAGAAGCTGGGCGTCAGCGAGGGCTGACCCCGGTCTCGGGAACGAGCACGGGAAGGGCCCCGCACCGGAATTCCGGTGCGGGGCCCTTCCCGTTCCCGATCCGGGTCAGCGCTTCAGCATCGGGGCCGCGATCACACCGTTGCCTGAGTCCGTGCAGGTCTCCTCGATCTTCAGGCGCAGCCGCAGGGCACCGCTGATGTCCAGGGTCTCGGTGATCGGCTTGCCCAGCCGGACGGTCTCGTTGAAGAGGGCCGGCTTGTCGTCGACGGAGATCACGACCCGCGCGGTCTCGACCTTGGAGCCGTCGTCGACGCCCGCCGTGAACTCGAAGGTCTTCCACTCCCGGTTGAGGTCGTACTCGACATAGGCGCCGTAGTAGCAGTCGCCGATCAGCGCGGAGCCGTGCTCCTTGGTGTTGATCTTGGCGCTGCCGACCTCGAAGTTGTCGGGCTCGCTGACCGAGGCGAGGGTGGTCAGGTCGGCCTCGGTCGCGTCCGGCACGGAGCCGGGGTCGACGGTCGGGGTGCCGCTCGCGGTCGGCTCCTCCGGGGTCGGTTCCGGGCTCGGCGACTCGGTGGTCGGCTCCGTCGTCGGTTCCTCCGTGGGCGCCTCCGTGGTGGGTTCCTCGGTGGGCGTCTCGGAGGTGGCCGGGGCGGAGGAGCTCGCGCCGGCCGCCTGGTTGTTCTTCGTGTCCTTCGCGTCGCGGTCGCCGAGCAGCTGGATCCCGACCACCGCGAGGACGGCGATCAGGAGGACTCCGGCGACGGCGCCGATCAGCGGGCCCTTGCGGCGCTTGCGCGGTGCGGGCGACCGCTGCGGCCGGGGGCCGGTCGGCCCGCCCGGACCGCCGACGGTGGACATCCCGGCCGTCGGCGGCCCGTACCCCTGGCCGCCGTGGCCCGGTCCGCCGTACGTCGGTACGCCGGCGGTCGGCGGCCCGTACGCGCCCTGCCCGGCGTCGTAGCCCGCCGGGGCGGCCGGGACGGGCGCGGGCGCGCCGAAGCCCGTCGGGGCGGTGTCGGCGGGCACCGGAGCCGCGGGAGCGGGAGCGGGAGCCGGAACCGGGGCGGGCGCGGGGGCCGGCGGCTGGGACGCCGGGGGCTGCGGCGCGGAGTCCTGGGGTGCCGCGTCCTGAGGCGTGACGTCCTGTGGTGCGGAGTCCTGTGGTGCGGCGTCCTGGGGCGCCACGGACGGCGCCTCGGTCGGCGGGGGCCCCACCGGCGGGGCCTTCGGGACCGGCGGCACGGCCGGGGCGCCGGCCGGGCGGGGCGGGACCGCGTCCTGCGGTGTCGCCGGGCGGGAGGTGGTCGTGGTGGAGACCACCCCGTGCCGGACCTCCTTGACCCACGACGACAGCGACAGCGGGCGCTTGTCCGCGTCGGCCGCCGTGATGGCCAGGACCTTCCTCCGCTGGTCGGCGGGGAGCCCGGCGATCTGCGGGACGCCGGCGAAGGCGGCCGCGAGCTGCTCGGGCGTCGCCGGCGGGGACTGGCCGCTCAGCAGGAAGTAGGCGATGGCGCCGAAGGCGTACCGGTCGGTGGCCGGCGTCCGCTTGCCCTCGAAGATCTCCGGTGCCGCGTACCCGGGCGTGAACCAGACCTCGGCGGTCTGGTGGTCGGCGGTCAGCTTGCTGAGGCCGAAGTCGACGAGGGTGGCCTGGCCGTGCTCGTCGACCATCACGTTGCCCGGCGAGAGGTCGCCGTGGACGACGGTCCGCCCCGACGGCGTGGCCTTGCCGGAGTGCAGCCAGTCGAGGACGTCCGCGAGCTGTTCGAGCGTCCGCATGACCTCGCGCCGCTCGGCGGGGGTCGCCAGGGTCCGCTCGGCGCGCCAGTCGCGCAGATCGAGGCCGTCGACGTGGTTCATGACGAGGACGAGGGCCCGGCCGGTGAGGGTGGCGGACTCGCCGGGCGCGTGGATGGGCGAGCCCTGGAAGTGCTCCCGCACGCCGACGACGCCGGGACGGCTGACGAACCGCAGCAGCTCGGCCTGCTCGTTCCACTTGCGGCTGACCCGCTCGAAGATCTCCGGCGTGATCGTCGTCTTGGAGTCCAGGACCTTGACGACGACAGGTTCGGTACCGCCCGCGAGCTCGATCTCGGCGAGATAGAGCACCGCCTCCCCACCGCGTCCGATGGAACGCAGCAACCGATAGCGGTCCGGTGCGGAGTCAGGCCCGATGTGGTGTGCCGACTTGCTCAACTTTCCCCCAAGGCACAGTGAATGACAGGAAGTCAGCTTGCCGTCCGGCCACCACCGTGGTCAACCGGAGAAACCCCGCCCGACAGAGGCGGATCCCGCACTCGCACGGAAGTCCACGAATGTTCGCGGAAGCGCAGCCGAACCGTCTTCCGGATCGCCTCCGCCGCGCCGGACGGACGGGCGCGAGGCGCGTAGGGAGGGGACGCCCGCGTTGCTGCCGTGGCGGGGACCGGGCGGTGGGCGACAGAGGCCGACCATCGCTTCTGCGAACCGGCCGTCGTCCTTCGATACGTCGATCGTCCTTGTGGACGGCACCTTCACCAGCGGGAGCGACCCCACGCGATCTGTGAGGATCGACACGAAACGGGCAAACGATCACGTTTGGCTGCGACAGTGGGCCGCGAGCACCGATCCAGGCAGGGAGCACGTCCTTTGGCAGCCATCGCACGGTGGTTCATCCGGCACCGCCTCGTCGCCGTCCTCCTGTGGGTCCTCGCCCTCGTCGGAGTCGGCGGCGCCGCCGCCTTCGCCGGCAGCGCGTACTCCAACGACTACGAGGTGCCCGGCACCGAGTCCGGGCGGGCCACCGCACTCCTCGACCGCGGCTTCGAGGGGCTCGGCGGCGACACGGACACCATCGTCTGGCACACCGAGCGCGGCAGCGTCCGCGCCGACGCCGTCCAGGAGCGGGTCGGGCCGATGCTGGAGAAGGTCGCCGGGCTTCCCGGCGTCGCCGCCGTCACCTCCCCGTACGGGGACGGCGCCGCGCGCGGCCAGGTGAGCGAGGACGGGCACACCGCCTACGCCACCGTGACCTTCCACGAGCAGGCCGACGACATCCCCGTCTCCCAGGCGCAGGCCCTCGTCGACACCGCGAAGGCCGCCGGGGCCGACGGGCTTCAGGTGGAGCTCGGCGGCAGCGCCGTCGCCCTCACCGAGGCGCCCGGCGGGCACATCGCCGAGGCCGTCGGGGTGGCCGTCGCCGCCGTGGTCCTCTTCCTCGCCTTCGGCTCCCTCGCCGCCTCCCTGCTGCCCATCGCGACCGCCCTGGTCAGCGTCGGCATCGCCTACTCCGGGATCGTGCTCCTCGGGCACGTGATGACCGTCGCCGACTTCGCGCCCATGCTCGGCATGCTCATCGGCCTCGGCGTCGGCATCGACTACGCGCTCTTCATCGTCACCCGGCACCGCAAGGGACTGAAACGCGGTCTGGGCGTCGCGGAGGCCGCCGAGACCGCCGTCGCCACGACCGGCAGGGCCGTCGTCTTCGCCGGCGCCACCGTCTGCATCGCCCTGCTCGGCATGCTCATCCTCCGGCTCAGCTTCCTCAACGGAGTCGCCCTGGCGGCCTCCCTCACCGTCGTCCTCACCGTCGCCGCCTCGGTCACCCTGCTGCCCGCGCTGCTCTCCCTCATCGGCATGCGCGCCCTCTCCCGGCGCGAGCGCCGGGCGCTCGCGGAGCACGGGCCGCAGCCCGAGCTGCCCACGGGCTTCGCCGCCCGCTGGTCGGCCTTCGTCGAGCGCCACCCCAAGCTCCTCGGCGCGGTCGCCGCCGTCGTGATGACGGTCCTCGCGCTGCCCACCCTCTCGCTCCACCTCGGCACCTCCGACCAGGGCAACAACCCGGCCTCCGCCACCACCCGGCAGGCGTACGACCTGCTCGCCGACGGCTTCGGGCCGGGCGTCAACGGCCCGCTGACCCTCGTCGCCGGGCTCGACGGCGCCGACGACCGGGTCGCCCTCGACCAGCTCCCGGACGCGCTGGCCGCCACCAAGGGGGTCGCCTCCGTCTCCCCGGTCACCTACAACGGCTCCGGGGACACCGCGGTCCTCACCGTCGTGCCCGACTCCTCCCCGCAGTCCGAGGCCACCAGCGAGCTCGTCGACCGGCTCCGCCACGACGTGATCCCGGCCGCGGAGAGCGGCACCTCCCTCGATGTCCACGTCGGCGGCATCACCGCCTCGTACGACGACTTCGCCGAGATCATCGTCGGCAAGCTGCCGCTCTTCGTCGGAGTCGTCGTCGCCCTCGGTTGCCTGCTCCTGCTGCTCGCCTTCCGCTCCATCGGCATCCCGCTCAAGGCCGCCGCCATGAACATCGCCGCCGTCGCCGCGGCCTTCGGCATCGTCGTGGCGATCTTCCAGTGGGGCTGGGGCGCCGAGCTCCTCGGCCTCGGCAGCGCGGGGCCGATCGAGCCCTTCCTGCCCGTGATCATGGTCTCGGTCCTCTTCGGCCTCTCCATGGACTACCAGGTCTTCCTGGTCAGCCGGATGTACGAGGAATGGCTGGAGACGGGCGACAACCGGCGGGCGGTCCGGGTCGGCCTCGCCGAGACCAGCCGGGTGATCAACTCCGCCGCGGTGATCATGATCGCGGTCTTCCTCGCCTTCGTCCTCTCCGGCGACCGGGTCATCGCGATGTTCGGCATCGCCCTCGCCGCCGCCGTCGCCCTCGACGCCTTCGTCCTGCGCACCCTCCTCGTCCCCGCCCTCATGCACATGCTCGGCGGCGCCAACTGGTGGCTGCCCCGGAGCCTCGACCGGATCCTGCCCCGGATCAGCATTGAGCCGCCGGAATCCCGTGCCGCCGCGGACGTCCGTGCGAAGATCCCCGGGCAGCGCCTGACGGCACCGACGACGGAGGAGCACGAGGATGTTCGCGATATCGCTGGGTGACGACGGAGCCGAGCTGAGGCCCCTGGAACCCTGGCAGGCGGAGGAGTTCCTCGCCCACATGGACCGCGGCAGGGAGTTCATCGGCACCCACATCGGCCTGGCCGACGCCGTCCACGACCTCGACTCCGCCCGGGCCTTCCTCCGCTCGTACGCCGAGAAGACCGCGAACGACGCCGGACGCATCTACGGCATCTGGGCCGACGGGACCCTGGTCGGCGGCGTCATGTTCCGCACCATGGACGTGGCCGCCGGCAACGCCGAGGTCGGCTGCTGGCTGGAGCCCGCCGCCGCCGGCCGCGGGCTGGTCACCCGAGCCTGCCGGACCCTCATCGACTGGGCCGTCGACCGGCGCGGCATCCACCGCCTCGAATGGCTCGTCTCCACGAAGAACGAGCCCAGCGTCGCCGTCGCCCGCCGGCTCGGCATGACCAGGGACGGCGTCCTGCGCGAGAGCCACACCCACCGCGGCACCCGCGTCGACATCGAGGTCTGGTCCGTCCTCGCCCCCGAATGGCGCGCCGCCCGATCCGCCTAGGGCCCTCGCCGCCGTACGAGTGAGGCCCGGGGGCGCCCTAAGGCACCCCCGGGACCTCCCTAAGGCCCCCCGTGCGGCGAACATGCGGCACTCGCCCGATGCCCCGGAACCGGCTGGGCGAGGAAGGTGGAGGCATCGCAAGGAGCGATACCGAGACCGAAGCCCAGGGAGCACCCCATGTTCGAGTACGAACTCCACCGCGCCGCCCACGCCGAGCTGGTCCGCGAGGCCGGCGCCCAGCGCCTCGGCCGCGAGGCCGCCCGCGCCGCCAAGGCCGCCCGCCGGGCCGGCCGCCACGAACCCGAGGGGCGGGTGACCGCCGGCAAGGACCGATTCGCCCAGGTCGCGTGACCCCGTATGGGTGACCCGCGGGGCGCCTGTGCGATGCTCGGCGCCGTGGAGAACAGGTCCGTCAGCCCCGTCTTCGTCGGCCGCGCCGGCGAACTCACCGCCCTCACCGAGGCGCTCTCCCGCGCGACCGCGGGAGAGCCCCAGGCCCTGCTCGTCGCCGGCGAGGCCGGTGTCGGCAAGACCCGCCTCGTCGAGGAGTTCCGCGACGCCGCCTGCGCCACCGGCGCCGTCGTCGCCCTCGGCGGCTGCGTGGAGCTCGGCGCCGACGGACTCCCCTTCGCCCCCTTCTCCGCCGCCCTGCGCACCCTGCGCCGCCGCCTCCCCGAGGAGCTCTCCGCCGCCGCCGACGGCCACGAGGGCGAGCTCGCGCGGCTCCTCCCCGAGCTCGGCGACCCCGGCTCCACCGACGCGGGCGACGAGGACGCCACCGCCCGCCTCTTCGAACTCACCGTCCGCCTGCTGGAACGGCTCGCCGCCGACCGCACCCTCGTCCTCGTCCTCGAAGACCTCCACTGGGCCGACACCTCCACCCGCCACCTGCTCACCTATCTGCTGCGCACCCTGCGCCGCGGCCGGATCGTGGTCGTCGCCACCTACCGCGCCGACGACATCCACCGCCGCCACCCGCTCCGCCCCCTCCTCGCCGAGCTCGACCGGATGCGCACCATCCGCCGCATCGAGCTCCCCCGCTTCACCCGCACCGAGGTGCACCGCCAGCTCACCGGCATCCTGGCCGCCGAACCCGCGCCCGGCCTCGTCGAGGAGATCTTCGACCGCTCCGACGGCAATGCCTTCTTCGTCGAGGAACTCGTCGCCTCCCGGACCTGCGGCGACGGCGCCACCCCGCTCAGCGACTCCCTCCGCGACCTCCTCCTGGTCCGCGTCGAGGCCCTCCCCGAGGACGCCCAGCGGGTCGCCCGGATCGTCGCCGAAGGCGGCTCCACCGTCGAGCACGGGCTCCTCGCCGCCGTTTCCCGCCTCGCCGAGGACGACCTCATCGAGGCCCTGCGCGCCGCCGTCGGCGCCAACCTCCTCCTCGCCGTCCCGGACGGCGACGGCTACCGCTTCCGTCACTCGCTCGTCCGCGAGGCCGTCAGCGACGACCTGCTGCCCGGTGAACGCTCCCGCCTCAACCGGCGCTACGCCGAGGCACTGGAGGCCGACCCGGGCCTCGTCCGCCCCGACGAGCGGGCCACCCGGCTGGCCACGTACTGGTACCACGCCCACGACCCCGCCAAGGCCCTCCCCGCCGTCCTCGACGCCTCCGTCGCCACCCGCAAGCGCCATGCCTACGCCGAGCAGCTCCGCCTCCTCGAACGGGCCATGGAGCTCTGGGACGAGGCCCCCGCCGAGGTCCGCGCCGGCCTGCGCCCCATGGACTACGCCGAGTCCTACCCGCCCTGCGGCTGCGACCCCGAGACCACCCCGCTGCGCCAGCTCGACCTGCTCGCCGAGGCCGCCGTCGCCGCCCGCCTCTGCGGTGAGCGCGAACGCGCCCTCAAGATCGGCAAGATGGCGCTCCGCCTCCTCGAGGACGACGAGCACGACCCGCTGCGCGCCGCCTGGTTCTGGACCGAGAAGGCCAAGCTCCAGTCCAATCTCGGCCGGGGCGACGGCTGGGCCGAGATCGCCCGCGCGCAGGAGCTCGTCAAGGGCCTCCCGCCGTCCGCGGTCCACGCCACCGTCCTCGCCGGCGCCGCCGGCTGGGGCATGCTCCGCGACCCCGGCCCCGACTCGCTCGCCGCCGCCGAACGCGCCGTCGAGTACGCCCGCCTGGTCAAGGCCGAGGCGACCGAACTCAGCGCCCGCCTCACCCTCGGCACCATCATGGTCGCCGCGGGCGAACGCGAGTCCGGCCTCGCGGAGATGCACGCTGTCCGCGAACGCACCACCGCCCTCGGCCAGTTCCACGAGGCCGCCCGCGCTCACATCAACCTTGTCTCCGCGCTGGAGTCCCTCGGCCGCTCCGCCGAGGCGGTCGAACTCTCCGACGCGGGACTCGCACTCACCCGCGCCCGCGGCCTGGCCGAGTCCGACGGCTGGATCCGCGGCAACAAGGCCGAGTCCCTCTACTCCCTCGGCCGCTGGGACGAGTCCCGCGCCGAGGCCGAACGCCTCCTCGCCTCCGCCACCAGCACCAAGCCCCGCGGCTCCGCCCACCTCCGGCTCGCCCAGATCGCCGTCGCCCGCGGCGAGACCGCCACCGCCGCCCGCCACCTCGACCAGGCCCGCGCCGTCTACGGCACCCGGGACCCGATCCCGCAGTACACCCTTCCGCTGGCCGGCATCGACGCCGCCGCGGCCGCCGCCGAGGGCCGCCTCGCCGACGTCCGCGCCCGGCTCGCCGCCGCCGCCGAGGGCGGCTTCCCACCCGGCACCCACCGCTACGGCTGGCCCCTCGTCCTCGTCGCCGTGACCGCCGAGGCCGACAGCCGCGGCCTGCCCGCCGCCGAGGAGGGCCGCGCCGAGGCGCTGGCCACCGTCCGCCGCTGCGTCCGCGCCCTCGCCGCCCCCGCCCCCGTCTGGGCCGCCCACGCCACCCAGGTCTCCCAGGAACTGGCCCGCGCCGAGGGCCGCGAGACCTCCGACCGCTGGGCCGAGACCGTCGACGCGTGGACCCCGCTCGACCAGCCCTACCCGCTGGCCCGTGCCCGCCACCGGCTCGCCGACGCCCTCCTCACCGAGGGCGGCCGGCGCGAGGAGGCCACGACCCTGCTCCGGCAGGCCCACACCACGGCCCTCGCCCTCGGCGCCCGTCCGCTCCGCGAGGACGTCGAACTCCTCGCAGCCCGCGCCCGCATCCCCCTCACCGCGGACCCGGCCGCCGCCCCCGAGCCGGAGCCGCAGGCCGACGCCTTCGGCCTGACCCCTCGCGAACAGGACGTCCTGCGCCTGGTCGCCGCCGGCCGCACCAACCGGCAGATCGCCGAGGAACTGTTCATCTCACCGAAGACCGCCAGCGTCCACGTCTCCAACATCCTCGCCAAGCTCGGCGTCTCCGGCCGCGGTGAGGCCGCCGCGATGGCCCACCGCCTCCACCTCCTCGACACCCCCCGCTGACCCGCCCCGCCCCACGCCCGGCCGCGAGCCGGACCGGGGCCGGGCCGTCATCTCACGTCGAGCCGCAGGATCCGGTCGTCCCCCGCCTCCGGTGTGCCCCGGCCGTCGGTCTCGCTCGTCACCAGCCACAGCCGCCCGGCACCGTCCGCGAGGACGGTGCGCAGCCGGCCGTGCTCCCCGGCCAGGAACGCCTCCGGCTCCCCGGACCGCTCCGCACCCGACAGCGGGATCCGCCACAACCGCTCGCCCCGCAGCCCCGCCATCCACACCGCGCCGCGGGCGAAGGCGATCCCGCTCGGCGAGGCCTCCGAGGTCGGCCACTGCGCCACCGGGTCCACGAACCGCGCCTCGCCGGCCCGCCCCTCCGCCTCCGGCCAGCCGTAGTTCTTCCCCGGCTCGACCAGATTCAGCTCGTCCCAGGTGTTCTGCCCGAACTCGGCCGCCCACAGGCGCCCCTGGGCGTCCCAGGTGATCCCCTGCACGTTCCGATGGCCGTACGAGTAGACCACCGAGTCCGCGAAGGGATTGCCCGGCGCCGGCTTCCCCTCCGGGGTCATCCGCAGGATCTTCCCGCCCAGCGACTCCTTGTCCTGCGCGAGCCCCGTCTCCCCCGTCTCGCCCGTCCCCGCGTACAGCATCCCGTCCGGTCCGAAGGCGATCCGCCCGCCGTTGTGGATCGTGCCCTTGGGGATGCCGGTCAGCACCGGCTCCGCCGCCCCCAGCCGGTCGCCCGCCCCGCCGCCGTACCGCATCCGCACGATCCGGTTGTCCGACTCGGCGGTCAGGTACGCGTACACCCACCCGTCCCGCACCGCGAGGCCCATCAGCCCGCCCTCGCCGCCGGGGACCACCCCGGGCACCTCGCCCAGCGAGGTCTTCGCCCCGCTCCGCACGTCCACCCGTGTGACGGTCCGGTCGTCCCGCGAGGAGACCAGCAGGTCACCGCCCGGCAGCGCGGCGAGCCCCCACGGCGAACGCAGCCCCTCGGTGAGCGTCCCCGCCACCGTCACCCGCCCCTCACCCGCGGGGCTCGCGGGCGAGGAGGAGGCGGGGGAGCCGGCGGAGGAGGACGGGGGCGAGCCCGGCGGCGGCGACGTGCCCCGGGAGCCGGCGTCACCGCCCGAGGAACAGCCCGCCGCGAACACCAGCGCGGCGACGGCCCCCACGGCCTTCAGTACTGCAGGACGGCTCATGATCCGGTCCCTTCGACGGTTCGAGAGGTCGAGCGGCATCCCTTCCACCCTTGATACACCGCTCGCCCCGATCGCGTTCCCGCCTCCGGCCGACTTTCTCGGATCTTCCCCGGAACCGCGGGTCGCAGCGGTGTCAGTCCCGCTGGTCCCAGGACTCCCGGGCCGCGGGCAGCGCCGCGAGCTCGGCCAGGTCGCCGTCGCCGAGCCGCAGCCCCGCCGCCCCGGCGTTCTCCACCGCCCACCGCTCCCGCTTCGTCCCCGGCACCGGCACCACGTGCCGCCCCTGCGCGAGCACCCACGCCAGCGCCACCTGCGCCGCGGTGACCCCCTCGCCGTGCCGCGCCGCCACCCGCCGCAGCCCGGCCACCAGCGGCTGGTTCGCCGCCATCATCTCCGCCGTGAAGCGCGGGTGCCGGGCCCGCGGGTCGTCCGGCTCGAAGCCGCCGCCCGGTGTCAGCGTGCCGGTCAGGTAACCGCTGCCCAGCGGCATCGCAGCGAGCATCCCGACCCCGCGATCCACGCACCAGGGCAGCAGCCGCGCCAGGGCCTCCGGCGCCCACACCGACAGCTCGGCCTGGACCGCCGCCACCGGGAACACCTGCTGCACCCGGGACAGCTGACGGATCGTTCCCTCGTACAGATCGCCGGTCCGCGAACGCCGGGTCCGCCGCACGCCGACCGCGCTCAGCCCGAGCGCCCGCACCTTGCCCGCGGCCACCAGCCCCGCCATCGCGCCCCAGGTCTCCTCCACCGGCACCTCGGGATCGGCGCGGTGCAGCAGATACAGGTCGAGGACGTCCGTCTGGAGCCGCCGCAGGGAGGCGTCGCAGGCCCGGCGCACGTACTCCGGCCGTCCGTCGGCGACCATGTGCCCGTCGCCGACCAGCAGCCCGCACTTGGTCGACACGAAGACGTCCGCCCGGCGCTCCTTCAGCACCCGCCCCAGCAACAGCTCATTGGTGAAAGGGCCGTACATGTCGGCGGTGTCCAGCAGGCTCACCCCGGCGTCCAGCGCCGCGTGCACGGCCCGCAGCGAGCGGTCGCCCCGCTGCTGCGACCGGTCGTAGGCCCAGTTCATCGGCATGCAGCCGAGGCCGATGGCCCCCACGTCGAGCGCCGTCGCCCCGATAGTCCTGCGCTCCACGTGCCGCTACCCCTCCTTGTGCCGCCCCCCAAAGTAACCAATGGCGCGCGGGGTTCTTCGCATAGCCTCCCGGTCATGACACTCGCACCCACCACCGCTGACGTGTGGCTTCCGATCCCCGCCGACGAGATCGACGGGCTGCCCGATCCGGGCGAGTCGGGGCTGAACTACCGTTTCTGGGACGGCGGAGCCGACTTCCCGGCCGACCCGGCCGACTGCTCCTTCTACGTCGTCCCGTACATGAAGGGCTCCGCGATCGCCGTACGGCCGCTCGCCGCGATGACCTCGCTGCGCGTCGTCCAGACCCTCTCCGCCGGCATCGACCACGTCGTCCCCGGGCTCGGATCGCTCGTCCCCGGCGTCTCGGTCTGCAACGCCAAGGGCGTCCACGAGGCCAGCACCGCCGAACTCACCCTGGCCCTGATCCTCGCCTCCCTGCGCGGTATCCCCGGCTTCGTGCGCGGCCAGGACGCCGAGGAGTGGCGGGACGGTTTCTACCCGGCGCTCGCCGACAAGTCCGTCCTGATCGTCGGGTACGGATCGATCGGCTCGGCGATCGAGGACCGGCTCGCGCCCTTCGAGTGCGCGCGGGTGGCGCGCGTCGCGCGCTCCGCGCGCACCACGGCTCGCGGCCCCGTGCACGCCCTGACCGACCTGCCCGCCCTGCTGCCGGAGGCCGACGTGGTGGTGCTCTCCACCCCGCTCACCCCGGAGACCACGCACCTCGCCGACGCGGGCTTCCTCGCCCGGATGAAGGACGGGGCGCTGCTCGTCAACGTCGCCCGCGGGCCGGTGGTCGACACGAACGCCCTGCTCAAGGAGGTGGAGACCGGGCGGATCACGGCGGCCCTGGACGTCACCGACCCGGAACCGCTGCCGGCCGGGCACCCGCTGTGGCACGCTCCCGGTGTTCTCGTCACCCCCCACGTCGGCGGATCCACCTCGGCGTTCATGCCCCGGGCGAAGCGGCTGATCGCGGGGCAGGTCGGACGGTTCGCGGCGGGGGAGGAGCTCGTGAACGTGCTCCGCACCACCTGAGGCCGCCCGGCGGTGCGCGCCCCCTCGCGCGCCGCCCGCAAGCCCCCTGGCCGTCACGGAGAGTACTGCGACCCTGTCCCTGAGTGACGGTTCTGGTGTATCGTCCCGGATCGGGGGACTGCGTCGTGTACGGGCTGACGCCGGGGAGCGAAGTGACGGGCCATCAGAATCCGAGGGGGGCTACCGGTGAAGCACGGCCGGAGGACCGGCGGTTCCGTGCGGCGACGCCGTCGGCCGACCTCCCCCGCCTCGCGGCCGGTCTCGTGCGTCCGGTGCCGGACCAGGCCGCGCCCCACCGCGCGGAGCGCCTGGAGGGCGCACCCCCGCACACCGATCCCGCCGACCTGTCCGACCGCGGCACCGAGGCGCCGGGTCAGGCCGATGCCCTCCCGGCGTGCGAGCCGGCCGTGCCCGGCCCGGCCTCGCCCGACCCGGCCCGGCCCCGCCGGGCCGTCACGGAGCCGTACACCCGCGCCCCCGGCGCGCGTGCCACGACACCCGCGAGCCCCGGCCTCCCCACCCCGCGCGACGGCGCGGCCGGCGGTGCCGACCGGTCCGGCGCCCGACGTGAGCGCGCGCCGCGCGGTGGCGCCCCGCGCGACCTCACGGCCCCGCACGCCTTCGGCGGGGCGGACGGTGAGGGCGGGGGCTTCGGTCACGGCGAGGGGCGGGAGGACCGGGTGACCGGTACCGGCGCGACCGCGGTCGTCCGGCGCGAAGCCGCCCCGGCCGGCCCCGCCCTGCCCGGCGCCGGAGAGACCGCGCCCGGGCCGCCGCGACCGGCCTCCTGGGCCGGCTCGCTCCTCGCCCAGATCGCCCTCGGTCTCGTCTGCGCCGGTTACACCACCGGCGCCGCCCTCGGCTGGGGCTCACCCCGACTCGCCCTCGTCATGGGCGACTTCGGTCTCAGCGTCGCGGCCTTCACCGCCGCCGTCTCCTGCTTCCTCTACGCCAGGACCGAGCGCGGCGGCACCCGCCCCGCCTGGCTCCTCTTCGCCTTCTCGTCCTTCATGGCCGGCACCGGCAACGCCGTCTGGGGCTGGTACGAGGTCGTGCGCGGCCAGGAGGTCCCCGAGTCCTCCGTCGCCGACCTGTTCTTCTTACTCTTCGCCCCGCCCGCCATCGTCGGCCTCCTCGTCCTCGCCAAGAAGCCCGTCACCCGGGCCGGCTGGGTCTGCCTGGGGCTCGACGCCTGGCTCATCGCCGGGTCCCTGCTGACCCTCTCCTGGAGCCTCGCCCTCGCCCACACCGCCCACTTCCAGGGCGAGTCCGTGGCCCAGGCCGCGCTGTCGCTCGCGTACCCGCTGCTCGACATCGTGCTCGTCAGCATGGTCCTCGCGCTCCACTTCCGGCGCTCCCAGGCGAACCGCTCGGCGGTCAACACCGCCATCGCCGCGCTCGCCCTCACCGTGCTCTGCGACGCCCTCTTCACCTCGCCGCTGCTGCGCGCCAACTACGTCTCGGGCCAGCTGCTCGACGCCGGATGGTTCGCCGGCTCCCTGCTGCTCGCCTACGCCCCCTGGGGCGTCCGCCGCCCGCCGGAGGCCGCCCCCGTCAGGGGCCCGGGGCTGCCCAGCCGGCCCATCGCCGGCTCGCTCGCCGCCCTCACGCCGTACCTCGCCGCCGCCGTCTGCACCCTCGGCATCCTCTACAACGTGGTCGAGGGCCGCCGGATCGACCGCGTGGTCGTCCTCACCGGCTGCGGCGTGGTCCTCGCGCTCGTCGTCCGCCAGGGCATCATGCTCATCGACAACATCGCCCTCACCCACGAACTGGCCCAGAAGGAGAACCACTTCAGGTCACTCGTGCAGGGCTCCAGCGACGTCATCATGATCGCCGCGCCCAGCGGCGTCCTGCGGTACGTCAGCCCCGCCGCCAGCGGGGTGTACGGGCGGGACGCAGAGGAGCTGATCGGCTCCGAGCTGGCCTCGCTGATCCACCCCGAGGACCTCGGCGCCGTCGTCCACGAAGTGCGCCGCTTCCTCGCCGCCTCGCCCGCCGAGGAGCCCACCACCCGCATCGAGTGCCGCTTCCGCTCCGGCCACGGGGGTGCCGGGGGAGAGTGGCTCAACGTCGAGTCCACGGTCAACCGGCACCAGGGCGGCCTGATCTTCAACAGCCGTGACGTGACCGAACGGGTCAGACTCCAGGCCCAGTTGCAGCACAACGCCGAGCACGACCCGCTCACCGACCTGCCCAACCGCGCGCTCTTCACCCGCAGGGTCGGACAGGCCCTCGGCGGCCGCCGCGCCTCCGACGCCGGCACCGCCGTGCTCTTCATCGACCTCGACGGCTTCAAGGCGGTCAACGACCGGCTCGGCCACCAGGCCGGGGACGACCTCCTCGTGCAGGCCGCCCGCCGCCTCCAGGAGGCCGTACGGTCCGGGGACACGGCCGCCCGGCTCGGCGGCGACGAGTTCGCCGCCCTCATCCTCGGCGACGGGCTGCACGACCGCCCCGCCCGTGAGACCCAGGTCCAGGAGATCGCCGACCGGCTCCGGCAGACCCTCTCCCGCCCCTACCGCGTCGACGGGGGCACCGAGGTCAGGGTCGCCGCCTCCATCGGCGTCGCCTTCGCCGAGCCCGGCATCGGCGCCGGGGACCTGCTGCGCAACGCCGATCTCGCCATGTACCGGGCCAAGGCCGGCGGCAAGGACCGCGTCGAGCTGTACGTGCCCCAGATGCAGGCCGAGGTCGTCCGGCGCACCGAACTCGCCGCCCGGCTGCGCAGCGCGCTCCACGACGGCGAGTTCGCGCTCCTCCACCAGCCCGTCGTGGACCTCTCCACCGGCCGGATCTCCGGAGTCAGCGCCCAGGCCCGCTGGCGCTCCGCCCAGGGCATCCTCTTCACCCCGGCGGAGTACCTGCGGGTCGCCGACGACGGCGAGCGCACCGCCGAGCTGGGCCGCTGGCTCCTGGAGGAGGCCGTCGAGCAGGCCGCCGAGCGGGCCGGCAGCGGCCACCGCACCCCGGTGACCATCCGGCTGGCCGCCCGCCGCCTCCTCGACCGCTCGGTCCCGCTCGGCACCGTCGAGGCGCTCCTGGCCCGCCACGGGCTGCCGTCCGGCTCGCTCGTCATCGAGCTGGCCGACACCGACCACCGGATCCCCCTCGACGAGCTGGAGCAGCGCCTGGTCGCACTGCGCCGGCTCGGCGTGCGGATCGCCCTGGACGGATTCGGCAGCGGACACGTGGCCGTTCACGCCCTCAGACGACTCCCGGTCGACATACTGAAGCTGGACAGAGGTCTCGTCGAAGGCGTGGTCGAATCCGCCCGGCTCCGCAAGATCACCAGTGGAGTGCTCCGGATCGCCGGGGAGCTGGGCATGCAGACCGTCGCCGAGGGCGTCGACGTCCCCGAGCAGGTACTGGCCCTGCGGGCGATGGGCTGCCGGCACGCGCAGGGCATGGCGTTCTCGGGCCCGCTCGACGAGTACCGGCTCCGCCGGGCGCTCGTCCGGGGCGACTATCCGCTGCCCGGGACCGTCTCCGTACCCGCGGGGACGGGCCGGGAGACGCGGCGGAAACCGTCCCCCGATCCGCTCACATGATGAGACGCGCGTCCCACCCACTTGACAGTGGCGAGGCCCGAGAGGGAGGGTCAGTGCCATGCGCACCCGAATTCTCGTACTTGGACAGCGCGTCGGCTGAGGCAGGGCCCCCACAGGCCCGCTGAGAACCACCCGACGCGCTCCCCTCGCTTGCCTTCCGGCACGAGGGGTTTTTTGTTGCACCGGTTCTCTCCGAAGTCCACGCAAAACCTCGTAAAACACCTCGCAAAAAACCCTCTGCTTCGAGAAGAGATGCTGATGACCGACCAGGCCACCGGGCACCATCCGCAGCCGCGGCCCCGCAGCGGCGCGACGCCCGCCACCACCGTCGAGCACGTCACGGGTGCGCAGTCCCTCATCCGTTCTCTCGAAGAGGTGGGAGCGGACACCGTCTTCGGCATTCCGGGCGGCTGCATCCTCCCCGCGTACGACCCGATGATGGACAGCACCAAGGTCCGCCACATCCTGGTCCGCCACGAGCAGGGCGCCGGCCACGCGGCCACCGGCTACGCCCAGGCCACCGGCAAGGTCGGCGTCTGCATGGCGACCTCCGGTCCCGGCGCGACCAACCTGGTCACCCCGATCGCCGACGCCCACATGGACTCCGTCCCGCTGGTCGCGATCACCGGGCAGGTCGCCTCCAAGGCGATCGGCACCGACGCCTTCCAGGAGGCGGACATCGTCGGCATCACCATGCCGGTCACCAAGCACAACTTCCTGGTCACCAAGGCCGAGGACATCGCGAAGACCATCGCCGAGGCCTTCCACATCGCCTCCACCGGCCGTCCCGGCCCGGTCCTGGTCGACATCGCCAAGGACGCCCTCCAGGCGAAGACCACCTTCTCCTGGCCGCCGCAGACCGACCTGCCCGGCTACCGCCCGGTGACCAAGCCGCACGCCAAGCAGATCCGCGAGGCCGCGAAGCTCATCGCCGCGGCCAAGCGCCCGGTCCTCTACGTCGGCGGCGGTGTCATCAAGTCGGGCGCCACGGCCGAGCTGAAGGTCCTGGCCGAGCTGACCGGCGCCCCGGTCACCACCACGCTGATGGCCCTCGGCGCCTTCCCCGACAGCCACCCGCTGCACGTCGGCATGCCCGGCATGCACGGCGCCGTCACCGCCGTCACCGCGCTCCAGAAGGCCGACCTGATCGTCGCCCTCGGCGCCCGCTTCGACGACCGCGTCACCGGCAAGCTGGACAGCTTCGCCCCGTACGCCAAGATCGTCCACGCGGACATCGACCCGGCCGAGATCGGCAAGAACCGCGCCGTCGACGTCCCGATCGTCGGTGACGCCCGCGAGGTCATCGCCGACCTGGTCCAGGCCGTCCAGGCCGAGCACAGCGAGGGCAACCAGGGCGACTACTCCGCCTGGTGGGCCGACCTGAACCGCTGGCGCGAGACCTACCCGCTCGGGTACGACCTGCCGGAGGACGGCAGCCTCTCCCCGCAGCAGGTCATCCAGCGCATCGGCAAGCTCGCCCCCGAGGGCACGATCTTCACCGCGGGCGTCGGCCAGCACCAGATGTGGGCCGCCCACTTCATCGACTACGAGAAGCCGGCCACCTGGCTGAACTCCGGCGGCCTGGGAACCATGGGCTACGCCGTCCCGGCCGCCATGGGCGCCAAGGCCGGCCGGCCCGACCGCGCGGTCTGGGCCATCGACGGCGACGGCTGCTTCCAGATGACCAACCAGGAGCTCACCACCTGCGCCCTGAACAACATCCCGATCAAGGTCGCCATCATCAACAACGGCGCCCTCGGGATGGTCCGCCAGTGGCAGACCCTCTTCTACAACCAGCGCTACTCCAACACCGTCCTGCACTCCGGCCCGGACGACGTCAACCCGGAGGCCAAGGGCACCCGCGTCCCGGACTTCGTGAAGCTGTCCGAGGCCATGGGCTGCGTCGCCCTGCGCTGCGAGTCCCCGGACGACCTCGACAAGGTCATCGCCGAGGCCAACGCCATCAACGACCGGCCCGTCGTCATCGACTTCATCGTCCACGAGGACGCCCAGGTCTGGCCGATGGTCGCCGCCGGCACCTCCAACGACGAGGTCATGGCCGCGCGGGGCGTCCGCCCCGACTTCGGCGACGGCGAAGACGACTGAGCAGCGACGAGCCACAGGGAAGAGGCCCACACACCATGACCAAGCACACGCTCTCCGTCCTCGTCGAGAACACGCCCGGCATCCTCGCCCGGATCGCCGCCCTGTTCTCCCGTCGCGGTTTCAACATCGACTCGCTCGCCGTCGGCATCACCGAGCACCCCGACATCAGCCGCATCACCATCGTGGTCAACGTCGAGTCCCTGCCCCTGGAGCAGGTGACCAAGCAGCTCAACAAGCTGGTCAACGTCCTGAAGATCGTCGAACTCGAGCCCAGCGCCGCGATCCAGCGCGAGCTCGTCCTGGTGAAGGTCCGCGCCGACAACGAGACCCGCTCCCAGATCGTCGAGATCGTCAAGCTGTTCCGCGCCAAGACCGTCGACGTCTCGCCCGAGGCCGTCACCATCGAGGCCACCGGTTCGAGCGACAAGCTGGACGCCATGCTCAAGATGCTGGAGCAGTTCGGCATCAAGGAGCTCGTCCAGTCGGGCACCATCGCCATAGGGCGTGGCGCCCGGTCCATCACCGACCGGTCCCTGCGGGCACTCGACCGCAGCGCGTGACGCTCCGTACCGTCCACGGGGGCTGACCGCCGGTCCGACCCGCGGTCCGCCTGACGAGACCCCTCAACCTTCCTTCCGCTCCCCGCCGTACGGTGGGACGCAACACCAGCACCTCAAGGAGAATTCCAGTGGCCGAGCTGTTCTACGACGCCGACGCCGACCTCTCGATCATCCAGGGCCGCAAGGTCGCGGTGATCGGTTACGGCAGCCAGGGCCACGCCCACGCGCTGTCGCTCCGCGACTCGGGTGTCGACGTCCGCGTCGGTCTGCACGAGGGCTCCAAGTCCAAGGCCAAGGCCGAGGAGCAGGGCCTGCGCGTGGTCACCCCCGCCGAGGCGGCGGCCGAGGCCGACCTCATCATGATCCTGATCCCGGACCCGATCCAGGCCAAGGTCTACGAGGAGTCCATCGCCCCGAACCTGAAGGACGGCGACGCGCTGTTCTTCGCCCACGGCTTCAACGTCCGCTTCGGCTTCATCAAGCCCCCGGCCGGCGTCGACGTCGCCCTGGTCGCCCCGAAGGGCCCGGGCCACCTGGTCCGCCGCCAGTACGAGGAGGGCCGCGGCGTCCCCGCGATCGCCGCCGTCGAGCAGGACGCCACCGGCAACGCCTTCGCGCTCGCCCTCTCCTACGCCAAGGCCATCGGCGGCACCCGCGCCGGCGTCATCAAGACCACCTTCACCGAGGAGACCGAGACCGACCTCTTCGGCGAGCAGGCCGTCCTCTGCGGTGGCGCCTCCGCCCTGGTCAAGGCCGGTTTCGAGACCCTGGTCGAGGCCGGCTACCAGCCGGAGATCGCCTACTTCGAGTGCCTCCACGAGCTGAAGCTCATCGTCGACCTCATGTACGAGGGCGGCCTGGAGAAGATGCGCTGGTCCGTCTCCGAGACCGCCGAGTGGGGCGACTACATCACCGGCCCGCGCGTCATCACCGCCGACACCAAGGCCGAGATGAAGAAGGTCCTCACCGAGATCCAGGACGGCACCTTCGCCAAGAACTGGATGGACGAGTACCACGGCGGTCTGAAGAAGTACAACGAGTACAAGACCCAGGACGAGAAGCACCTCCTGGAGACCACCGGCAAGGAGCTGCGCAAGCTCATGAGCTGGGTGAACGACGAGGAGGCGTAAGCCCCTCGGCACGGGGCCGGACACGCTGTCCGGCCCCGTGCCACTTCCTTGGACACCCCGTCCAACCACGGACGGGTGATCCTTCCAACGAGGCGTACGACGTGCGCCGATGCGGCACTACACTGCTCAACAACATCGCGTCTGGCCCACAGCGTCGTGCGCTTCCACGCGGCAAGCCCCCTCCACCGCCTGCGGCCGTCGGGACGGCCGTCCGCACTGCCACTGTGAGGACTCACGTGAGCTCGAAACCTGTCGTACTCATCGCTGAAGAGCTGTCGCCCGCCACCGTCGACGCCCTGGGCCCTGACTTCGAGATCCGGCACTGTGACGGCGCCGACCGCGCCCAGCTGCTCCCCGCGATCGCCGACGTCGACGCCATCCTCGTCCGCTCGGCCACCAAGGTCGACGCGGAGGCCATCGCCGCCGCCAAGAAGCTGCGGGTCGTCGCCCGCGCCGGCGTCGGCCTGGACAACGTGGACGTCTCCGCCGCCACCAAGGCCGGCGTGATGGTCGTGAACGCCCCGACCTCCAACATCGTCACCGCGGCCGAGCTCGCGTGCGGCCTGCTCGTCGCCACCGCGCGCAACATCCCGCAGGCCAACACCGCGCTGAAGAACGGCGAGTGGAAGCGCTCCAAGTACACCGGCGTCGAGCTCAGCGAGAAGACCCTCGGCGTCGTCGGCCTCGGCCGCATCGGCGTCCTGGTCGCCCAGCGGATGTCCGCCTTCGGCATGAAGATCGTCGCGTACGACCCCTACGTGCAGCCGGCCCGCGCCGCCCAGATGGGGGTGAAGCTGCTGGCCCTGGACGAGCTCCTGGAGGTCGCCGACTTCATCACCGTCCACCTGCCGAAGACCCCCGAGACCGTCGGTCTCATCGGTGACGAGGCGCTGCACAAGGTCAAGCCGAGCGTCCGCATCGTCAACGCCGCCCGCGGCGGGATCGTCGACGAGGCCGCGCTCTACTCGGCCCTCAAGGAGGGCCGCGTCGCCGGCGCCGGCCTCGACGTGTACGCGAAGGAGCCCTGCACGGACTCCCCGCTCTTCGAGCTCGACCAGGTCGTCTGCACCCCGCACCTCGGCGCCTCCACCGACGAGGCCCAGGAGAAGGCCGGCATCGCCGTCGCCAAGTCGGTGCGCCTCGCGCTGGCCGGCGAGCTGGTCCCGGACGCGGTGAACGTCCAGGGCGGCGTCATCGCCGAGGACGTGAAGCCGGGTCTGCCGCTCGCCGAGAAGCTCGGCCGCATCTTCACCGCCCTCGCGGGCGAGGTCGCGGCCCGCCTCGACGTCGAGGTGTACGGCGAGATCACCCAGCACGACGTCAAGGTGCTCGAACTCTCCGCGCTCAAGGGCGTGTTCGAGGACGTCGTCGACGAGACCGTCTCGTACGTCAACGCGCCGCTCTTCGCGCAGGAGCGCGGTGTCGAGGTCCGCCTCACCACCAGCTCCGAGTCGCCCGACCACCGCAACGTGGTCACCGTGCGCGGCACGCTCTCCGGCGGCGAGGAGGTGTCGGTCTCCGGCACCCTGGCCGGCCCCAAGCACCTCCAGAAGATCGTCGCCGTCGGCGACTACGACGTGGACCTCGCCCTCGCCGACCACATGGTCGTGCTGCGGTACGAGGACCGTCCCGGCGTCGTCGGCACCGTCGGCCGGATCCTCGGCGAGGCCGGTCTGAACATCGCGGGCATGCAGGTCTCCCGTACGGAGGAGGGCGGCGAGGCGCTCGTCGTGCTCACCGTCGACGACACCGTCCCGGCGCCCGTCATCGCGGAGATCTCCACGGAGATCGGCGCCACCTCGGCCCGCTCGGTCAACCTGATCTGACGCGGATCCCCGGGCACTCCCTCCGTACCCGGGTGAGAGACGACCGTTCCGCACGGGCGTCCCTCACCCGGGTACGGTGCTTTCCCCGCCGCGACGGCGGGCGGCTCACAGCCGGGCCGTCTTGAGGGCCATGTGGAGGAGCAGGCGGTCCTCGCCGGTGTCCAGGTCGAGGCCGGTGAGCTGTTCGACGCGGGAGAGGCGGTAGTAGAGCGTCTGCCGGTGGATGCCCAGGGCCGCCGCGGTGCGGCCCGCCTGGCCCGCGTGGTCGAGGAACACCTCGGCGGTGCGGGCCAGTTCCGTGTGCGCGGGGCCGAGCAGGGCGCGTACCGCCGGATCCGGCTCGGCCTGGGGGAGGGCGGTGAGCAGCCGGTACGCGCCGAGACCGGACCAGTGGGCGAGCGGGCCGAGCCGGGGCTGGGCGTGTGCGGCGCGGGCGGCGGCGGTCGCCTCGTGCCAGCAGTGGTCGAGGTCCCCGAGCCCCCGGCGGGGGTCGGCGATCCCGGCGACGGCCGCCGGACCGGCCGGTCCGCGCAGCCGTTCGGCGGCGGTGGTGGCGGGGGAGAGGTTGTCGGCGGAGCGGAGCCGCACCAGCACGGCGAGCGCCCGCGGCGGGCCGGGGCGGGCGTCCCCGGCCGGGCCGCCGGAGGCGGGGCCGGCTGCGGTCGCGTACGGGGCGGCCGGGCCGCGCCACGGGAGGGCGCAGAGGGCGGCGGCGCCGGGGACCGTACGCGGGGAGGGAGAGTCCTCGCCGGTCCAGGGGGCGACGCAGACCAGGGCGTGCAGTCCCTCCGCGTCCGGGCCCAGGGCCGTACGGAGGGCGGCGACGGCCATGTCGTACTGCCAGCCGCGCTCCGCCGTCAGGGCGGCCCGCAGCTCGCGGGAGAGGTCGGCGCCGGCCCGCTCCTCGTCGGCGAGGAGCTCGCCGATCCGGGCGGCGACCTCCATCGCGGCCGTGAGCTGCTCGTGCGAGGGGCCGGGCTCGGCGTCCAGGAGCCAGACGTAGCCGAGGACGACACCCCGATGGCGTACCGGGAGGCAGATCCGGTCGCGGAAGACGCCCGCGTCGGGCGCCGCCGGGATGCGGACGGGGCCGGTCGCGCGGGTGATGCCGAAGCCCTCGAACCAGGCGCGGACCGCCGGGGTCGACCTCCGGGTGAGGATCGAGCGGGTGCGGACCGGGTCCATGGCGCTGTCGTCGTCGCTGTCGTGGGCGCCGAAGGCGATCAGCCCGAAGTCACGGTTCTCCAGGGTCGCCGGGGCGCCGAGCAGCGCCGAGATCTCGTCCACCAGCTCCTGGTAATCGCCCTTCACGGGCCCCATTCTCGCACCCGCCGACCGGCCTTTCAGACAGATGTCTGAGGGCGTGTTCACGGATGCGTGACAGCTGTAGATGGCGCAGGATCGGAGCGATCCTTAGGTTTCACGGTGGTTCTCCGTGCTGTTCCCGGTTCGTACCCCTGTGACCGGTATCAGCCCCGTTCTACCCTCGCCCTTTGGAGGTGCCCCGTGCTGGGTCCCGTGATCCTCGCCGCGTCGCGCAGCGACAAGATGCGCCGTCTCGTGTCGGCCGCGCCCGGGACCAAGCAGGTCGTGGCGCGCTTCATCGCCGGCGAGACCGTCGGCGACGTCGTGCCGATCGTCCAGGAGCTCACCGACCGCGGCCTGGAGGTCACCCTCGACGTCGTCGGCGAGGACATCACCACCGTCGAGCAGTCGTACGCCGCCCGGGACGCCTACCTGGAGCTGATCGGCCGCCTCAAGGAGCTGGGCCTCGGCGAGCGCGCCGAGATGTCCGTCAAGCTCTCGATGTTCGGCCAGTCCCTGGAGAACGGCCACGAGCTGGCCCTCGCCAACGTGCGCCCGGTCGTCACGGCCGCCGCCGAGATCGGCACCACGGTCACCCTGGACGCCGAGGACCACACCACCCTCGACTCGATGTTCGCCATCCACGAGGAGCTGCGGAAGGACTTCCCGCAGACCGGCTGCGTCATCCAGGCGTACCTCTTCCGCACCGAGGAGGACGCCCGCCGCCTCGCCGCGAACGGCTCCCGGGTGCGCATCGTGAAGGGCGCCTACAAGGAGCCCGCCGAGGTCGCGATCCAGGACAAGCCCGAGATCGACAAGGCGTACGTCCGGATCATGAAGATCCTGATGGACGGCGAGGGCTACCCGATGATCGGCTCGCACGACCCGCGCCTGATCTCGATCGCCCAGGAGCTGGCCCGCCGCGCCGGGCGCAAGCTGGACGAGTACGAGTTCCAGATGCTGTACGGCATCCGCTCCGAGGAGCAGACCCGGCTCGCCGCCGAGGGCCACCGCATGCGCGTCTACACGGCCTACGGCACCGACTGGTACGGCTACTTCATGCGCCGCCTCGCGGAGAAGCCGGCCAACCTGCTCTTCTTCGTCCGCTCCATCCTCACCAAGGGCTGAGCCCACTACCCCTCATTGAAGGAGTTCAGAGACTTATGGACGCTGTGACCCAGGTCCCCGCTCCCGTCAACGAGCCGGTGCACGGCTACGCCCCCGGTTCGCCCGAGCGCGCCCGTCTGGAGGCCAAGCTCAAGGAGCTGGCCGACAACCCGCGCGAGCTGCCGATGACCATCGGCGGCGTGAAGCGCATGGGCGGCGGCGAGGAGTTCAAGGTCGTCCAGCCGCACAACCACAAGGCCGTCATCGGCACCTTCCGCGGCGCCACCGAGGCCGACGCCCAGGACGCGATCGACGCGGCCCTGGCCGCCGCCCCGGCCTGGCGCGCGATGTCCTTCGACGACCGTGCCGCGATCATCCTGCGCGCCGCCGAGCTGCTCGCCGGCCCCTGGCGCGAGACGCTGGCCGCCTCCACCATGCTCGGCCAGTCGAAGACCGCCCAGCAGGCCGAGATCGACACCCCGTGCGAGCTCGTCGACTTCTGGCGCTTCAACGTGGCGTACGCCCGCCAGATCCTGGCCGAGCAGCCGCCGGCCAACTCCCCGGGCGTGTGGAACCGGCTGGACCACCGCCCGCTGGAGGGCTTCGTCTACGCGATCACGCCGTTCAACTTCACGGCCATCGCGGGCAACCTGCCCACCGCCCCCGCCCTCATGGGCAACGTGGTGGTCTGGAAGCCGTCCCCGACGCAGACCCACTCCGCCGTGCTCCTCATGGAGCTCCTGGAGGAGGCCGGCCTGCCGAAGGGCGTCATCAACCTGGTGACCGGCGACGGCATCGCCGTCTCCGAGGTGGCCCTGAACCACCGCGACCTGGCCGGCATCCACTTCACCGGCTCGACCAAGACCTTCCAGCACCTGTGGAAGACGGTCGGCAACAACATCGAGAAGTACCGCGCGTACCCGCGGATCGTCGGCGAGACCGGCGGCAAGGACTTCGTCGTCGCCCACCCCAGCGCCGACCGCGCGATCCTGAAGACCGCGCTGACCCGTGGCTCCTTCGAGTTCCAGGGCCAGAAGTGCTCCGCGTCCTCGCGTGCGTACATCCCGGCCTCCATCTGGAACGACGGCTTCAAGGAGGAGTTCGCGGCCGAGGTCGACGGCATCAAGATGGGTGACGTCACCGACCTGTCGAACTTCATCGGTGCCGTCATCGACGACCGCTCGTTCGCGAAGAACAAGGCGGCGATCGACCGTGCGTCCTCCGACCCGAGCTGCACGATCGTCGCCGGCGGCACCTACGACGACGCCGAGGGCTACTTCGTCCGCCCGACCGTCATCGAGTGCACCGACCCGGAGAACGAGGTCTTCAAGGCCGAGTACTTCGGTCCGATCCTCGCGATCCACGTGTACGAGGACGAGCGGTACGACGCCATGCTGGAGCAGATGGAGTCGGTCTCCGACTACGCCCTGACCGGCGCCGTCATCTCCAACGACCGCGCCGCCGCCGCGCACACGATGGAGAAGCTCCGCTTCGCCGCGGGCAACTTCTACATCAACGACAAGTCGACCGGCGCCGTCGTCGGCCAGCAGCCCTTCGGCGGCGGCCGCGCCTCCGGCACCAACGACAAGGCCGGCGCCCCGCAGAACCTGATGCGCTGGACGCTGACCCGCGCCATCAAGGAGACGCTGGTCCCGCCGACCGAGTACGGCTACCCGCACATGGGCTGACGCCCGCCCGCCGCGTGAGCGGCCCCTGATCACCGCCCCCCTCCCCGGTCCCCCCAGGCCGGGGTCGGGGGCGGTATTCATGTGCGGGCCCCCGGGAGCCGGTGGCAGGGTGGGCGGATGACCGTGAGGACCGCGCCGACCCATTCCCTCGGCGCCGGGCGGCTGACGGCCGTCCGCGCCCTGCTCGACTCCGCGTTCGACGGAGACTTCTCCGAGGAGGACTGGGACCACACCCTCGGCGGCGTCCACGCCTGGATCGAGGACGGGACGGGGCTCGTCGCGCACGGTGCCGTCGTCCAGCGCCGGGTGCTGCACCGCGGACGCTCGTACCGGACCGGCTACGTCGAAGGGGTGGCCGTCCGGGCCGACGCGCGCCGGCGCGGCCTCGGAAGCGCCGTCATGGACGCCCTGGAGCGGGTGATCGACGCGACCCACGCCCTCGGCGCGCTCTCCGCCTCCGACGAGGGCGCCGCCCTCTACCGGGGGCGCGGGTGGCAGGTCTGGGGCGGCCGGATCGCGGTGCTGGGCCCGGACGGGGTCGTACGGCTCCCGGAGGAGGAGGGCGGCGTCCTCGTCCGCCCCGCGGGCGCCCTGGCCCTCCCGGACCCCGGCGCTCCGCTGGTCTTCGACTGGCGGGACGGCGACGTCGTGTGACGGAGCGGTCGGCCGGGGGAGAGGCGCCGTCTCAGATAGTAGGAAGTCCGAGTAATTGTGGAGACAGATGAGGGGCCCTGCCCTAGCTTTGTAGAAGCCGAACGTCTCGCTCCATCAGCGAATGGCGGTCGAGAGCGCGATGCCCTGTGCAGGCAACCCCTGCGGCGGCGCTCCCCGCCCCTTTCCGGCGCCTTCGATCACTGATCTCCCGATCGCAGCTGATCTCCGCACATCCGGATCACCACTGATCTCAAGGAGTCGATCCCTCATGGCCACTCAGACCGCCCCGCGCGTCCGCCACTCCGCCACCCGCCCCAGCGACGAGGCCCGGCAGAACGCCGCCGCCGCCCTCCAGCGCGCCCTCGACCGCCGTGACAACGGCGGCTCCACCGGCCACTGAGCCGTCCGGCGCCTGTCCGTTCGTCCACATGGTGGACGTTGCGTGTCAGACGATGGGACGAAGAGTAGGGTGCCGCCATGTCTCACAGCATCAATCTCGCAGTCATCCCCGGCGACGGCATCGGCCAGGAGGTCGTGGCCCAGGGCCTCAAGGTCCTCTCGGCGGTGCTTCCCCAGGACGTGAAGCTGGAGACCGAGGAGTACGACTTCGGCGCCCGGCGCTACCACGCCACCGGTGAGACCCTCACCGACGCCGACCTGGACTCCCTCAAGAAGCACGACGCCATCCTGCTCGGCGCGATCGGCGACCCCTCGGTGCCGTCCGGCGTCCTGGAGCGGGGCTTCCTGCTGAAGCTGCGCTTCGCCTTCGACCACCACGTGAACCTGCGCCCCTCGAAGCTGCTCCCCGGCGTCGCGACCCCGCTCGCCGGCCAGCCCGCGATCGACTTCGTCGTGGTCCGCGAGGGCACCGAGGGCCCGTACACGGGCAACGGCGGCACCATCCGCAAGGGCACCGAGCACGAGGTCGCCACCGAGGTCTCCGTCAACACCGCCTTCGGTGTCGAGCGCGTGGTCCGGGACGCCTTCGCCCGCGCCCAGGCCCGCCCGCGCAAGAAGCTCACGCTGGTCCACAAGAACAACGTGCTGACCTTCGCCGGCCACCTCTGGACCGACATCTTCAACCGGGTCGCCCAGGAGTTCCCCGAGGTCACCACCGACTACCTGCACGTCGACGCCGCGACGATCTTCCTCGTCACCGACCCGGCCCGCTTCGACGTCATCGTCACCGACAACCTCTTCGGCGACATCATCACCGACCTCGCCGCGGCCGTCTCCGGCGGCATCGGCGTCGCCGCCTCGGGCAACATCAACCCGGGCCGCGACTTCCCGTCCATGTTCGAGCCGGTGCACGGCTCCGCGCCGGACATCGCGGGCCAGGGCAAGGCCGACCCCACCGCCACCGTCCTCTCCGTCGCCCTCCTGCTGCGCCACCTCGGCTACGAGGCCGAGGCCGCCCGGGTCGAGGCGGCCGTCGAGGCCGACCTGACGGAGCGCGGTGCGGCCGTCCGCACCACGGACGAGATCGGCGACGCGCTCGCCGCGCGAGTAGCGAGCTGACCCGCGCGCCACACTGACACCACAGAGCAGCCGCCGGGTCTCCCAGACACCCGGCGGCTGCTTCGTCGTATGCGGCCACCGGGCGCGAGAACCCCTACCCTCCCTCTCACCGGATCGCGCTCACCCGCGCCGCGTCCACCCGTTTCGTCGTCCGGTCCCCCCGGGCGATAATCGAACGTGGGGCCGCGGCATGCGGGCACGCCGTGGGCGCGGTCCGACCCACACAACCGGTGAAGGACACGCACTCATGACGAAGCCCACGATCGAGCTCAAGCCCTCCTCCAGCCCGCTGTCCACCGCGGACCGTGAGGCGATCCTGGCCAACCCGGGATTCGGCCGGCACTTCACCGACCACATGGTCACCATCCGCTGGACCGAGGGCCGCGGCTGGCACGACGGCCAGCTCGTGCCGTACGGGCCGCTCTCGCTCGACCCGGCGACCAGCGTCCTCCACTACGCGCAGGAGATCTTCGAGGGTCTGAAGGCGTACCGCCGCCCCGACGGCTCGGTCGCCACCTTCCGCCCGGACGCCAACGCCCGCCGCTTCCAGTACTCCGCCCGCCGGCTCGGCATGCCGGAGCTCCCGGTCGAGACCTTCATCGAGGCGTGCGACGCCCTGGTCGGCCAGGACCAGGCGTGGGTCCCGGCGCACGGCGGCGAGGAGTCCCTCTACCTGCGCCCGTTCATGATCGCCACCGAGGTCGGCCTGGGCGTCCGCCCGGCCAACGAGTACCTCTTCGTGGTCATCGCCTCCCCGGCCGGCGCCTACTTCCCGGCCGGCGTCAAGCCGGTCGCCATCTGGGCCTCCGAGGACCGCGTCCGCGCCGTCCCCGGCGGCGTCGGCGACGCGAAGACCGGCGGCAACTACGCCGCCTCCCTGCTCGCCCAGGCCGAGGCCGCCGAGAAGGGCTGCATCCAGGTCGCCTACCTCGACGCCGTCGAGCACAAGTGGGTCGAGGAACTGGGCGGCATGAACCTGTACTTCGTCTACGGGGACAAGATCGTCACTCCGGCCCTCACCGGCTCGCTGCTCGCCGGCATCACCCGCGACTCGCTGCTCCAGGTCGCCAAGGACCTCGGCCACGAGTCGGAGGAGGCCCGCATCTCCATCGACCAGTGGCAGGAGGACGCCGCGAACGGCACCCTCACCGAGGTCTTCGCCTGCGGCACCGCCGCCGTCATCACCCCGGTCGGCACGGTCAGGTCGGCCCGCGGCGACTGGCAGCACGCGGACGGCGAGCCCGGCGAGGTCACCATGAAGCTGCGCGAGGCCCTGCTGGCGATCCAGACCGGCACGGCCGAGGACGCGCACGGCTGGGTGCACCAGCTGGGCAAGTGACCTCAGGGCCGGTCGGCCAGGGCGCCCGGGACGGACTCCGTCCCGGGCGTCCGCCGTTCCGGGGCGGGGGTGAGGACCGCGTACAGCAGGCCGCCGGTGAGCCCCGACAGCACGAAGCTGCAGTCGATCCCGCCGGTCAGGGCCAGCAGCGGACCCTCGTAGAGCGGGGTGGAGACGGCGGCGAGGCCGACGGCCGCGCCGAGCGCCCAGGAGACGGTGGCGCGCGGGTGCCAGCCGGCCGAGAACCAGTAGATCCCGCCGCGTGAACGCCGGTTGTAGACCTGGAGCGCCTCGGGGTCGTACACGCCCCGGCAGCGGACGTGCCCGATCAGGGTGATGACCGCCCACGGGGTGCCCAGCGCGGTCAGGAGCAGGACGAACGAGGTCATCGCCGACCGGGCGTCCGAGGCGAAGTGCCCGAGGAGGACGAAGCCGGTGGCGACCGCCGCGACGACGAGGGTGGCGCGCGCCCGGGTGGCCCGGGGCAGGATCGCGTCGAGGTCGAGGCCCATCGAGTAGAGCATCAGACCGGCGTTGCCGACCGAGCCCGCGGTGGCGGCCAGCAGCAGCGGGACCAGGTACCAGGCGGGGGAGGCGGCGACCAGCGGCCCCGCGTAGTCCTGGCCGGCCCGGGCGGCGAGCGCGGTGACCGTGCCGAAGAGCTGCGGCACCAGCAGGCCGACGAGCAGCCCGAGCGAGGTGGCCCGCCAGACGCTCCGCGCGCTGTGCCGGGTGGGGGAGACGTACCGGGTGTAGTCGCCCAGCAGGGTGATGAAGGCGACCGGGCCGCTGAGGCCGGCGGCGACCGCCGAGAGCAGCCAGGTCGGCCAGAAGGAGCCGAGCAGGTACGGGGTGTCCGGCACCGGCGCGGAGGTGAAGTCGCCGGCGTACGCGACGAGCCCCACGGCCAGGAGGAGGGTCATGCCGACGGCGAGGGCCTTGCTGAGCCGGAGCAGCAGCCGGTAGCCGTACACGGCGCCCACCACCGTGCAGGCCGCGAGCAGCGTGTAGACGGCGGCGTGCGCCCCGTCGCCGGTGGAGAGGCCGGTCAGCCGGGCGAGGGTGCCCACCACGACGTCGCCGCCGATCCACAGGGTCAGGGCGGTGTAGCCCAGCGAGAGCAGCAGCCCCACCACCGAGCCGACGAGCCGTCCGCGGACGCCGAAGAAGGCGCCGGACGAGGTGGAGAGGTTGGTGGCGGTACGCAGGGAGACCAGCGCCAGCGGGGCGGTGACCGCGACGCCGGCGACCGTGCCGGCCACCACGGAGGTCACCGAGCCCCACAGGCCGAGGCCGAAGGAGACGGGCAGCCAGCCGAAGACGATCACCCCCAGACAGAGGTTGGAACCGAGCAGGATCGCGACGAGATCGCGGGGGCCGCTGGTGCGCTCGGCCTCGGGGACGGTGTCGACGCCCCGCTGTTCGATGCCGCGCCGCTCGATTCCGCATTGTTCGACCGCCATGGGACCTCCGGGGGAGCGGATCGGGAACTTTAGAGTGCCGCTCAATGTGACCTGACCCTGCACCGGCCGTCAATGCTTGGAGGGAAACCTCTCAGCATTTAGAGTGGTGCTCAAAGAGTCTCCCGTCACGTTCCACTTCCCCGAGGACCACACCATGACCGCGTACCGCATGCCCGCCGAGTGGACCCCGCACGAGCGGACCTGGATGGCCTGGCCGAGCCCCAACCCCACCTTCACCGACGACGCCGAGCTGGCCGCCGCCCGCGAGGCATGGGCCTCCGTCGCCCGGACCGTACGCCGCTTCGAGCCGGTGACGATGGTCGTCGCCCCGGGGGACGCGGAAGGCGCCCGGGCGCTCCTCGGTGACGACGTCGAGCTGGTCCACCGGGAGCTCGACGACGCCTGGATGCGCGACATCGGCCCGACCTTCGTCACCGACGGCACCTCCCTGGCCGCCGTGGACTGGGTCTTCAACGGCTGGGGCGCCCAGGACTGGGCACGCTGGGAGCACGACTCCAAGATCGCCCGCCATGTCGCGGACGTCGCCGAGGTGCCCGTACTGAGCAGCGCACTGGTCAACGAGGGCGGCGGCATCCACGTCGACGGCGAGGGCACCGTCCTGCTCACCGACACCGTCCAGCTCGGCGCCGGCCGCAACCCCGAGTGGAGCCGCGAGGAGGTCGAGCGGGAGATCCACGCCAAGCTCGGCACCAGCAAGGCGATCTGGCTCCCGCACGGCCTCGCCGGCGACTACGGCATGTACGGCACCCAGGGCCACATCGACATCGTCGCCGCGTTCGCGCGCCCCGGCACCGTCCTCGTCCACAGCCAGCAGGACCCGAACCACCCCGACTACGGCCGCTCGCGGCTGTACGCCGACATCCTGCGCGCCCAGACCGACGCCCAGGGCCGCCCCCTGGAGGTCATCGAGGTCCCCGCCCCCACCGTCCTCAAGGACGAGGAGGGCGACTGGGTCGACTACTCCTACATCAACCACTACCTCTGCAACGGCGCCGTCGTCCTGTGCGCCTTCGACGACCCGCACGACGAGCTCGCCGCCGAGATCTTCCGCCGCCTCTTCCCGGACCGCGAGGTCGTCCTGGTCGACGCCCGCACGATCTTCGCGGCCGGCGGCGGCATCCACTGCATCACCCAGCAGCAGCCCGCGGTGTAGAACGTACGAGTGAGTCAGAGCAGCAGCCCCGTCCCGGCCCGCGCCCCCCGCCGGCGCAACCAGCCCGCCCCGCCCCGCGAGGACGTCTTCGCGGCGGCGATGGACACCGTCGCCGAGCGCGGACTCGACGGGCTCACGATGGCCGGGCTCGGGCGGCAGGTCGGGATGAGCAGCGGCCACCTGCTGTACTACTTCCGCACCAAGGACGAGCTGCTCCTCCAGACGCTGGAGTGGAGCGAGGGACGGCTCGGGGCCGAGCGCGGGGCGCTGCTCTCCGGGCCCGGGACCTCCCGCGAACGGCTCGACGGATACGTCGACGTGTACGTGCCCGCCGGGCCGCGCGACCCGCACTGGACGCTCTGGCTGGAGGTCTGGAACCGGTCGCAGAACGCCGACGCGGACGCCCGCGCCCGCCAGGCCGCCATCGAGCGCGCCTGGCACCGGGACCTCGTCGCGATCCTCGCCGAGGGCGTCTCGCGGGGCGAGTTCCGGTCCGTCGACCCGGATCGCTTCGCCACCCGAATGCGCGCACTCCTGGACGGCTACAGCGTGCACGTGGCGGTCGGTCTGCCCGGCACCGGGCGGGACGAAGTCCTCGCGCAGGTCCGGGAGTTCATCGACGAAACCCTGATCCCGCGAACTCAAGGAACGTAAGTACTCCCGATCGTTGCCCCCTGCACCCTTGTTGTGCGGGGGTTCGCTCCGGCACGGTTCCGGGCCATGGGACGAGATCACTGGAAGAAGATCTGGATCGGCTCGGCCGGGAACATGGTCGAGTGGTTCGACTGGTTCGTGTACGCGAGCTTCGCCGTCTACTTCGCGGGCGCCTTCTTCCCCGAGGGCAACGACACCGCCAAACTCATGAACACCGCCGGCATCTTCGCCGTCGGCTTCTTCATGCGCCCCGTCGGCGGCTGGCTCCTCGGCCGGGTCGGCGACCGGAAGGGCCGCAAGGCCGCGCTCACCCTCACCGTCACCCTGATGTCCGCCTCGGCGCTCCTCATCGCCGTCGCCCCCACCTACGCCGTCGCCGGCTACGGCGGCGCCGCCGTCCTCCTCGTCGCCCGCCTCCTCCAGGGCCTCTCCGTCGGCGGCGAGTACGCGGCCAGCGCCACGTACCTCACGGAGGCGTCCGCCCCCGGCCGGCGCGGCCTCGCCTCCAGCTTCCAGTACGTCTCCATGACCGCGGGACAGGTCTTCGGCCTCGGCCTGCTGCTGGTCCTCCAGCACACGATGTCCAGCGAGGCCCTGCACAGCTGGGGCTGGCGCGTCCCCTTCGTCATCGGCGCCCTCGGCGCCGCCGTCGTGTTCTACCTGCGCCGGAACATGCTGGAGACCGAGGTGTACGAGGAGACCGCCGACGCGGGCGTCGCCCACGGGGAGCAGGGCACCCTCAAGGCCCTGTGGGCGCACCGCCGCGAGGCGTTCCTCGTCGTCGCCCTCACCATGGGCGGCACGGTGGCCTACTACACGTACACCACGTACCTCACCAAGTACCTGTCCAACAGCGCCGGGCTGCCCAAGCAGACCGCCACCCTCGTCTCCTTCTGCGCCCTCATCGTCTTCGCCTGCCTCCAGCCGCTCGCCGGCGCGCTCTCCGACCGGATCGGCCGCCGCCCCCTCCTCATCACCTTCGCCGTCGGCTCCACCCTCCTCACGGTGCCGATCCTGACGATGCTCAAGCGGGCCGACTCGTTCTGGCCGGCCCTCGGGCTCTCGCTCCTCGCCCTGCTCGTCGTCACCGGCTACACCTCGATCAACGCCTGCGTGAAGGCCGAACTGTTCCCCACCGGCATTCGCGCCCTCGGCGTCGCCCTGCCGTACGCGATCGCCAACGCGCTCTTCGGCGGCACCGCCGAGTACGTCGCCCTCTGGTTCAAGAACGCCGGGATCGAGTCCGGCTTCGCCTGGTACGTGGCCGGGTGCGCGGCCGTCTCGCTGATCGTCTACCTGGTGATGCGGGAGACCCGCGACATCGACCTGGCCCGGGTGGGCACCGACGCGAGGACGGCCGCCGGGACCGATCCCGTACCGCCGGCCAGGAGGACCGGCGCCGCCGTGGATTCCGCATCGTGAGATCCGCGTCCTGAACCGCGCGGGCCTGTGGCAAACTGCGGGCGTGCTTGCTACCACGATGATTATCGGCAGCGGCGCGCCGGTCCGCAGTGACCGCTGAACCCCGGGACTCCACCCCCGCGGCGGCGGCCACCGTGCCCCAGACCCGCGCGCAGACCTCTCGCACCCGCGAGGGGTTTTTTCGTTTTCCGGCCCCACCCACGCCGGAGACGGACAGCGCGTGAGAATGGGGGCAAGTGGATCCATACCTTCCGGAGCCACATCCGACAGGAGCCAACACACTCATGACCACCGAGAACGGCGAGAGCCCCCGTCCGGGCGCCGGCCCGGCCGACGACAGCTTCCACGTCTTCGACACGACGCTCCGCGACGGAGCCCAGCGTGAGGGCATCAACCTCACCGTCGCGGACAAGCTGACCATCGCCCGGCACCTCGACGAGTTCGGCGTCGGCTTCATCGAAGGCGGCTGGCCCGGTGCCAACCCGCGGGACACCGAGTTCTTCGCCCGCGCCCGCCAGGAGATCCACTTCAAGAACGCCCGGCTCGTGGCCTTCGGCGCCACCCGCAGGGCCGGCGGCAGTGCCGCCGACGACCCGCAGGTCAAGGCTCTGCTCGACTCCGGCGCCCCGGTGATCACCCTGGTGGCGAAGTCCCACGACCGGCACGTCGAACTGGCCCTGCGCACCACCCTCGACGAGAACCTGGCGATGGTCCGCGACACCGTCTCCCACCTGCGCGCCGAGGGCCGCCGCGTCTTCGTCGACTGCGAGCACTTCTTCGACGGCTACAAGGCCAACCCCGCCTACGCCAAGGCCGTCGTCCGGGCCGCGCACGAGGCCGGCGCCGACGTCGTCATCCTCTGCGACACCAACGGCGGCATGCTCCCCGCCCAGATCCAGGCCGTCGTCGCCACCGTCCTCGCCGACACCGGCGCCCGGCTCGGCATCCACGCCCAGGACGACACCGGCTGCGCCGTCGCCAACACCCTCGCCGCCGTCGACGCGGGCGCCACCCACGTCCAGTGCACCGCCAACGGCTACGGCGAGCGGGTCGGCAACGCCAACCTCTTCCCGGTCGTCGCCGCCCTGGAGCTCAAGTACGGCAAGCAGGTGCTGCCCGACGGCGCCCTCGCCGAGATGACCCGGATCTCGCACGCCATCGCCGAGGTCGTCAACCTCACCCCCTCCACCCACCAGCCGTACGTGGGCGTCTCCGCCTTCGCCCACAAGGCCGGCCTGCACGCCTCCGCGATCAAGGTCGACCCCGACCTCTACCAGCACATCGACCCCGAGCTGGTCGGCAACACCATGCGGATGCTCGTCTCCGACATGGCCGGCCGCGCCTCCATCGAGCTCAAGGGCAAGGAGCTCGGCGTCGACCTCGGCGGCGACCGCGCCCTGGTCGCCCGGGTGGTCGAGCGGGTCAAGGAGCGCGAGCTCCAGGGCTACACGTACGAGGCCGCCGACGCCTCCTTCGAACTGCTGCTCCGCGCCGAGGCCGAGGGCCGGGCCCGCCGCTACTTCCGCATCGAGTCCTGGCGGGCGATCACCGAGAACCGCCCCGACGGCACCCACGCCAACGAGGCCACCGTCAAGCTGTGGGCCAAGGGCGAGCGGATGCTCGCGACCGCCGAGGGCAACGGCCCGGTCAACGCCCTCGACCGCGCCCTGCGGGTCGCCCTGGAGCCGGTCTACCCCCAGCTCGCCAAGTTCGAGCTCGTCGACTACAAGGTCCGCATCCTCGAAGGCCGGCACGGCACCGAGTCCACCACCCGCGTCCTCGTCACCACGGGCGACGGCACCGACGAGTGGTCCACCGTCGGCGTCGGCGAGAACGTGATCGCCGCCTCCTGGCAGGCCCTGGAGGACGCCTTCACCTACGGTCTGCTGCGGGCCGGGGTGGACCCCGCGGAGTAGACGACCTTCGCCCGGTATGTCTAGTTCTGGTCCATTCGGGTAATTTCGAAGCATGAGGACCAGGGTGATTTCGGTGTGGTCGGCCCTCGCCGGGCTGATCCTCCTGCTGCTCCTGGCCCTGGCCCCCGCGTCGGCGGGTGCCAGGGCCACGGGCGTCCCCGAGGCGGGCGCGGCCCTGAGACAGGGCCCGGTCTACGTCGACCCGGGCGCCGCCGACCAGCTCTCGACGGCCGACGCGGCCGCCCTCGCGCAGAAGATCGAGGACGCCGACAAGCCGCTCTTCGTGGCGGTGCTGCCGGAGGGTGCGGAGTACCCGTCGCAGGGGCTCATCGACAACCTGCGCGAGCAGACCGGGCTCCCGGGCGTGTACGCCGTGCGGCTCGGCGACGACTTCGCCGCGAAGGCCGACAGCCGGGTGCTGTCGGCGGGCGCGGTGGAGAACATGGTCGCCACCGTCGACCGTCCCGGCGCGGACGCCGCCACCGAGCTGAACGCCTTCGCCGACCAGGCCCTCCCCGCGATGCGCGGCAGCGCGCCGGACGCCTGGGCCGGCGGCTCCGACTCCGGCGTGCCGGTCGCCGGCCTCGTCACCCTGGGCGCGGTCGCCGCCGCCGGCGGCGCGGGCGCCTATGCCGTGGTCCGCGGCCGGCGCAAGCGCAAGGAGGCGGAGGAGCGCGCCGCGCTGGAGAAGCTCCAGGTCGTCGTCGACGAGGACATCACCGCCTTCGGCGAGGAGCTGGAACGCCTCGACTTCCACCCGGCGGAGCCCGGCGCCGACGAGGAGATGCGCGCCGACTACGAGCGCGCCCTGGACTCCTACGACCGGGCGAAGTCGCTGATGGGCTCGGCGACCCGACCGCACGACGTCCGGGGGGTGACCGAGGCCCTGGACGACGGCCGCTTCGCGCTCGCCGTGCTGGACGCCCGCCGCGGCTCCCGCCCGCTGCCGGAGCGCCGGCCCCCGTGCTTCTTCGACCCGCGCCACGGCCCCTCCGTCGAGGACCGCACCTGGACCCCGGTCGGCGGGAGCTCCCGAGAGGTCCCGGTCTGCGCCGCCGACGCGGCCCGCCTGGACGACGGACAGGACCCGCGGGCGCGGACCGTCGAGACCGATTCCGGCCGTCGCCCCTACTGGGAGGCGGGCCCGGCGTACGGCCCCTGGGCCGGCGGCTACTTCGGCGGCGGTCTCCTCCCCGGCCTCCTCGCGGGCACCCTCCTCGGCTCGGCCCTCGCCACCCCGGCCTACGCCTCCGAGTACGGCGGCCAGGACTTCCAGGACGGCCAGGGCGGCGACTTCGGCGGCACGGACTTCGGGGGCGGTGACTTCGGCGGGGGTGGCGACTTCGGCGGGGGCGGCGGTTTCGGCGGCGGTGGCGACTTCGGCGGCGGCGGAGGCTTCTGAGTTCCCCGCGACGGCTGCCGGAGAACGCCGAGCGCCCGCCGTCCGCTGCACAGCGGAGGGCGGGCGCGCTCGTGTCCGGGCCCTGCGGGGGAGGGTCAGGCGGCGTTCTTGATCGCGGAGATGTCGAAGTTCAGCTTCACCTTGTCGCTGACCATGACACCGCCGGTCTCCAGGGCCGCGTTCCAGGTGAGGCCCCACTCGGAGCGGAGGATCTCGGCGGAGCCCTCGAAGCCGACGCGCTCGTTGCCGTACGGGTCGGTGGCCGTGCCGTTGAACTCCAGGTCGATGGAGAGCGGCTTGGTGACGTCCTTGATGGTCAGGTCGCCGGTGATGCGGTACTTGTCGCCGCCCAGCTGCGCCGCCTCGGTGGAGCGGAAGCTCATCAGGGGGAACTGCTCGGCGTCGAAGAAGTCGCCGCTGCGCAGGTGGTTGTCGCGGTCGCCGATGCCGGTGTCGACGGAGGCGATCCTGACGTCGATGGAGGCGCTGGACGCGGCCGGGTCGGAGCCGTTCAGCTTCAGCGTGCCCTCGTGCTCGCCGAAGGAGCCGCGGACGTTGGTGACCATCGCGTGCCGGACGGTGAAGCCGATGCTGCTGTGCGCGGCGTCGATGGTGTAGTCGCCGGTCAGCGCGGCCAGGGCCGGGTCCACGGGGAGGGTGGCGGTGGTGGTGGCGGACTCGGTGTTCTTGCGGCCGAAGATACCCATGACGTGCTCCTTCTCGGGGATGTCGTCGAAGCCGGGGAGGGGTTGTTGAAGCTTCAACGAGAACGACTGTAACCCCATTCAGTTCAACTTTCAACATCTGTGGAGGAAGTTCATCCGGATGGCGTCAGGAAAGCCCCGACGCCCTCTGGCGGACGCGCGTAGAACTACGGCACCATCTCCCTGCGCGACGAGCACCACCTGCACCGCCGTCCCCACCCGTCACGGTCATCAGCAGGAGGAACCCCCGTGAAGCTCCGGTCCGTCCTCACCGCGGTCGCCCTCGTCCTCGGCGCCCTCTTCGCCCCCGGCTTCGGCGCCCTCACCTCCGGCGGCGAGGCCCACGCCGTCACCAAGATCAGCCACGCCACCGCGACCTCGAAGTTCAGCGCCTCCGGCATCACCTGGTCCTCGTCCGGCGGCTGCTCGAACCGCTCCAACCCCACCTGCACCTCCTTCGAGCAGCTCAACCTCGCCACCGCCCAGGGCGCCCAGACCCTCAGGAGCGCCAGCGGCTGCGCCCTCAACATCACCGGCGGCACCGAGACCGGCCACGCCGGCGGCACCTACTCGCACTGGAACGGCTACAAGCTCGACTTCAGCAAGTACACGTGCCTCGGGAACTACATCAAGAACGCGTTCACCTACATCGGCGTGCGCGGGGACGGCGCCCCGCAGTGGCGCTCCGGCGCCGGTAACGTCTACGCCGACGAGGGCAACCACTGGGACGTGACCTTCTACAACTGCGGCGGCTGCTGAACCGCACGGCTCCACCCGGCGCGGGCCCTCGTCACCCCGGGGCCCGCGCTCCACTTTTGTGGAACCCCCACAAGTTAACCGGCCTCCTGGCTGTCGACTCACCCCGTCGGTCCCACGCTTCTGTCCGTCCCCGCCAGGAATCGACACGCGAGACTGTACGGAGTCGACGGCGGGGTTTTCATGGTCGAGTTCGTAGGGTCGGTACATGACCCTTGTCGACGAGATCCCGAGCGAGCCCACCGACGCACGCGGCCGTGTCGCCGAACTGCACGTCCTGCGCGAGCAGGCGCTGGCCGGCCCCAGTGAGCGCGCGACCGAGGCGCAGCACGCCAAGGGCAAGCTGACCGCGCGCGAGCGCATCGAGCTGCTCCTCGACCCGGGTTCCTTCAGCGAGGTCGAGCAGCTCCGCCGGCACCGCGCCCAGGGCTTCGGCCTGGAGGCCAAGAAGCCCTACACCGACGGCGTCATCACCGGCTGGGGGACCGTCGAGGGCCGTACGGTCTTCGTCTACGCCCACGACTTCCGGATCTTCGGCGGCGCGCTGGGCGAGGCCCACGCCACCAAGATCCACAAGATCATGGACATGGCCATCGCGGCCGGTGCCCCGCTGGTCTCCCTGAACGACGGCGCCGGCGCGCGCATCCAGGAGGGCGTCTCCGCCCTCGCCGGCTACGGCGGCATCTTCCAGCGCAACACCAGGGCGTCCGGCGTCATCCCGCAGATCAGCGTGATGCTCGGCCCGTGCGCCGGCGGTGCGGCCTACAGCCCCGCCCTCACCGACTTCGTCTTCATGGTCCGCGAGACCTCGCAGATGTTCATCACCGGCCCGGACGTCGTCAAGGCGGTCACCGGCGAGGAGATCACCCAGAACGGCCTCGGCGGCGCCGACGTGCACGCCGGGACCTCCGGCGTCGCGCACTTCGCGTACGACGACGAGGAGACCTGCATCGCCGAGGTGCGCTACCTCCTGTCGATGCTCCCGCAGAACAACCGCGAGAACCCGCCGACCGTCCCCTCCGAGGACCCGGCCGACCGCCGCTCCGACGTCCTGCTCGACCTGGTGCCCGCCGACGGCAACCGCCCGTACGACATGCACAAGGTCATCGAGGAGCTCGTCGACGAGGGCGACTACCTGGAGATCCACGAGCGCTGGGCGCGCAACATCATCTGCGCCCTGGCCCGCCTCGACGGCCAGGTCGTCGGCATCGTCGCCAACCAGCCGCAGTCCCTCGCCGGCGTCCTCGACATCGAGGCGTCCGAGAAGGCCGCCCGCTTCGTGCAGATGTGCGACGCCTTCAACATCCCGATCATCACCCTTCTGGACGTCCCCGGCTTCCTGCCCGGCGTCGACCAGGAGCACGGTGGAATCATCCGCCACGGCGCGAAGCTGCTGTACGCGTACTGCAACGCGACCGTGCCCCGGATCTCACTGATCCTGCGCAAGGCGTACGGCGGCGCATACATCGTCATGGACTCCCAGTCCATCGGCGCCGACCTGACGTACGCCTGGCCCACCAACGAAATCGCGGTCATGGGCGCCGAGGGCGCCGCCAACGTGATCTTCCGCAAGCAGATCGCGGAGGCCGAGGACCCCGAAGCCATGCGCACCCGCATGGTCAAGGAGTACAAGGCCGAGCTGATGCACCCGTACTACGCGGCCGAGCGCGGACTCGTCGATGACGTCATCGACCCCGCCGACACCCGCCAGGTGCTCATCCGGTCCCTCGCCATGCTCCGCACCAAGCACGCCGACCTGCCGTCCCGCAAGCACGGCAACCCGCCGCAGTAAGACTTCAGCCAGAGGAGTCCACCGAAGTGACCACGCCTGCCACAGCCAACCTTCTCCGCGTCGAGAAGGGCCACGCCGACCCCGAGGAGCTGGCCGCCATCACCGCGGTCCTGCTCGCCCGCGCCGCCTCCCAGCCCGAGCCCGCCGTCGCCGGCCACGGCCGCAGCGCCGCCGGCTGGCGCCGACTGGAGCGCGAGAGCGGCTTCCGCGCCCCGCACAGCTGGCGCTGACGCCCCGGACGTACGCAAAGGGCCCCCGCTCCTTCGAGGAGCGGGGGCCCTTTCGTGTGGCGGTGCCACCGACGAACCCGGCGGGACGGTTACCGCAGGCGGGCCATGAGGGCGTGCTCGACGAGGGTGATGAGCGCGCTCTTGGCGTCCGCGCGGTGGCGGGCGTCGGTGGTGATGATCGGGGTGTCGGGCCCGATCTGGAGGGCCTCGCGGACCTCCTCCGGGTTGTAGGGCTGGTTGCCGTCGAAGCCGTTGAGGGCGATGACGAACGGCAGGCCGCTGTTCTCGAAGTAGTCGACCGCGGGGAAGCAGTCGGCGAGGCGGCGGGTGTCGACGAGGACGACGGCGCCGATGGCGCCGCGGACCAGGTCGTCCCACATGAACCAGAAGCGGTCCTGGCCGGGGGTGCCGAACAGGTACAGGATCAGGTCCTGGTCCAGCGTGATACGGCCGAAGTCCATGGCGACAGTCGTCGTCGTCTTGTCGCCGGTGTGCGTGAGGTCGTCGATGCCCGCGGACGCGGACGTCATGACGGCCTCGGTGCGCAGCGGATTGATCTCCGAGACGGCACCCACGAACGTGGTCTTGCCCACGCCGAAGCCGCCCGCCACCACGATCTTCGCGCTGGTGGTTGAACGGGCCGCGCCGCCGCTAGAGCTTGCGAAGTCCACTGAGCACCCTTTCGAGCAGTGTCACGTCTGGCTGACCGCCGGCGGCTTCGTCGCCGCCGGGCTGGTGGATGGCGACGAGTCCGGCCTCTGCCAGGTCGGCGACGAGGATTCGGGCGACGCCGAGGGGGATGGAGAGAAGGGCCGAGATCTCCGCGACCGACTTGATCTCGAAGCACAGCCGGCAGATCCGCTGGTGCTCGGGCAACTGCCCCTGCAGCCGGGACGGATCGGCCGTGGTGCTGACCAGGGCCTCGATGGCGAGCTGGTAGCGCGGCCGGGTCCGGCCGCCGGTCATGGCGTACGGACGCACGAGCGGGTTGTGTCCGCCGCCGGCGCTCGCACTGCCCGCGGCCCGCTGGGGCGCGGGCTGCGCCTGCGGCTGCTGCCCGTAGTGCTGGGGGACACCCTGTCTGCTGGGTGCGGAAGGGAAGTTGTACCGGTTCTGCGCGGCGTCGCCCTGCGGCACCTGATGCGCGTCAAAACCGTTGTAGGGGTTCGCCCCCGGGGGTGTTCCCACGTCTCCTCCTCCGACTGCTTCGCGGCCCATGTCCCTTGGAACCGCGTCACCGCACCCTAACGGTGCGGTGACGTGAAACGCACTGTGTGTTTGTTAGTTGAGAAGACTTCCCTGGAGCTCCGCCCGCAGGTCCGGGGTGAGGACGGAGCCCGCGCGGTCCACCAGCAGGGCCATCTCGTAGCCCACGAGACCGATGTCGGACTCGGGGTGGGCGAGGACGGCCAGCGAGGAACCGTCCGAGACCGACATGATGAAGAGGAAGCCGCGCTCCATCTCCACCACGGTCTGGTTGACCGCGCCGCCCTCGAAGATCCGGGACGCGCCCGCGGTCAGCGAGGTCAGCCCGGAGGCGACCGCCGCCAGCTGGTCGGCACGGTCCCGGGGGAATCCCTCGGACATGGCCAGCAGGAGTCCGTCGGCGGAGACCACCACCGTGTGGGACACCCCGGGGGTGTTGTCCACGAAGTTGGTGATCAACCAGTTCAGATTCTGCGCCGCCTGGCTCATCGGGCTCACACTAACGCTCCTGGTTGTAGGTACTACCCGGGCCGAGGCCCGATCCGTTCGTGTCCGACCCCGCGGTACGTCCCTGCTGGACCCCGCGGCGCAGGTTGCTCAACCTGCCCCGGACGTCCTCGGGTGCGCGGGAGACCTGGGGGCCGCCCTGCGGGGTCTGCTCCGCGGTGCCCTCGACCAGGTTGGCCTTCGGGACCCGCCGGGGGAGGCCGGACGGAGTGACCCCGCCCGCCTTCGGCTCGCGGAGCTTCTTGGCCTGCTCCCAGCGCTCGTCATTGGCCGAGCGCCACTCCTCGGAGCCGTCGTTCTGGTGCTGCTGGTCCTGCCCCACCGGCTGGGCGGGCTGGGCCGGCGGCGCGGGCCGCTGCGCCTGGGGCGCCTGCGGAGCGGCACCGCCGCGGCGCGGCAGACCGGCGTCGGTCAGACCGTGGCCGGTGTCCGGAGCGGGACTCGGAGCCGGAGCCGGACGGTCGAAGCCTACGCGCTCGCGGCCCTGTTCGGGAGCGGCCTGGGAAGATTCCGATTCCGGCCGGTAACCCTGGTCGAAAGCACCCTGGTAGGAGCTCTGCGCGGGCCACTCGCCCTGGTGGGAGGCACCTTCGAACGCCTGGTCGTATCCGGCGTGCTGTGCTTCCTGACCGTTGTACGACGCTTCCGCATACGCCTGCTGCGGGTACCCGCCGGGCTGCTGGTCGTAGCCCTCGTAACCCTGCTGCTGGGGGTAGCCGTAGCCGTCCTGCGGCTGCTGCTGGTCGTAGCCCTGCGCGTACTCCTGGCCGTAGCCCTGCTCCTGGGCGTACTCCTGCGCGGGGGCCTGGCCCTGCTGGTCGTAGCCCTGGGCGTACTCCTGGCCGTACTCGCCGCCGTACTCCTGGCCGAGCTCCTGGCCGTGCCCCGGCTCCTCGCCGTAGAGCGGCGTGCCGTCGCTCTGCACCTGGGCCTCCAGGGCGGCGCGGCGCTCCTCGCGCATCAGCGAGCGGTTGACCGGGTCCAGCTGCTGGCCCTCGCCCTGCTGCTCGTAGCGCGAGTCGTCGAAGCCGAGCTCGGCCGCGGTCCGCATCGGCGCCACCGCCGGCTCGAAGCCGCCCTGCTGCTGGTGCGGGATGATCTGGGAGACCGTGAAGTCGTCCTGGACCGGCTGCTCGCCACCGCCACCGTGGGTGATGGCGTCCGGCAGCATGACCAGCGAGGTGGTGCCGGCCTGCTCGCCCGAGGGGCGGAGCTGGACGCGGATGCCGTGCCGGTCGGACAGCCGGCCGACCACGAAGAGGCCCATGCGCTGCGAGACGGCGGCGTCCACGGTGGGCGGGTTCGCCAGCTTGTGGTTGATGTCCGCGAAGTCCTCGGCGGTGAGGCCGATGCCCTTGTCGTGGATCTCGACCATCACGCGGCCGTCGGGGAGACGGGTCGCGGTGACCCGGACCTTGGTCTGCGGGGAGGAGAACGTGGTGGCGTTCTCCAGGAGCTCGGCGAGCAGGTGCACGAGGTCGGTCACGGCCTGGCCGTGGATCTCGGCCTCCGGGACGCCGGCGATCTCGATGCGCTCGTACTGCTCCACCTCGGAGGAGGCGGCGCGCAGCACGTCGACCAGCGGGACCGGCTGGTCCCAGCGGCGGCCCGGCTCCTCGCCGGCGAGGACCAGGAGGTTCTCGCCGTTGCGGCGCATACGGGTCGCCAGGTGGTCCAGCTTGAAGAGGTTCTCCAGCTGGTCCGGGTCGGCCTCGTTGTTCTCCAGGTCGGTGATGAGGGTCAGCTGGCCCTCGATCAGCGACTGGTTGCGGCGCGAGAGGTTGGTGAAGATCGCGTTGACGTTGCCCCGGAGCATGGCCTGCTCGGCGGCGAGCCGGACCGCCTCGCGGTGGACCTGGTCGAAGGCGCGGGCGACCTCGCCGATCTCGTCCTGCGAGTCGATCGGGATGGGCTGGACGCGGGTGTCGACCCGGCCCGGCTCGGTACGGGAGAGCTGGTCGACCAGCATCGGCAGGCGCTGCTCGGCGATGCCGAAGGCGGCCGTGCGCAGCTCGCGCATCGAGCGGCTCATCTGGCGGGCCATCATCCCGGCGAGGATGAAGGCGGCGAGCAGGGCGATGACGACGCTCGCGCCGGTGACCCAGGCGTCCGTCGCGGCGTCGGAGGAGATGTCGGTGGCCTCGGCCACGGCCTTGTCGACGAGGACCTTCTCGACCTCGCTGTAGCCGTCGAACTTGGCGGTGGAGATCGCCAGCCAGGTCTCCGGGGTGATGCCCTTGGAGGCGAGCGCCTTGATCGCGTCGGCGTCCTCGGCGGTGCCGATCAGCCCGGCGACGCCGGTGTAGACCGAGCCGTCCTTGCCCTTGGGCAGGGTGACGTCGGCGGCCCGCATCTGCTTCTCGCCCGCGGCGGCCTTGCCGGCCATGACCTTCTTCAGGCGCTCGACGTCCTCGGCGGTGCCACCGGAGCTGTACTCGCCGAGGGCGATCTGCTCCAGGTAGTTGTACGAGTTGAAGGCGACCGACTGCTGGGCGAAGACGGCGTCCTTGGCGCTGGGCCGGACGAGCAGGTGGGTGCCGATGGAGCGCTGGAGCGAACCGGCGGCCTGCGCGAGCTGGATGGCGTAGACCGTACGGCCGTAGCTGGTGATGTTGCCGGTGCCCAGGCCGAGCTCGTTGGAGAACTCCATCAGGTAGTGCTGCACGCCGGTGTAGGCGAGCTGGGTGTTCACCGGGTCCTGGGAGGCCGTGTAGGCGTTCTTCCGGAGAGCGGCGAGCTTGGGCTCCTCGTTCTTGAACGCCTGCAGACGGCGCTCCAGACCCTGGCCCGAGGGCATGTTCCCGACGGTCGCGTCGAACTTGGCGCGGGCCGCGTCGGTGGCGGCGTACGCCCGGGTGATCTCCTCGCCCGCGCGGTCCCGGCCGGCGAGCAGCGGGGCCGCCGTCAGGTCGCGCTCGTTGAGCAGGGCGGTGGAGTACTCCGAGGCGGCGCGCACGATGAGCGCCGTCTTCTCGGCGTCCTGGGCCTCCTGCCAGGTGTCGATGGACCCCTTGACCTGGAAGCCGCCCATGACGAGGCCGACGAGCACGGGTATGAGGAGGATCGCGTTCAGGCGGGTGGGCACGCGCCAGTTGCGCGGGGACAGCTTGCTGGAGCTGCCCCGGGGGGCGGGTCCGGGCACGGGCGTCACCGGTACGTCCGCGGGCGACACCGCGCCGCGCGACGGCGGGGTGAAGTTGCCCCGCGCCTCCTGCTCCGCGGAGCCATCCATGCTTCGCCTCACTCGACCAACAACCTCTCGGCGTCGGCACCTACGTCGTGCCGGTGTTTCGTTCAGGGCCGTACTACTCGGGAGTTCATGAATTGCAGCACGTGAAGGGGGTCCGTTCCAAACAGTGGGACGCGGGAGCTTTCAGTGGTCCACGCCTCACATAAAACGGGCATAAAGAGCGAGCCCCGCCAAATGGCGGGGCTCATGTGAGCGCAGCGACACCGATCGGATGCGTCGGGTGTCCGGGGCGCCCGAATTCTCTGTCGAAATGTTATGAAGCCCGGGTCGGCCGTGTCGAAGGCCACAGATCGACTCCGACCGCCCCGGTCCGGCGGCATATGACAACTGCCCTGGTGAGGACGTTACTTGAGGCGGGCCATGAGGGCGTGCTCGACGAGGGTGATGAGCGCGCTCTTGGCGTCCGCGCGGTGGCGGGCGTCGGTGGTGATGATCGGGGTGTCGGGCCCGATCTGGAGCGCCTCGCGGACCTCGTCCGGGGTGTACGGCTGGGCGCCGTCGAAGCCGTTGAGGGCGATGACGAACGGCAGGCCGCTGTTCTCGAAGTAGTCGACCGCGGGGAAGCAGTCGGCGAGGCGGCGGGTGTCGACGAGGACGACGGCGCCGATGGCGCCGCGGACCAGGTCGTCCCACATGAACCAGAAGCGGTCCTGGCCGGGGGTGCCGAACAGGTACAGGATCAGGTCCTGGTCCAGGGTGATGCGGCCGAAGTCCATGGCCACCGTGGTGGTGGTCTTGCCGCCGGTGTGGGTCAGATCGTCGATCCCGGCGGAGGCCGCCGTCATCACGGCCTCGGTGCGCAGCGGATTGATCTCCGAGACGGCGCCGACGAACGTGGTCTTGCCGACGCCGAAGCCACCGGCCACCACGATCTTCGCGCTGGTGGTCGATCTGGCCGCACCGCCGTTAGAGCTTGCGAAGTCCACTGAGCACCCTTTCGAGCAGTGTCACGTCCGGCGTGCCGCCGGCTTCTCCGTTGCCCGGCTGGTGGATCGCCACCATGCCCGCCTCGGCCAGGTCGGCCACGAGGATCCGGGCGACACCGAGCGGCATCGACAGCAGGGCGGACACCTCGGCCACCGACTTGACCTCACGGCACAGGTGGCAGATGCGCTGGTGCTCGGGGAGGAGCGTGGCGAGGTGCGCCGGGTCGGCCGTGGTGCTGACCAGTGCCTCGATGGCGAGCTGGTAGCGCGGCCGGGTCCGGCCGCCGGTCATCGCGTACGGACGGACCAGCGGCTGGTCGCCCTCATGACCGTACGGATCGTCCAGGGACGAGCCGCCGTACGGATCGTGAGTGGCGGGGGGCGGGGTCATGAATCCTCCGGGCGTGACGGCAAGACCTCTGCCGTCTGATGGGGCCGGTGGGGGGCCGGATGGGGCGGCCGGACGATGAACGGTGCCGGGGGCGGTACGAGTTGGGGTGCGTACCGCCCCGTCGAGGGGGCAGGTGCTGCGGGCGGGTGGGGGCCGCTAGTGCAGCAGGCTGCCCTGGAGCTCCGCGCGGAGATCCGGGGTGAGCACGCTGCCGGCCCGGTCGACCAGCAGCGCCATCTCGTAGCCGACGAGGCCGATGTCGCACTCCGGGTGCGCGAGCACGGCCAGCGAGGAGCCGTCCGAGACCGACATGAGGAAGAGGAAGCCGCGCTCCATCTCCACCACGGTCTGTGCCACGGGACCGCCCTCGAAGATCCGGGAGGCGCCCGCGGTCAGCGAGGTGAGCCCGGACGCGACCGCCGCCAGCTGGTCGGCACGATCACGGGGGAATCCTTCGGACATGGCCAGCAGAAGGCCGTCGGCGGAGACCACCACCGTGTGGGACACCCCGGGGGTGTTGTCCACGAAGTTGGTGATCAACCAGTTCAGATTCTGCGCCGCCTGGCTCATCGCGCTCAACTATCGCTCCTGCTGGTGGTTCGGACCGAGGTGGAAGCTACCCGTGGTCGAGTTGCCCGCCTGTCGGCCCTGCTGGATGCCGCGGCGCAGATTGGTGAGCCGGCCGCGGACGTCGTCGGGTGCACGCGAGACCTGGGGGCCGGCCGTGTGGGCCTGCTCCTGTGCGGTCCCGGGTACGAGGTTGGCCTTCGGCACACGGCGCGGAAGACCGGAGGTGGTGACCCCGCCGGCGGAGGGCTTGCGCGCCCGCTCGGCCTGGCGCACCAGATCGTCGTTGGGCGACGGCCGCCACGAGGCCGGGCCCTGCCGACCACCGTCACCGGCGGCCGGAGCACCGGCCGGCGGCTGACCCGCCGGAGCGGGCTGCTGCACGACCGGGGTCTGCATGGTCTGGTCGACCGCGGGCGTCCGCTGCTGCGGCTGGGCCGGCTGGGCCGGAGCCTGCTGCTGACCCTGGTCCTGGTGGAACCAGTTGGTCTCCAGCGTGTCGAACAGCGGGGTGCGTCCGTCACCGGGAGCCGGCGCCGGCGGCAGGGCCTCCGGGCGGCGCGGCCGGCCGAGCTGCGGCTGCCGCGGCTCGGGAGCCTGGCCCTGCGGCGCGACGGGCTGCGGTCCCTGCGGCGGCACGGGCCGCTGAGGCGCCTGGGGCATCTGCGGGGCCTGGGGCGCCTGGGGGCCCTGGGGCGCGAACTCGTTGCCGGTGCGCTGGCGCGGGGCCGGAGGCTGCGGAGCCTGCTGCTGCGCCTGCGGCACGTAGGGCTGGCTGCCGTACGGCGGACGGTCCTGGTACTGCGGGGCCTGGGGCGCCTGCGGCATCTGCGGGGCCTGGTGCGCCTGCGGGGCCTGGGGCGCGCCGAAGTCCGGGCGCGGGAACTGACCGGTGGAGCCGGGACCCTGCGGGGCCAGGGGGGCCTCGTAGTCCGGCCGCGCGAACTGCGCGGTGGACGCCGGGTCCTGGTACTGAGGCTCCTGGTACTGCGGGGCCTGCGGCTGCTGGGGCGCCTGCGGCGCGCCGAAGTCGGGGCGCGGGAACTGGCCCGTCGAACCCGGACCCTGCGGTGCGCCGGGCGCGGCGAAGGAACCGGTGGTCTCCGCGTCGTCGTGGCCGCGCGGGGCGTCCAGCGGCGTCATGTCCTGCTGCGGGCGGCGCACCGGCTGCTGGGCCGGGTCGCTGCCCCAGCTCGCACCCTGCGGGCGCTGCTGCTGGGGGTTCCCGCCGGGCAGCTCGGCGCGCGGGAAGCCGTTCGGCGCCCCCAGCGGGTCCTGCTGCTGCGGGACCTGCGGCTGCTGCGGAGCCTGGGGCGCCTGCTGCTGCGGGGCCTGCTGGTTCTGCGGACGGCCGCCCCACACGTCCGTGCGGGACGGGATGGCGCTGGCCGCGCCGCCGATGAGACCGGCACCCGGGCCGGGCTGCGGAGGCTGCGGGAGCTGCGGCAGCTGACCGGTCTGCTCCAGCTGGGCGTCGGCCGGCTGCGGCTGACGGGGCTGCTGGGGGGCCGGGGCCGGGGCCTGCGGCGCGCCGTCCCGGGCGGGCAGCGCGGTGCGCGGACCGCCCGCGGGACCGACCTGGGGACGCGAGGCGCCGGGACCCGTGCCGAGGCGGCCGGCCGGAGCCGGGGGACCGCCGAGACCCGGACGTCCGCCACCGGGGCCGCCGGCACCGGGGCCACCGGGCGCGCCGGGACCGCCGGGGAGACGTCCGCCGGGGGCGTTGCCGCCCTGCGGGGCCGCGCCCTGGGTGCCGGGACCGGTCTTGGGGGCCGGCTTGCGGCCGCCCTGGGCGACGTCGACGGGGAGCATGACGAGCGCGGTGGTGCCGCCCGAGTCGGACGGGCGCAGCTGGATGCGGATGCCGTGTCGCAGGGACAGGCGGCCGACCACGAAGAGGCCCATGCGGCGGGAGACGGAGACGTCCACGGTGGGCGGCGAGGCGAGCCGCTCGTTGATCGCCGCGAGGTCCTCGGGGGAGAGGCCGATGCCGGTGTCGTGGATCTCGACCAGCACCCGCCCGTCGGGCAGCGCGTGGCCGGTGACCCGGACCTTGGTCTGCGGGGAGGAGAACGAGGTGGCGTTCTCCAGCAGCTCGGCGAGGAGGTGCACGAGGTCGTTGACGACCCGGCCGGCGACGTCGGTCGCCGGGACCGCGGCCAGCTCGATGCGCTCGTACTGCTCCACCTCGGAGGCGGCGGCGCGAAGCACGTCGACCAGCGGGACCGGACGGGTCCAGCGGCGGCCCGGCTCCTCGCCGGCGAGGACGAGGAGGTTCTCGCCGTTCCGGCGCATACGGGTCGCGAGGTGGTCGAGCTTGAACAGCGAGGAGAGCTGGTCCGGGTCGGCCTCGCGGGACTCCAGCTCGGAGATGAGCGAGAGCTGACGCTGGATGAGGCCCTGGGAGCGGCGCGAGAGGTTGGTGAACATCGCGTTGACGTTGCCCCGGAGGAGGGCCTGCTCGGCGGCGAGGCGGACCGCCTCGCGGTGCACGTCGTCGAAGGCCGCGGCCACCTGGCCGATCTCGTCCCGGGAGTGCACACCGACGGACTCGACGGAGGTGTCGACGTCCTGCGGGTCGGACTCGGAGAGCTGCTTGACCAGCTCGGGCAGGCGTTCCTGGGCGACCTTGGTGGCGGTGTCCTGGAGCCGGCGCAGCGAGCGGATCATGGAGCGGGCCACGACGAAGGCGCCGACGAGCGAGACGCCGAGGACGAGCAGGATCAGCGCACCGTTGATGATCGCCTCGCGCTGCGACTCCTGCCGCAGCTCACGGGCCATCGTCTCCATGTCGCCGAGGAGCTCGTTCTCGATGCGGCCCATGGCCGCGATCTTGGTCTCGTACTCGTCGGTGAAGTTGAGGTAACCGCGGGGCTGGGCGCCCGCCATCGTGTCGTCCGCCTTCAGCACGCGCTCGGCGTACTTCTCGGCGTCCACGATCGTGGGGTTGCCGGAGTGGAGCGACTCGGTGAGGTCGGTGGCGTCGCCGCCGGTCTCCTCGTAGATCGAGGTGAACGACTTGAAGGCGTTGTTCTCGCCGTTGAGCGCGGCCTCGCCGTAGAGGCGGTCGCCGGACTGGATCTTGCCGCGCTGCTTGTCGCTGGCCGGCAGGGCGCCCGCGATGATCGCCTGCTGGATGGAGGCGTACTCCTTGGCGGACGAGAACGCGGCGAGCGCGCGGGTCCGCTTGATCATCTCGGGGTTGCTGGTCGCCTGCGCCATGTCCTGCGAGAGGCTGAGCAGCGAGCGGATGAGACGGCTGTACGCCTCGACCGTCACGGACTGCTGGACGCCGTCCTTGTAGGCGGTGGTCCGGATGTTGTGGAGGTCGAGGACCTGCCCGGCGATGATGCCGACGTTCGAGCGGATGCTGTGCAGCGCGTCGTCGTCCTCGGTGTTCGGGATGGCCCGGGTGGCGTCGAGGAACGCGTCGTACTGGCGGTCGGTGCGGCGGCGCGGGTTGGCGATCTGGTAGTCGCTGACCGGACGGCCGTTGGCGAGCGGACCCGCGGAGAGGTCGCGCTCGGCCTGGAGCGTCTGCGCGAGCGCGGTCGCCTCACGGGTCAGCTTGGTCAGCAGCTGCATGTGGTCGAGCTGCTGCATGTCCTGGAGCGACTCGTTGATGCGGATGCCGCCGAGGCTGGTGGCCGCGACCACGGGGAGGGTCAGCAGGGCCACGAGGCGTGTGGAGATGCGCCAGTTGCGGAGGGCTATTCGGGGGCCGGTGGAGTTCTCGGGGGCGGCGGGCGTGGTGCCCTTCTCCCCGCGAGAGGCGGCCGCACCCTGTTCGCCGGACGGGGCGGACGCGCCCGCACCGCGTGCGGGACCGTCGCCGGACTCGCCGTTCGGGCGCGCGGCCTTGCCCTGCTTCCTGCCCCGGCCGCCCGCGCCGGGCGCCTGCTGGGTGGAGTGCGGGGTCGCGGGACCGCGATCGGCCCCGGCACGCGCTTCCTGCTCCGTCGGAGCCTCCGCGCGACCCTTGCGGGCCTGGGCAGAGCCCGCGCCATCCCTCTTGAAACGTCCCTGCACTAGCGTCGCAACCTCTGGACCAGGCGCCCTTCCGGTCGGAACCGGAGCGGACGGTGTCGGCGTCGATGGGACGCGTCGGTGCGCCCCGGGTGGTCGTCGGTGACCGGCGCAGATCCCCCTTTCCCGCCACTCGGCCGGCGCTGAGTTGCGCCCCCTGCGTGCCGGCGTCGAACCCGCGGCGGTGCCGGAATTCCAGCACAGTGCCGGACCTCCAACAAGGGCTGAGGTCTGTACCGCGAGGGGGATGACCAACCGTGCGCATCACGTCACCCCGCGTAGAAGATGATCGCGGAGGTTTCGGACTTTTCCGGTCCAATGTCTCGGCGCCCCCGAGTGTCCCAGTCGCGATGATCAGGAGCGGAATGGAAGGTTCAGTGGCGGAATGTCCCTTTCCGTGACTTGACATGCCTGTCCGTAATGAGCGGAATATCCACCCGTTGGTGAGCAAACTCACACGGGAATGGATGTCTCCGCCATGCAATCCAAGGGAACGCCTTGATTTAGCCTGACGCTTTACACCATTCTTCGCGCCCGCACGGGCGCCCGTCCCGGAACAAGGACTGCCAGCGCGATGACTGCACCCACCCCCGCCATCACGGCCAACCCGCGCCGCTCCACCCTCGCCCACCTCGCGGACGCCGACGCCCTCGGCCGCGGCGCCACCCCCGAGTACGCGACCGAGCTGCCCGGCTCCACGGCCAACCCGCGCCGCACCGTCCTCATGCAGGCCCCCGCGCCCTACGTGCCGGCCTACCTCGCCGAGGCCTGATCCGCCCCGCCGCACGCCCGCCACCGGCGACGACCGCCGGTCGGCCGCCCCGCGCCGCGTTAGCCTGGAGCGTCAGACTCCAGCCAGTACCAAGTGAGGGGCGACAGCACTCGTGCGCATCGCCAGATTCTCCATCGACGGCAATGTCGCCTTCGGCGCGGTCGAGGGCGAGGGGCCCGTCGAGTCCGGCGGCCTCGTCCTCGACATCATCAAGGGCATCCCGTACACCGACTTCGAGCTCAGCGGCACCAAGGTCCCGCTGAGCAAGGTACGGCTCCTGCCGCCGGTGCTCCCCAACAAGGTCGTGGCCATCGGCCGCAACTACGCGGAGCACGCCAAGGAACTCGGCAACGAGGTCCCCGAGGTCCCGGTCGCCTTCTTCAAGCCGACGACCTCCGTCATCGGCCCCGGCGACGCCATCGAGTACCCCTCCTTCTCCAGCGAGCTGCACCACGAGGCCGAACTGGCCGTGGTGATCGGCCGCATGTGCCGCGAGGTGCCCCGGGAGCGCGTCAAGGACGTGATCTTCGGCTACACCTGCGCCAACGACGTGACCGCCCGCGACGTCCAGAAGCGCGAGGCCCAGTGGGCCCGCGCCAAGGGCTTCGACACGAGCTGCCCGCTGGGCCCCTGGGTGGAGACCGACCTCGACCCGAGCGACCTCACCATCCAGGCCACGGTCAACGGCGAGCAACGCCAGCTCGGTCGGACGAGCGACATGATCCGCTCCATCGAGGACCTGGTCGTCCACATCACCGAGGCCATGACGCTGCTCCCGGGCGACGTCATCCTCACCGGCACCCCCGCCGGGGTCGGCCCCCTCACCGTCGGCGACGAGGTCGCCGTCACCATCGAAGGCATCGGCACTCTCACCAACAGGGTGATCAAGCGTGGCTAACGCGAACCTCCGCGTCCGTTTCTGTCCGTCCCCGACCGGCAACCCCCACGTGGGCCTGGTCCGCACCGCCCTCTTCAACTGGGCGTTCGCCCGGCACAACCAGGGCACCATGGTCTTCCGCATCGAGGACACCGACGCGGCCCGCGACTCCGAGGAGTCGTACGAGCAGCTGCTCGACTCCCTCAAGTGGCTCGGCCTCGACTGGGACGAGGGCCCCGAGGTCGGCGGCCCGCACGCCCCGTACCGCCAGTCGCAGCGGATGGACATCTACAAGGACGTCGCCGACAAGCTGCTCGCCGGCGGGTACGCGTACCGCTGCTACTGCACCACCGCCGAGCTGGACGAGCGCCGTGAGGCCGCCCGCGCCGCCGGGAAGCCCTCCGGCTACGACGGCCACTGCCGCGAGCTGTCGGAGGGGCAGGTCGCGCAGTACGAGGCCGAGGGCCGCGAGCCGATCGTCCGCTTCCGGATGCCCGACGAGGCCATCACCTTCACCGACCTGGTGCGCGGCGAGCTCACCTTCACCCCGGAGAACGTGCCGGACTACGGCATCCTCCGGGCCAACGGCGCCCCGCTCTACACCCTGGTCAACCCGGTCGACGACGCGCTGATGGAGATCACCCACGTCCTGCGCGGCGAGGACCTGCTCTCCTCCACCCCCCGCCAGATCGCCCTCTACAAGGCGCTGATCGAGCTGGGCGTCGCCAAGGAGATCCCCGCCTTCGGCCACCTGCCGTACGTGATGGGCGAGGGCAACAAGAAGCTCTCCAAGCGCGACCCGCAGGCGTCCCTCAACCTCTACCGGGAGCGCGGCTTCCTCCCCGAGGGCCTGCTGAACTACCTGTCGCTGCTCGGCTGGTCCTTCTCGGCCGACCAGGACATCTTCACCATCCCCGAGATGGTGGCGAAGTTCGACATCGCCGACGTCAACGCCAACCCGGCCCGCTTCGACCTGAAGAAGGCCGAGTCCATCAACGCGGACCACATCCGCATGCTGGACGTGAAGGCGTTCACCGAGGCGTGCGAGCCCTGGCTCCAGGCCCCGCACGCCCCCTGGGCCCCCGAGGACTTCGACCGCGCGGCCTGGGAGCGGATCGCCCCGCACGCCCAGACCCGCCTGACCGTGCTCTCCGAGATCACGGCCAACGTCGACTTCCTCTTCCTGCCCGAGCCGGTCCTCGACCAGCCCTCCTGGGACAAGGCGATGAAGGGCGAGCCCGCGGCCCTCCTCACCACCGCCCGCGAGAAGCTCGACGCCGCCGACTGGAGCGACCCGGAGTCCCTCAAGAACGCGGTCCTGGCCGCCGGCGAGGCCCACGGCCTCAAGCTCGGCAAGGCGCAGGCCCCGGTCCGCGTCGCCGTCACCGGCCGCACCGTCGGCCTCCCCCTCTTCGAGTCCCTGGAGATCCTGGGCAAGGAGAAGACCCTGGCCCGCGTCGACGCGGCCCTGGCGAAGCTCGCCGCGTAAGCGGTACCCGCCGTACGGGACGGGGGCGGCGGCCGGAGGGATCTCCGGCCGCCGCCCCCGTCGTCGTACCCGCGCGCTGTCGCACCCGGCGCCCGGGGACGCCGCGGGCCCACGACACCGCCTGACTTCGCCCGCCGGGAGCCGTCCCTCGCCCCCCCCGGCGAGGCGGCGCCGAGGTCTCCCTCGGATCCGGGCCGTCGCCGAGGGTGAGAACGGCCACACCGTCGCCGTGGTCGCCTCGGGCCGGGGAGCCGGCCCCACCCCGCCCGGCCCGGCCGCGCCGCCGACGGAGAGCGCGCCGGCCTCCGCCCCGTCCGGCTCACCGGGGATCCGCCGAAAACCCCGTCCCCCCGGCCCCCCGGCGGCGTACCGTCGACCCCATGAGCATCCGCGCCGTCCTCTGGGACGTGGACGACACGATCTTCGACTACGCGAGCGCCGATCGTGCCGGGATGCGCGCCCACCTCGCCGCCGAGGGCCTGTCCGGCCTGCACGGCTCCGTCGAGGACGCCCTGCGCCACTGGAAGGAGCTCACCGAGCTGCACTGGCGGCGCTACGAGGAGAGGCCCACGGGGAACTGGCAGGACCAGCGGCGCCGGCGCGTCCGCGACTTCCTGGAGCGCCCCGCCATGACCGACCCCGAGACCGACGCCTGGTTCGGCCGGTACGTGGCCCACTACGAGGCGGCCTGGGAGCTCTTCCCCGACGCCCTGCCCGTCCTCGACCTGCTCGCCCCCGAGTACCGGCAGGCCGTCCTGTCGAACTCCAGCATCCACGCCCAGGAGCCCAAGCTGCGCGCCCTCGGCGTCCGCGACCACTTCGAGGCCGTCCTGTGCGCCGCCGAGCTGGGCAGCGCCAAGCCGGCCCCCGAGGCGTTCCACGCGGCCTGCGCCGCCCTCGGCCTCGCCCCCCGGGAGGTGGCGTACGTGGGGGACCGGCCCGACATCGACGCCCTCGGCGCCCAGGAGGCGGGGCTCCACGGCATCTGGCTGGACCGCGCCGACTCCGGGGAGCAGGCGGGCGTGCACCGCATCACCGACCTGCACCAGCTCCCTCCGCTGCTCCGCGGGGATACCCGTTTTGGAGCACCGTCCACCTTCGGGTAATGTTCTTCCTGCGCCGAGGGGAGCAAGCCGAAAGGCAAGAACCCGGAAAGCGCAAGCCGAGCAAGATCCCCCTCACGGGGAAGTTGCCCCGGTGGCCTATGGTGTAATTGGCAGCACGACTGATTCTGGTTCAGTTAGTCTTGGTTCGAGTCCAGGTAGGCCAGCTCGCAGAGCTCATCTGCAACCGTGGATGGCATCCACAAAGCCCCCGTTGTGTAGCGGCCTAGCACGCCGCCCTCTCAAGGCGGTAGCGCCGGTTCGAATCCGGTCGGGGGTACAGATCCTTCCCGCGGGATCACTTGGGTAGCTCCCAGGTGGACCCGATGCAGGATCGCTAGGGCCCCCGTTGTGTAGCGGCCTAGCACGCCGCCCTCTCAAGGCGGTAGCGCCGGTTCGAATCCGGTCGGGGGTACGACGCTGGTCTAACCACGTATTGGTCTATGGTGTAATTGGCAGCACGACTGATTCTGGTTCAGTTAGTCTTGGTTCGAGTCCAGGTAGACCAGCTCGGATCTGCGGCGGAAACGCCCGCAAGATCCAAAGCCCCCGTTGTGTAGCGGCCTAGCACGCCGCCCTCTCAAGGCGGTAGCGCCGGTTCGAATCCGGTCGGGGGTACGCGAAACGAAGAAGCCCTTCCCTTCGGGGGAGGGCTTCTTCGCTGTTGCCCCGACCCGACCCGGCCCGGCCCGCGTCCGGACACAACTCCGGCCCACCGCTGCGGCGTTGGAGCGGTGGGCCGGGAACGAACAGGTGAACAGAGGAGAAGGATCAGCCGTTGCGGCGGAGCGCCTCGGAGAGCCGGGCCGCGGCGTCGATGACCGCCTGGGCGTGCATACGGCCCGGGTGGCGCGTCAGGCGCTCGATCGGACCCGAGACCGACACGGCGGCCACCACACGGTTCGACGGGCCCCTCACGGGCGCGGAGACGGACGCGACGCCCGGCTCACGCTCGCCGATCGACTGGGCCCAGCCACGGCGCCGTACGCCCGAAAGGGCCGTCGCCGTGAAACGGGCGCCCTGGAGACCCCGGTGGAGCCGCTCCGGCTCCTCCCAGGCCATCAGGATCTGCGCCGACGAGCCGGCCTTCATGGTCAGCGTCGAGCCCACCGGGACCGTGTCCCGCAGACCGGACAGCCGCTCGGCCGCCGCCACGCAGATCCGCATGTCGCCCTGGCGCCGGTAGAGCTGCGCGCTCTCCCCGGTGACGTCACGCAGATGCGTCAGCACCGGCCCGGCCGTCGCGAGGAGACGGTCCTCACCGGCCGCCGCCGCGAGCTCCGCGAGGCGCGGGCCCAGAATGAAACGGCCCTGCATGTCGCGGGCCACCATCCGGTGGTGTTCCAATGCCACGGCCAGTCGGTGGGCCGTGGGTCGTGCGAGTCCCGTCGCCGCGACCAGTCCTGCGAGGGTGGCCGGACCGGACTCCAGGGCGCTCAGGACAAGGGCTGCCTTGTCGAGAACGCCTACGCCGCTAGAGTTGTCCATGCAACGATACTCGCGTCTCACTCTGTGAAACGCAAGTTCAATTTCGCGAGGAACTTGTCACTCTGGTGGTGTGGCCGCACAACGGCCCGCACAACGGTCTCTAGTGGTGCCGACGCAGCCGTCGGCCGGAGGGAAAGCGATGGGTAGGACACTCGCGGAGAAGGTCTGGGACGACCACGTCGTCCGGCGCGCCGAGGGCGAGCCCGACCTCCTCTTCATCGATCTTCACCTGCTGCACGAGGTGACCAGCCCCCAGGCCTTCGACGGCCTCCGGCAGAACGGCCGGCAGGTGCGGCGCCTCGACCTCACCATCGCCACCGAGGACCACAACACCCCCACCCTCGACATCGACAAGCCCATCGCCGACCCGGTCTCCCGCGCCCAGCTGGAGACCCTGCGCAAGAACTGCGCCGAGTTCGGTGTCCGCCTCCACCCGCTCGGCGACGTCGAGCAGGGCGTCGTCCACGTCGTGGGACCGCAGCTGGGCCTGACCCAGCCCGGCATGACCGTCGTCTGCGGCGACTCCCACACCTCCACGCACGGCGCCTTCGGCGGCCTGGCGTTCGGCATCGGCACCAGCCAGGTCGAGCACGTCCTGGCCACCCAGACGCTGCCCATGGCCCGCCCGAAGACCATGGCCATCACGGTCAACGGCGAGCTGCCCGCCGACGTCACCGCCAAGGACCTGATCCTCGCCGTCATCGCGCGGATCGGCACCGGCGGCGGCCAGGGCTACGTCCTGGAGTACCGGGGCTCCGCCATCGAGAAACTCTCGATGGAGGGCCGCATGACCATCTGCAACATGTCCATCGAGGCCGGTGCCCGCGCGGGCATGATCGCCCCCGACGAGACCACCTTCGCCTACCTCAAGGGCCGCGCCCACGCCCCCGAGGGCGAGGACTGGGACGCCGCCGTCGCCTACTGGAAGACGCTGCGGACCGACGAGGACGCCGTCTTCGACGCCGAGGTCGTCATCGAGGCCGCCGAGCTGGCGCCGTTCGTCACCTGGGGCACCAACCCCGGCCAGGGCGCGCCGCTTTCGGCGAACGTCCCCGACCCGGCCTCGTACGAGGACCCCTCGGAGCGCCTCGCCGCCGAAAAGGCCCTGGAGTACATGGGGTTGACCGCCGGCCAGCCGCTGCGCGACATCAAGGTCGACACCGTCTTCGTAGGCTCCTGCACCAACGGCCGCATCGAGGACCTGCGCAACGCCGCCTCCCTCCTGGACGGCCGCAAGGTCGCCGACGGCGTCCGCATGCTGGTCGTCCCCGGTTCCGTCCGGGTCGCCCTGCAGGCCGTCGAGGAGGGCCTGGACAAGGTCTTCAAGGCCGCCGGTGCCGAATGGCGGCACGCCGGCTGCTCCATGTGCCTGGGCATGAACCCCGACCAGCTGGCTCCCGGCGAGCGCTCCGCCTCCACCTCCAACCGCAACTTCGAGGGCCGGCAGGGCAAGGGCGGACGCACCCACCTGGTCTCCCCCCAGGTCGCCGCCGCCACCGCCGTCCTGGGCCATCTGGCCTCCCCGGCCGACCTGTCCGACGCCGTCACCACCGCGGGGGTCTGAGAACCATGGAAGCTTTCACCACGCACACCGGCCGGGCCGTCCCGCTGCGCCGCAGCAACGTCGACACCGACCAGATCATCCCGGCGCACTGGCTGAAGAAGGTCACCCGCGACGGCTTCGAGGACGGCCTCTTCGAGGCATGGCGCAAGGACTCCGAGTTCATCCTCAACCGCCCCGAGCGGCAGGGCGCCTCGGTCCTGGTGGCCGGCCCCGACTTCGGCACCGGCTCCTCCCGCGAGCACGCCGTCTGGGCGCTCCAGAACTACGGCTTCAAGACCGTGATCTCCGCCCGCTTCGCCGACATCTTCCGCGGCAACTCGCTGAAGAACGGTCTGCTGACGGTCGTCCTGCCGCAGGAGACGGTCGACGCCCTCTGGCAGCTGACCGAGGCCGACCCCACCGCCGAGATCACCGTCGACCTGGAGACCCGCAAGGTCCTGGCGGACGGGATCGACGCCGACTTCGAGCTCGACGAGAACGCCCGCTGGCGGCTCCTGAACGGCCTGGACGACATCAGCCTCACCCTTCAGAACGAAGCCGACATCGCGGCCTACGAGGCGGCGAGGCCGTCCTTCAAGCCCCGTACAATTACGGCCTGAGCAGCGCTTTTCCAAGACTGCGCCCCCCACCCTCCGGTGGGGGGCGCAGTCGCTTGTTGAGACCCTGTCGGGCGACAACTCGCCCTAGATGGCACAATCGGTGCATGGAACGCGACAGCCAACTCGAGCTCTACGAGGCAGTCGCCGCCCGATTGAAGGAAGCGCACTCCCGGGTGCGCGCACTGCAAGTCCCGGAGGGCGTAAGGATGGCGCTGTCCCGGAAGCTGCTGGTCGTCACGGCCGCGGCGAAGCACGATCTCGCGGACGCGGCAACGCGTCTGGACCGGTTGATGAAGGACCTCGACGAGGGCCGATTCCCTGAAGACGACTGACACCAGGAACTCCGCAACGGCACTTCCGCGTTGCGGCACAAGGGTGATTAGGCCGTTTCGTGTTTGATTTGCGGTATATACATGCCTAACGTGCGAAAACGCTAGAACAGTTTCGTTCCGGCAAAGTCTCCGAAGGGGAAGACGTGAACAAGGCGCAGCTCGTAGAAGCGATTGCCGACAAGTTGGGCGGTCGCCAGCAGGCCGCCGAAGCCGTCGACCACGTGCTCGACGCCATCGTGCGCGCCGTGGTGTCCGGCGACCGGGTCTCGGTCACCGGATTCGGCTCGTTCGAGAAGGTCGACCGCCCGGCCCGCTACGCCCGCAACCCGCAGACGGGCGAGCGCGTGCGGGTCAAGAAGACCTCGGTTCCGCGTTTCCGCGCAGGCCAGGGCTTCAAGGACCTGGTCAGCGGTTCGAAGAAGCTCCCCAAGGGCGGCGAGGTCTCCGTCAAGAAGGCCCCCAAGGGCAGCCTGACCGGCGGGGCCTCCGCCACCGTGAAGAAGGCCGCGGCGAAGAAGGCCACCACGGCCAAGAAGGCCGCCGCCAAGAAGGCCACTCCGGCCAAGAAGACCACGGCAGCCGCCGCGAAGAAGGCCACTCCGGCCAAGAAGACCACCACCGCGGCCGCGAAGAAGACCTCCGCGGCCACCAAGAAGACGACGGCGGCCGCCAAGAAGACCGCCACCGCCGCCGCGAAGAAGGCCACCACGGCCACCACCGCCAAGAAGGCCGCCGCCAAGAAGACGGCCCCGGCCAAGAAGGTCACGGCGAAGAAGGCTCCCGCCAAGAAGACCACGGCGCGCAAGACCGCCACGGCCAAGAAGGCCGCCGCCAAGAAGTAGGACGGTCCCCGCACGTCCGCCGGGCCGGGCTCCCCGCACGGGAGCCCGGCCCGCGGCGCGCCGGTGCGCCCCGGAGCCGTACCGCACGGGGCAGGACACACCTCGGGTCCGTGCGCGGAGCAGGGCCGGGGGAGTGGTCTCAGAAGGTCTGCAGCGTCACCAGGGTGATCCGCCGGCCCGCGCCCGCCGTGCCCGGATCCACCTCGATCCGCACCCGCTGGCCCGGCCGCAGCAACCGCAGCCCGCCCGCGTCGAAGGCATCGGGACCGAACTCCACCGGGGTGCCGTCGTCGAGCAGCACACTCCCGCTGCGGGTGTCGGGGTCGTACGTGAACGCGGTCGCCTGCATGCACCGCACCCTATCCGGCCGGCGCCGGCCGACGGGCCGCCGTCCGCGGGCCGAGCCCCAGCGCACCCGCCTCCGCCAGGTCCTCCCCGGTGTCCACGTCCCGGCGCACGGAATCCACCCCCGCCAGCCGGATTTCCACCGCCCCCGACGACAAATGCCGCAGCCTCGACGGACCTCCGAAAGCCGGTTCCAATTCCACCCCCGGCGCCGCCGAGAGGAATGTCGTACCTATTTCGGCGGCATCCGCGAGAAATGCCCTCGGGAATTGCCGGGCCGCCGCGAGCACCCGCCCCAGCTCCACCGGGCGCAGCGCCGGCAGGTCCGCGTTCAGCGCCGCCACGCGCGCGTGCGGCCGCCGCTCCCGTACCGCCCGGGCCCCGTGCGCCAGCGCCGCGTTGAGCCCCGCCGCCGGGGAGTCCGGCACGATCCTGGCCCCCAGCGCCGCCAGGGCCCGGCCCGCCGCCGGATCGTCCGTGACCACCACCACGTCCCGTACCTCCGGACACTCCAGCGCCGCCGCCACGGTGTCCTCGGCGAAGGCCAGGGCCAGCCGGGGCCGCAGCCGTTCCCCGGCCGCCGCGGCGAGCCGGCTCTTCGCCAGGGCCAGGGGTTTCAGGGGTACGACCAGGGACCAGCCGTCGTCCGCATCCGTGTTCATCGCGGCCCATTCTGTCCCGCCCCGGCGGTACGGCCCTGCCCCCGGGGCGTACCGTGTCCTCGACAGAGCAGGACCACGGGGCCACACTTGACCCCCCTGCCGCCAAGACCAGCAAGTCCCCGTACGTCCCGGAGAAAGGTGCCCCGAGTGCCCCGCCGCAGAATCGGCTTCTGGTACCGCCTCGCGGCGGTCATCGCCAAACCCCCCCTGGTGGTTCTGTTCAAGCGGGACTGGCGCGGCACGGAGCACATCCCGGCCGAGGGCGGCTTCATCACGGCGGTCAACCACAACTCGTACCTGGACCCGCTGTCCTACGCGCACTACCAGTACAACACCGGCCGCGTGCCCCGCTTCCTCGCCAAGGCCGGCCTCTTCAAGGCCGGATTCGTCGGCACCATGCTCCGCAACACCGGCCAGATCCCCGTCTACCGCGAGACCACGAACGCCCTCGACGCCTTCCGCGCCGCCGTGGACGCCATCGAGCGCGGCGAGTGCGTCGCCTTCTACCCCGAGGGCACCCTCACCCGGGACCCCGACATGTGGCCCATGTCCGGCAAGACCGGCGCCGCGCGCGTCGCGCTGCTCACCAAGGCGCCCGTCATCCCGGTGGCCCAGTGGGGAGCCAACCTCGCGATGCCGCCGTACGCCAAGAAGGACAAGTTCAGCCTCTTCCCGCGCAAGACGCTGATCGTGCAGGCCGGCCCGCCCGTCGACCTCTCCCGGTTCCACGGACTGGAGCCCACCCCCGAGGTGCTGCGCGAGGCCACCGAGACGATCATGGCCGCCATCACCGCCCTCCTGGAGGAGGTCCGCGGCGAGCAGGCCCCCGCCGAGCCGTACGACCCCCGCCGCGCCCGCCTGGAGCAGCGCCGCAAGGCCGCCGAGGGAGGCGCCAAATGACCAAGGCCGCCGTCTTCGGCAACGGGTCCTGGGGCACCGCCTTCGCCATGGTGATGGCCGACGCGGGCTGCGAGGTGAGCCTCTGGGGCCGCCGCCCGGCGCTCGCCGAGACCGTCAACACCACCCGTACCAACCCGGACTACCTGCCCGGTGTCGAACTCCCCAAGGGCATCACGGCCACCGCGGACGCGGCCGAGGCCGCCGAGGGGGCCGACTTCGCCGTCCTCGTCATCCCCTCCCAGACGCTGCGCGAGAACCTCGCCGCCTGGGCGCCGAAGCTCGGCCCCGACACGGTGCTCGTCTCCCTCATGAAGGGCATCGAACTCGGCACCGCCAAGCGGATGAGCGAGGTCATCACCGAGGTCGCCGGGGTCCCCGCCGAGCGCGTGGCCGTCCTCACCGGCCCCAACCTGGCCCGCGAGATCGCCGCCCGGCAGCCCGCAGCCGCCGTCGCCGCCTGCGTCGACGAGTCGGTCGCCCAGCGGCTCCAGGCCGCCTGCATGACCCCGTACTTCCGCCCGTACACCAACACCGACGTCGTCGGCTGCGAACTCGGCGGCGCCGTGAAGAACGTCATCGGCCTCGCCGTCGGCATCGCCAACGGCATGGGCCTCGGCGACAACTCCAAGGCCACGCTCATCACCCGCGGCCTCGCCGAGACCACCCGCCTCGGCCTCGCCATGGGCGCCGACCCGCTCACCTTCTCCGGCCTCGCGGGCCTCGGCGACCTCGTCGCCACCTGCTCCTCGCCGCTCTCCCGGAACAACACCTTCGGCACCAACCTGGGCCGAGGGATGACCCTCCAGGAGGCCGTCGCGGCCACCAAGCAGACCGCCGAGGGCGTCAAGTCCTGCGAGTCCGTGCTCGATCTGGCCCGCCGGCACGGCGTCGACATGCCGATCACCGAGACCGTCGTCTCCATCGTCCACGACGGCAAGCCGCCGACGGTCGCGCTCAAGGAGCTGATGTCGCGCAGCGCCAAGCCCGAGCGCCGCTGAGCCCGGGAGACCGCTGAGCCGGACGCGGGAGGCCGCCAGCGGGGCGCTCAGGAGTTCGGACACCGCAAGGTACGCTCAACGCGATATGAGCGAGAACACCCAGAGCCCCCGCAAGCCGCGCGTGGCCGTCGTCTTCGGCGGACGCAGCTCCGAGCACGGCATCTCCGTCGTCACCGCCGGCGCCGTCCTCAAGGCGATCGACCGGACCAAGTACGACGTGCTTCCCATCGGCATCACCAGGGACGGGCGCTGGGCCCTGACCGCCGACGCCCCCGAGCGGATGGCGATCGCCGAGCGCGCCCTGCCGGACGTCGACCAGCTCGCCGAGTCGCAGACCGGCGGTGTGGTCCTCCCGGTCGACCCGGCCAGCCGCGAGGTCGTCCTGCACGAGCCCGGCTCCCTGCCGCAGGCCCTCGGCGAGGTCGACGTCGTCTTCCCGATGCTGCACGGCCCGTACGGCGAGGACGGCACCCTCCAGGGCCTCCTGGAGCTCTCCGGCATCCCCTACGTCGGCGCGGGCGTCCTCGCCTCCGCCGTCGGCCAGGACAAGGAGTACATGAAGCGGGTTTTCGTCTCCTACGGCCTGCCCGTCGGCCCGTACGAGGTGATCCGGCCCCGCGAGTGGGACCGCAACCCGGCCGAGGCCCGCAAGAAGATCGTCGAGTTCGCCGCCGACCACGGCTGGCCCCTCTTCGTGAAGCCCGCCCGCGGCGGCTCCTCCGTCGGCATCACCAAGGTCGACGACCTCTCCGGCCTCGACGAGGCCGTGGAGGAGGCCCGCCGCTACGACCCGAAGATCATCGTGGAGGCGCTGCTCCGCGGCCGCGAGATCGAGTGCGGCGTCCTGGAGTTCGAGGACGGCCCGCGCGCCAGCGTGCCCGCCGAGATCCCGCCCGTCACCGACCACGACTTCTACGACTTCGAGGCGAAGTACATCGACTCCGCCTCCGGTCTGGTCCCCGCGCCGATCGGCGACGAGGCCACCGCCGAGGTCCAGCGGCTGGCCGTCGCCGCCTACGACGCGGTCTCCTGCGAGGGTCTGGTCCGCGCCGACTTCTTCCTCACCGAGGACGGCGACTTCGTCATCAACGAGATCAACACGATGCCCGGCTTCACGCCGATCTCCATGTACCCGCGCATGTGGCAGGAGAGCGGCGTCGGCTACCCCGAGCTCGTCGACCGGCTGATCCAGGCCGCGCTGACCCGCTCGACGGGCCTGCGCTAGCCCCTCGGGCCCGTCCCCCGGGGGCGGGCCCTAACGGCACTCCGGCTCCAGGGCGCACGGCACCGTACGCTCCACGGGGGCGGCCAGATCCACCAGCGGCCCGATGTCGTGCGCGTACCGTTCGTCCAGCGTCACCTCGACGTACGTCTCCCGGTACACCGAGGTGAACCGGGGTCCGCCCGCTCCGGGCTGCTCCAGCATCCAGCGCACGCCCTCGGCGGAGACGCCCTGCGCCTGCGGATCGCTCATCTTTTCGGGCCGGGGGACCCCGCAGCGCAGTACGATCGCTCCGTCACCCCACCCCGCGGTCAGCTCGGAGTCGGGGGACGGATCGCTCCGCTCCCGCCCCGCCACGGTGTCCGGGAGCTCCTGCGCCAGCGCTCGGCAGAGCGCCGCCTCCGCCGGGGGCGGCGTGGGCACCGGCACCGACGCCTGGGCGTCGGCGGAGCAGCCGGTGACGGCCAGCAGCAGGACGGCGGCCGCGGCGGGCAGGCCGAGAGGCCGGTGGGAAGACATCACCGGCCAAGGGTAGACGGGGGCTAGAGATGGACGACCGGGCAGGTGAGGGTGCGCGTGATGCCGTCCACTTGCTGGACCTTCGCGACCACCATGCGGCCGAGCTCGTCGACCGTGTCGGCCTGCGCCCGCACGATCACGTCGTACGGACCGGTCACGTCCTCTGCCTGGATCACCCCCGGGATCTTGGAGATGGTGTCGGCGACGATCGACGCCTTACCCACCTCGGTCTGAATCAGGATGTACGCCTGTACCACGGAACCTCCAGGGCGGCCACGAGGATCTTGTGGGAGAAAGAGACGCCACGGTACCGCGTCCCCGGAAGCCGCGGGGAGACCCGCGCCTTCCGGGGCGCCCGGAGTGTGGCGTACACAGGACGGAAGTTGACGGTCAACTTGACGGTACCCAGCACGGTGACGGCCCGCGACCCGCGGCGCGAGCGGACGCTCCGCCGACCGCCGGCCGGTACGACGACACGAGGTGAGACGCGGTGAAGGGCACAGTCGGAGAACTGGGCGAGTTCGGGCTCATCAGAGAGCTCACGTCCCGGCTCACCTCCACCCCGGCGGTACGGATCGGGCCAGGCGACGACGCCGCAGTGGTCTCCGCCCCGGACCGGCGCGTGGTGGCCAGCACGGACATCCTGCTCGAAGGACGGCACTTCCGCCGCGACTGGTCGACGGCGTACGACGTCGGCCGCAAGGCCGCCGCGCAGAACCTCGCCGACATCGCCGCCATGGGCGCGGTCCCCACCGCGCTCCTCCTCGGCCTCGTCGTCCCCGCCGAACTCCCCGTCACCTGGCCCACCGAACTGATGGACGGGCTGCGCGACGAATGTCAGGTCGCGGGCGCGGCGGTGGTCGGCGGCGACGTCGTGCGCGGCGACACGATCATGGTCTCCATCACCGCCCTCGGCGACCTCCGCAACCACGACCCGGTCACCCGGGGCGGCGCGGAGCCCGGCGACGTCGTCGCCTACACCGGCTGGCTCGGCTGGTCCGCCGCCGGCTACGCGGTCCTCTCCCGCGGCTTCCGCTCCCCGCGCGCCTTCGTCGAGGCCCACCGCCGCCCCGAACCGCCGTACCACGCCGGTCCGGCCGCCGCCGGGCTCGGCGCCACCGCCATGTGCGACGTCAGCGACGGCCTCATCGCCGACCTCGGCCACATCGCGGAGGCCAGCAACGTCCGGATCGACCTCCGCTCCGGACTCATCGACATCCCCACCCAGATGCACGACATCGGCCAGGCCGTCGGTGTCGACCCGCTCCAGTGGGTGCTCACCGGCGGCGAGGACCACGCCATCGTGGCCACCTTCCCGCCCGACGTGAAGCTGCCCGCCCGCTGGAAGGTCATCGGCGAGGTCATCGCCCCCTCCGCCCTGCCCCAGGTGACCGTCGACGGCGCCCCCTGGCACAGCGCCGGCGGCTGGGACCACTTCGGGGAGACCGAGTGAGCCCCGCCCCGCCGCTCGTCCTGACCGTCGCCGGATCCGACTCCGGCGGCGGTGCGGGCATCCAGGCGGACCTCAAGACCATGCTCGCCCTCGGTGTCCACGGCATGAGCGTCCTCACCGCCGTCACCGCCCAGAACTCGCGGGGCGTCCACGGCGTCTGGGAGCTCCCCGAGGAGGCCGTCCGCGCCCAGTACCGGGCGGTCGTCGACGACATCGGCGTCCACGCCGTCAAGACCGGCATGCTCGCCACCGCCCCGCTCGTCGAGACCGTCGCCGAACTCCTCGCGGGGACTCCCGGAGTGCCCGTGGTCGTCGACCCCGTCGGCGTCTCCAAGCACGGCGACCCGCTGCTCGCCGCCTCCGCGCTCGACGCCGTCCGGACGAAGCTGCTGCCCCTCGCGACCGTCGCCACGCCCAACCTGGACGAGGTGACGCAGCTCCTGGACCTGCACGTGGTGTACGAGAGCGACATGAGGCGCGCCGCCGAGGGGATCCTCTCGTACGGGCCGTCCTGGGTCCTGATCAAGGGCGGACACCTGCCCACGGGCCGGGAGGCGGTGGACCTGCTCACCGACGGCGAGGAGGAGCACTGGCTCCGCGCCCCGCGCCACGACAACCGGCACACCCACGGCACGGGCTGCACGCTCGCCTCGGCGATCGCCTCGGGGCTCGCCAAGGGGCTGCCGGTGCCGGAGGCGGTACGCGCGGCCAAGGAGTACGTGACCGGGGCCATCGGCACCGGGTTCGCCCTGGGCGAGGGCATCGGGCCGGTGGACCACGGGTGGCGGTTCAGGGGCTAGGGGTCGGTCGTGGCCCGGGGCGGACGGTTCCCGGGCCCCGGCCTGCCGGCGCGCCGCCGAACGCGACCAGACGCTCGGCAACCGGGCCCGACCGGTGTCCGGGTACGGCGAAAGGCCGGTTCACCTAGGTGAACCGGCCTTTCAAGGCAACCGCAGGGGCTGCGCTACGACAGAACGTCGCGACTAGCGCGAGACCTTGCCGGCCTTGATGCACGAGGTGCAGACGTTGAGCCGCTTCGGCGTCCGACCGACCACGGCACGCACACGCTGGATGTTCGGGTTCCAGCGACGAGACGTACGGCGGTGCGAGTGCGAAATGTTGTTGCCGAAGCCCGGCCCCTTGCCGCAGACGTCGCAGTTGGCAGCCACGGGTCACTCCAAAGACTTCAGATTTACAGTGAGATCCGGCGCACCGGAATCAGGAGTCTGAAGTGGCTTGCCGGGGATGGCCCGGCGAGTGCCGGGCAACCGAAGCAGCATACAACGACTGCTCCTGTGGAACGAAACTACCACGGTCAGGGCCGACCCCGTCCCGGCCCCCCGGTCCGGGAACCCCCGGTCTACCCTGCGGTGAGCTTCACCGCCGAAGGAGGACCCCCGTTGTCGCGAGCCCCGCAGCCCTTCGACCACACCGTCCGGAGTGACGAGCGTCTCGTCCTCGACGCCGGGACGGTACGGGCCTGGAGCGCGCGGACGGCCGAGGCGCTCGAACGGGAGCGGGCCGCCATCGACGCCATCAACGTCTACCCGGTCGCCGACGGGGACACCGGCACCAACCTCTACCTGACCGCCGACGCCGCCCACCGCGCCGTCGAGGCCGTCTTCACCGCCCCCGGGGCCTCCGGCGCCTCCGCCCCCGACACCACCGACGCCGTACGGGCCCTGGCCCACGGAGCGCTCCTCGGCGCCCGCGGCAACTCCGGCACCATCCTGTCCCAGCTGCTCCGCGGCATGGCCGGCGTGCTCGCCGAGGGCGCCGACGGCGACCACCTCGCCCGCGCCCTCGCCGCCGCCGCCTCCTCCGCCCGCGCCGCCGTCGCCCACCCCGTGGAGGGCACCATCCTCACCGTCGCGGCCGCCGCCGCGGCGGGCTGCGCGGACGGCGGCGCCCTCCCGGACGTGGCCAGGAGGGCCTACGACGGTGCCAGGACGGCCCTGGAGGCCACCCCCGGCCAGCTGGCCGTGCTCGGCCGCGCGGGCGTCGTGGACGCCGGAGGGCGGGGCCTGGTGACCGTGCTCGGCGCGCTGGTGGAGACGGTGACCGGACGGGCACCGGAACCGCCGCCCGCGTCCCCGGGGGTACGCGACCTCCCGGCCGGTACGGGGGAGAGCTGCGGGCCCGCAGGCCACGGCCCCGGCCACGAATCCGCCGAGGAATCCGGCCACGAGGAATCCGGGTACGAGGGTTCCGGGTGCGAGGTGCTCTACCTCCTGGAGGCCGGCGACGACGCCGTCGAACTCCTCAGGGCCCGGCTCGACGCCCTCGGCGACTCCCTCGTCGTCGTCGGCGGCGACGGCCTCTGGAACGTCCACGTCCACACCGACGACCCCGGTGCCGCCGTCGAGGCCGGGATCGAGGCCGGCCGCCCCCACCGGATCCGCATCACCCACTTCGCGAGCGCCACCCCCGCACCCGCCCCCCTCGCCGAGGCCGAAGCCCCCGCCCACGCGCGCGTGGAGCGGTCCCCCCGCGCCGTCGTCGCCGTCCTTCCCGGCGAGGGGCTCGCCGGGCTCTGCGCCGAGGCGGGCGCCACCACCGTCCAGGCCCGGCCCGGCGAACCGCCCGCCGGCGACGAACTCCTCGACGCCGTCCGCCGCGCCCACGCGCGCGAGGTGGTCCTCCTGCCCAACGACACCGAGCTGCGCGCCGCCGCCGCGGCCGCGGCCGAACGCGCCCGCGCCGAGGGCATCAGGGTCGCCCTCATCCCCACCCGGGCCGCCGTCCAGGGCATCGCCGCCCTCGCCGTCCACGAACCCGGGCGCAGCTTCGACGAGGACGTCGTCGCCATGACCGCCGCCGCCGGCGCCACCCGCTACGCCGAACTCGCCGTCGCCGAACGTCAGTCCTTCACCTCCGCCGGCGTCTGCCAGGCCGGCGACGTCCTCGGCCTGATCGAGGGCGACGTCGCCGTCATCGGCCAGGACCTCACCGACACCGCCCGTACCGTCCTCGACCGGATGCTCCAGGCCGGCGGCGAACTCGTCACCCTCGTCGTCGCCGACGGCACCCCGCCCGGCCTCGCCGACACCCTCGAAGCCCACGTCCGCCGGGGCTACCTGGCCGTCGACACCGTCACGTACCACGCGGGCGAGGGCGCCCCTCCGCTCCTCATCGGGGTCGAGTAGCCGGGCGCGTTGTCCACAGGCTCGCACCGACTGTCGGCGCGGTGGTGTGCAATGGAACACGTGCCCGCGCTCGACGAACCCCTCAAGAAGTCACTCGGCCCCGCCACCGCCAAGGTCATGGCCGAGGCCCTCGACCTGCACACGGTCGGCGACCTCCTCCACCACTACCCACGGCGGTACGCGGAGCGGGGCGAGCTGACCACCCTCTCCGACCTGCCGCTCGACGAGCACGTGACGGTCGTCGCCCAGGTCGCCGACGCCCGGGTGCACACCTTCAACGGCGCCAAGGGCCGGAGCCAGCGCCTGGAGGTGACCATCACCGACGGGTACGGCCGGCTCCAGCTGGTCTTCTTCGGCAAGGGCGTCCACAAACCGCACCACGACCTGGTCCCCGGCACCCGGGCGATGTTCTCCGGCAAGGTCTCGCTCTTCAACCGCCGCCTCCAGCTCGCCCACCCCGCCTACGAACTCCTCCGCGGCGACGGCGACGTGGCCGTCGACACCTGGGCCGGCGCCCTCATCCCGATCTACCCGGCCACCACCAAGCTGGAGTCCTGGAAGATCGCCAAGGCCGTCGACGCCGTCCTGCCAAGTGCCGCCGACGCCGTCGACCCGCTCCCCGACGCCCTCCGCGAGGGCCGCGGCCTCGCCGAACTCCCCGACGCCCTCCGCCTCATCCACCGCCCCCGCACCAAGGCCGACGTCGCCGCCGCCCGCGAACGGCTCAAGTGGGACGAGGCATTCGTCCTCCAGGTCGCCCTGGCCCGCCGCCGGCACGCCGACACCCAGCTCCCCGCCGTCCCCCGCCGCCCCGCCGCCGACGGCCTCCTCACCGCCTTCGACGCCAGACTCCCCTTCACCCTCACCGACGGCCAGCTCAAGGTCTCCAAGGAGATCTTCGACGACCTCGCCACCGACCACCCCATGCACCGCCTCCTCCAGGGCGAGGTCGGCAGCGGCAAGACGATGGTCGCCCTGCGGGCCATGCTCGCCGTCGTGGACGCCGGGGGGCAGGCGGCGATGCTCGCCCCCACCGAGGTCCTCGCCCAGCAGCACCACCGGTCGGTCGTCGAGATGATGGGCGAGCTCGCCGAGGGAGGCATGCTCGGCGGTGCCGAGCGGGCGACCAAGGTGGTGCTGCTCACCGGTTCCATGGGGGCCGCGGCGCGCCGTCAGGCCCTGCTCGACCTGGTGACCGGGGAGGCGGGGATCGTCATCGGGACGCACGCGCTCATCGAGGACAAGGTCAAGTTCCACGACCTCGGTCTCGTCGTCGTCGACGAGCAGCACCGCTTCGGGGTCGAACAGCGCGACGCGCTCCGGGGCAAGGGGAAGCAGCCCCCGCACCTGCTCGTGATGACCGCCACCCCGATCCCGCGGACCGTCGCCATGACCGTCTTCGGCGACCTGGAGACCTCCGTCCTCGACCAGCTGCCCGCCGGACGCTCCCCGATCGCCAGCCACGTCGTCCCCGCCGCCGACAAGCCCCACTTCCTCGCCCGCGCCTGGGAGCGGGTCCGGGAGGAGGTGGAGGGAGGCCACCAGGCGTACGTGGTCTGCCCCCGCATCGGCGACGAGGAGGACCGGAAGAAGGACGCCAAGCGCAAGCCCACCGCCGAGGACGAGGCAGAGAAGCGGCCCCCGCTCGCCGTCCTCGACGTCGCCGAGAAGCTCGGCGCCGGCCCCCTGGCCGGGCTGCGGATCGCCGTCCTGCACGGGCGCATGCACCCCGACGACAAGGACGAGGTCATGCGCCGCTTCGCCGCCGGCGAGCTGGACGTCCTCGTCGCCACCACCGTCATCGAGGTCGGCGTCAACGTCCCCAACGCCACCGCCATGGTCATCATGGACGCCGACCGCTTCGGCGTCTCCCAGCTCCACCAGCTCCGCGGCCGGGTCGGCCGCGGCTCCGCCCCCGGACTCTGCCTCCTCGTCACCGAGATGCCCGAGGCGAGTCCCGCCCGGCAGCGCCTCGGCGCCGTCGCCGCCACCCTCGACGGCTTCGAGCTCTCCCGCATCGACCTCGAACAGCGCCGCGAGGGCGACGTCCTCGGCCAGGCCCAGTCCGGCGTCCGCTCCTCCCTCCGGGTCCTCGCCGTCATCGAGGACGAGGAGGTCATCGGCGCCGCCCGCGAGGAGGCCACCGCCCTCGTCCTCGCCGACCCGGAGCTCGACGCCCACCCGGGCCTGCGCACCGCCCTGGACGCCCTGCTGAGCGAGGAGCGGGAGGAGTACCTGGAGAAGGGCTGACCGCGCCCCCGGCCCGTACGGCCATATCCTGGGAGCTACGCACTGGACGACGCAGGACGAGGACACCGATGACCCGCGTGATCGCCGGCACCGCCGGCGGACGGCGCCTGGCCGTGCCCCCGGGCAACGGCACCCGCCCCACCTCCGACCGGGCGCGCGAGGGCCTCTTCTCCACCTGGGAGGCGCTCCACGGAATCGAGGGCACCCGGGTCGCCGACCTGTACGCCGGCTCCGGCGCCGTCGGCCTGGAGGCTCTCTCCCGCGGCGCGGCCCACGCCCTGCTCGTCGAGGCCGACGCCCGCGCCGCCCGCACCGTCCGCGAGAACGTGCGCGCCCTCGGCCTGCCCGGCGCCGAGGCCCGCACCGGGAAGGCCGAGCAGATCGTCACCGGACCGGCCCCGGCCGAACCGTACGACCTCGTCTTCCTCGACCCGCCCTACGCCGTCGCGGACGAGGAGCTGCGCGAGATCCTCCTCACACTGCGCTCGGGGGGCTGGCTGAGCGAGGATGCCGTCGTCACCGTGGAGCGCAGCACCCGAGGCGGCTCCTTCGGCTGGCCGGACGGCTTCGCACCACTGCGGTCCCGTCGCTACGGCGAGGGAACGTTTTGGTACGGTCGCGCCGCCTCTACGTGCGAAGACGCACGATGACCGGACCGGAGAGCGAGGGAACCAGGTTGCGCCGCGCCGTCTGCCCGGGGTCGTTCGACCCCATCACCAACGGACATCTCGACATCATCGCCCGCGCCTCCAAGCTGTACGACGTCGTGCACGTCGCGGTGATGATCAACCAGTCCAAGAAGGGCCTGTTCGCGGTCGAGGAGCGGATAGAGCTGATCCGCGAGGTCACCGCCGACTTCGGCAACGTCGAGGTGGAGTCCTTCCACGGCCTGCTCGTCGACTTCTGCAAGCAGCGCGACATCCCCGCGATCGTCAAGGGACTGCGCGCGGTCAGCGACTTCGACTACGAGCTCCAGATGGCCCAGATGAACAACGGCCTGTCGGGCGTCGAGACGCTCTTCGTGCCCACCAACCCCACGTACAGCTTCCTGTCGTCCTCGCTGGTCAAGGAGGTCGCGGCCTGGGGTGGCGACGTCTCCCACCTGGTACCCCCGCAGGTCCTCGGCCGGCTCACCGAGCGGCTCCGGCAGAAGTGACGCGCGGCCACCGCCGCTGACGCTCCGTCATCTGGTGTCGGACGGGCCACGACTGCGCATACAGTCGTCCCGTCCGTCTCCATCCAGCTGTAGAGAGTGGCGAGCACCCGGTGGACGTGCAGAAGAAGATCGACGAGATCGTCGCGACCGTGCAAGGCGCCCGTTCGATGCCCATGTCGGCCTCCTGCGTGGTCAACCGCGCCGATCTCCTCGCCCTCCTCGACGAGGTGCGGGACGCCCTGCCGAACTCCCTCGCCCAGGCCCAGGAGCTGATCGGCGGGCGCGAGCAGATGGTCGAGCAGGCCCGCCAGGAGGCCGACCGGATCATCGAGGCCGCCCACGCCGAGCGCGGCACGATCGTCTCCGACACCCAGATCGCCCGGCAGTCCCAGGAGGAGGCCGACCGGATCCTCTCCGAGGCCCGCCGCGAGGCCGAGGAGATCCGCGCCGAGGCCGACGAGTACGTCGACTCCAAGCTCGCCAACTTCGAGGTCGTCCTCAACAAGACCATCGGCTCGGTCGACCGGGGCCGCGAGAAGCTCCTCGGCCGCGGCCCGGGCCTGGACGAGCACGGCTACGCGGACGAGGACGCCCCCGAGTACAGCTCCGACCCGCAGACCCTGATCTCCCGCGCCGACGAGTACGTGGACGCCAAGCTGGGCGCCTTCGAGGCGGTCCTCTCCAAGACCCTGGAGGCCGTCGGCCGCGGCCGCCAGAAGCTGCACGGCCGGATCGCCACCGACGCCCTCGGCGAGCACATGGCCGCCCACGAGGGCCTCGGCTCCTCCGTGCACACCAGCGACGCCGACTACCTCGCCGGCCTCGCGGAGCTCGCCGACCCGGCGCCGGTCGCCCCCGCGCCGCCCGCACCCGCCCCGGTCGCCGCGCAGATCCCGGCCCAGCAGGACCCGTACGGCTACCAGCAGCAGCCCCCGCAGATGGACCCTTACGCCTACCAGCAGCAGGACCCCTACGCCTACCAGCAGCCCCCGCAGGTGGACCCGTACGGCTACCAGCAGCAGGACCCCTACGCCTACCAGCAGCAGCCCCAGGCCCAGCCGCAGTCGGCCGCGCTCGACGAGACCAGCTTCTTCGACACGAGCATGATCGACCTGGAGCAGCTGCGCCGGTACGAGCAGGGGCAGTAGCCGGGGCCGGTCGCCGGCGAAAGGGCCGGATTGGGCCCTGGGCGAAGCGTCCAGTATCCTGGCCCTTCGGTCGCGTGTATGTCCGCGATCCATGCTGCCCGCAAGCGGCAGCCCCCTGAGACTTGCGACGCGAACGATCCGAAAGCAGGAAGAACCCTGAGCACGCGCCTCGACCACCGCAACCCCCTCGTGTTCGACACACACGAGCTGGGGCGGCGTCCCGGTGCCCTCCAGCGGATCTCCCGCACGATCGACGCGCCCGCCGATCTCGGCGTCGCGGGGGTCGTCGGAGTGCCCGAGGGCGCTCCGGTCGAGATCGAGCTCCGACTCGAGTCGGTCATGGAAGGGGTGCTTGTCACAGGCACCGCCCGTGCATCGGCCGAGGGGGAGTGCGTAAGGTGTCTGGAGCCCGTCGAGTTCGATCTCGACGCGGACTTCCAGGAGATGTTCTCGTACCCCGACTCCGACGACCGGGGCCGCGCCAAGGCGGCCACGGACGACGAGGACGATGAAGACGAGAGCATGACCCCCCTCGAGGACGGCATGTTCGACCTCGAACCCGTGCTGCGTGACGCAGTGGTACTCGCGCTGCCCATGCAGCCGGTGTGCCGGGAGGACTGTGCGGGTCTGTGTTCCGATTGCGGAATCAACCTGAACGACAACCCGGACCACCACCACGACGCCACCGACATCCGTTGGGCGGCACTGCAGGAACTCGCCGGTTCGCTGGGAGCCGACGAGAAGGACAACATGAGCGACGCCGCTACCGGTGTCGACGAGAAGCAGGAGAAGTAGCCGTGGCTGTTCCGAAGCGGAAGATGTCGCGCAGCAACACGCGCCACCGCCGGTCGCAGTGGAAGGCTGCGGTCCCCACCCTGGTTTCGTGTGAGCGTTGCCAGGAGCCGAAGCTGCAGCACATCGCGTGCCCGAGCTGCGGCACCTACAACAAGCGCCAGGTCCTCGCGGTCTGAGCGGGCTGGTGAGAGGCACGATGTCTGACAACATCAGCAGCGCCTCGTCCCACACGCTTCTGGAAGGGCGGCTCGGGTATCACCTCGAGTCCGCCCTTCTGGTGCGTGCGCTGACCCACCGCTCGTACGCGTACGAGAACGGCGGTCTGCCCACCAACGAGCGGCTGGAGTTCCTCGGGGACTCCGTGCTCGGCCTGGTGGTCACCGACACCCTCTACCGCACCCACCCCGATCTGCCCGAGGGCCAGCTGGCCAAGCTCCGGGCCGCGGTGGTCAACTCGCGTGCGCTGGCGGACGTCGGGCGCGGTCTCGACCTGGGCTCCTTCATCCGGCTCGGCCGGGGCGAAGAGGGCACGGGCGGCCGGGACAAGGCATCCATCCTCGCCGACACCCTCGAAGCGGTGATCGGCGCGGTCTATCTCGACCAGGGTCTCGAAGCGGCGTCCGAGCTGGTGCACCGGCTCTTCGACCCGCTGATCGAGAAGTCCTCCAACCTCGGTGCGGGCCTGGACTGGAAGACCAGTCTCCAGGAACTCACCGCGGCCGAGGGTCTCGGCGTGCCGGAGTACCTCGTCTCCGAGGAGGGCCCCGACCACGAGAAGACCTTCACTGCTGCCGCCCGCGTCGGTGGTGTCTCGTACGGCACCGGCACCGGCCGCAGCAAGAAGGAAGCGGAGCAGCAGGCCGCCGAGTCCGCGTGGCGCGCGATCCGCGCGGCCGCGGACGAGCGCGCGGCGGCGGCCAAGGCCGCGGCCGACGCCGGCGAGACCGTCGCCACCGGTGACGCCGGCGCCGCCGGCGGTTCCGGTGACGAGGACCGGAAGGACGGGGCCGCACCGGCCACCGCCTGACCGCTCCCCGCGCGACCGCACGCGTCCTTCGCCTCCTTCAGCGGAGACTCCCCGCCCGCCCCAGCCAGGGGCGGGCGGAGCCGTTTCCGGGGGCGGATTCCGGGTGCAGGTGGAGCCGTTTCCGGGGGCGGATTCCAGGGGCGGGCGGAGCCGTTCCCCGGAAGCGGGCTTCAGGAGCGGGGCCGTACGAGGGGAGCCCGGGCCAGTCCGCGCCTGGCGGTAGGCTGCGAGGACCACCACACCACCCCGTACCTCCGGAGGAGTCCCGTGCCCGAGCTGCCCGAGGTCGAGGTCGTCCGGCGCGGACTGGAGCGCTGGGTCACCGGCCGGACCGTGGCAGCCGTCGAGGTCTTCCACCCCAGGGCCGTCCGCCGCCACCCCGCGGGCGGCGCCGACTTCGCGGCCCGGCTGACCGGGCAGCGCTTCGAGCCGGCCCTGCGCCGCGGCAAGTACCTGTGGCTGCCGCTCGCCGGCACCGGCACCTCGGTCCTCGCCCACCTCGGGATGAGCGGACAGCTCCTGATGCAGCCGGAGGCCGCCCCGGCCGAGAAGCACCTGCGCATCCGGATCCGCTTCACGCCGTCCGACGGCGACTCCGCCGCGGGCACCACCGGCACCGAACTGCGCTTCGTCGACCAGCGCACCTTCGGCGGGCTCTCCCTGCACGACCAGACTCCGGACGGGCTGCCGGACGTCATCGGACACATCGCCCGCGACCCGCTCGACCCCGCCTTCGACGACGCCGCCTTCCAGGCCGCCCTCAGGCTGCGCCGTACGACGATCAAGCGCGCGCTCCTCGACCAGTCGCTGATCAGCGGCGTCGGCAACATCTACGCCGACGAGGCACTGTGGCGCGCCAAGCTGCACTACGACCGGCCGACCGCCACCCTCACCCGCCCCCGCACGGCGGAGCTCCTCGGCCACGTCCGTGACGTGATGAACGCGGCGCTCGCCGCCGGCGGCACCAGCTTCGACAGCCTGTACGTGAACGTGAACGGCGAGTCCGGCTACTTCGACCGCTCGCTCGACGCGTACGGGCGGGAGGACGAGCCCTGCCGCCGCTGCGGGACGCCGATGCGCCGCCGCGCCTGGATGAACCGCTCCAGCTACTTCTGCCCGCGCTGCCAGCGCCCGCCGCGCGTCAGCCCGTGACGGCGGCGCGCCCGGAGTCGTACGCCTCGCGGGCCGCGACGACCTCCGGCATCCGGCCCTCGACCAGCGCGATCAGCCCGACGAGCCGCTCGGCGATGTCCCGCCCGAGCGGGGTGAGCCGGTAGTCGACCCGGGGCGGATTGACCGGCTGCGCCTCCCGGTGCACCAGGCCGTCGCGCTCCAGCGCGTGCAGGGTCTGCGCCAGCATCTTCTCGCTGACGCCGTCGACCCGCCGCCGCAGCTCGTTGAAGCGGAAGGACCCCTCGTGCAGGGCGCCGAGGGTGAGGCTGCCCCAGCGGCCCGTGATGTGCTCCAGGGTCACCCGCGAGGCACACCCCCGCGCGAACACGTCGAAGGCGAGATCGTCGGTCATGCCTTCACCGTACGCGCGGCGGACACGCACCACCAGAGCGCGCTTTCGGAAAGACAGTGCCTCAGCGGCCGAAGTCCTGCGTCCACCAGGGGCCGCCGTCGGCGAAGTGGACGCCGACGCCGAGGGTGGTGAGGTCGCAGTTCAGGATGTTGGCGCGGTGTCCGTCGCTGTTCATCCAGGAGACCATCGCGGCGGTCGCGTCGACCTGCCCCCGGGCTATGTTCTCGGCGCCGAGGTTCGTGATGCCGGCGGCCGCGGCGCGGTCCCAGGGGGTGGCGCCGTCGGGGTCGGTGTGGTCGAAGAAGCCGCGGTTCGCCATGTCGGCGCTGAGGTTCCCGGCGAGACGGGCGAGGGAGTCCGAGGGCTGCACGGGGATGCAGCCGACCTTGGCGCGCTCGACGTTCACCAGGCGCAGCACCTCGGCCTCGGCCGCGTCCTCGCGGTCGGCGGTGGAACCGGCGGCGGCCGCCGTCGTCTCCTCGGCCGCGGGCTCCGTGGTGGGGGCGGGCTTCGGTGCTACGGGCTTCGGCTTCGCGGCCGCCGTGGTGGCCGGGGCCTTGGACGGCTCGGGCTCGGGCTTCGGCTTCGTCTTCGGCTTCGCCGGGGTGGTCGCGGGAGCCGGGGCGGCGGTGCGCGTCTTCGACGGCGTGGGGGAGGGGGCCGCGGTCTTCGTGGGGGTCTTCGTCGCGGTCTTCGTGGGGGTCGGCTTCGCCTTGGGGGAGGCCGAGGCGGAGACCGGTGCCTTCTTCTTCTCCGGCGCGGCCCTGCCCGTACCCGCGGTGGGCTCCGCCGGGGTGCGGCTCCCCCCGCCCTGCGTGGTGAGCTCGGGGGTCCCCCGGGTCTCCGCGGTGGTCGGGCGGGTGCTGCCCACACTGCCGGTGGTGAGGGTCTCCCCGCCGGGAAGCAGGCCGGAGGCGACCGCGACGGCGCCGACGGCGACCGCCGCCGAGGCCCCGATCAGTCCGTTGCGGACGGGGTGGCGGCGCTTGCGGCGCGTACCCCCCTGACCGCGGGCGGTGCCGGTCGCGTAGTCTGCCTCGGCGGGCGCGGCGCCGGAGCGACGGTGGCGTCCCATCTGCCCTGCCTCCCTGAGCTGGCTCTTTGCTGGATCGGTTCGCTGGATCTTTGCTGCCTTTGCTTTCGGCATGTGATGGCACGGAGCGTGACGCTGCGTACGGACGGCCGAAAGGTGTGCACCCGTGCGGGTGAGGCGCATTCCGTCGGACTGTACGCCATGAGAAGCCGCTGCGACGTGCTGTTCGGGCAATCCGCCCGCTAGCGTGCAGCCATGAGCGACGATGTACGGATGACCGCCTGGGTGCGTGGGCGAGTACAGGGAGTGGGCTTCCGCTGGTTCACCAGGGCAAACGCCTTGGAGATCGGGGGCCTCAAGGGCTTCGCCCTGAACCTCGACGACGGCCGGGTCCAGGTGGTGGCCGAGGGCCCGAGTGACAATTGCCACCGCCTCCTCGACTGGCTGCGGTCCGATGACACGCCCGGCCGCGTGGACGGTGTCACCGAGATATGGGACACCTCCCGCGGCGGCTACGACGGCTTCGCCATCCGCTGACCCCACCCCGCCCGGACCCCCGCCGGCCCCCTGTCCGACCCCTTTTCCGGGGGTCGGACAGGGGGCCGGTTTCGCGCGCATGAACGGGCGTGAACAGGGGAACCGCCTGGTGGTTGCCAAGATTCGACACTCGTGCAAGGCTTCCCGGGTAAGGATGATCGCCACGCCCCGGGGCAACGGGTCGAGAGGCGCCGCCGCCTGCGACGCGGCCGCGAACTCCCCGTCCGCCCCACCGATCGGGGCGTGATCGTGTTGACCGTCAAACTTTTTGGTGAGACTCTGGAAGCCCCGCGCACCTTAGCTGTGTGGCAGTAGAACACCGGCACAACACAGGTACTGCCGAGCACCGCGGGTGCGAATCCATCCCTCACGACCCACACCGCAATCGGTCGGTCACTCAGTGTGGAGGACCACTCATCATGGCAAAGGCGCTTCTCGGTTACGTCGGCGGCTCCGACCCGCGACTCCTCGCCGAGATGCGACGGCTTCAGCAGCGCGTCCAGGATCTGGAATCCGAGCTCAACAGGATCCAGACCGAGAACGACGCGCTCAACGCTGCCGCCGCTCAGCAGGGCGAGTCGCTGCTCGACCGCATCGACCTCGACGTACCCCAGGCGGAGCCTGCGCTCACCTGACACCCACAGCCTCGACGGGCTCAGGTGAGAACAGCTGAATAGGCAAGGGGCGCTTCGGCGTCCCTTCTTTTCTTGGCCCCCTCGTCACCCCCGGGTCACCCGCTCCTCACCCGAGGGTCTGCCCTGCGCGATCACGGGCGAAACGCGACACCCCAGGTAGAGTCCCGGGGGTGCACCTCAAGGCCCTGACGCTCCGCGGATTCAAGTCGTTCGCCTCCGCCACCACGCTGAGGTTCGAACCCGGAATCACCTGCGTCGTCGGCCCCAACGGCTCCGGCAAGTCCAATGTCGTGGACGCGCTCTCCTGGGTCATGGGCGAGCAGGGTGCCAAGTCGCTGCGCGGCGGCAAGATGGAGGACGTCATCTTCGCCGGCACCACGGGGCGGCCCCCGCTGGGCCGTGCCGAGGTCTCGCTCACCATCGACAACTCCGACGGCGCCCTGCCGATCGACTACGCCGAGGTGACGATCACCCGGATCATGTTCCGGGGCGGCAGCAGCGAGTACCAGATCAACGGCGACACCTGCCGGCTGCTCGACATCCAGGACCTGCTCTCCGACTCCGGCATCGGCCGCGAGATGCACGTCATCGTCGGCCAGGGACAGCTCGACTCGGTGCTGCACGCCGACCCCATGGGCCGCCGCGCCTTCATCGAGGAGGCCGCCGGCGTCCTCAAGCACCGCAAGCGCAAGGAGAAGGCGCTGCGGAAGCTCGACGCGATGCAGGCCAACCTCGCGCGCGTACAGGACCTCACCGACGAACTGCGCCGCCAGCTCAAGCCGCTCGGCCGGCAGGCCGCCGTCGCCCGCCGCGCCGTCGTCATCCAGGCCGACCTCCGCGACGCCCGCCTCCGCCTCCTCGCCGACGACCTCGTCCGCCTCCAGCGCGCCCTGAACGCCGAACTCGCCGACGAGGCCGCCCTGCTGGCCCGCAAGGAGACCACCGAGGGGGAGCTGCGCACCGCCCTCGCCCACGAGGCCGCCCTGGAGGCCGAGGTCGGCGCCCTCGCCCCCCGCCTGGAGCGCGCCCAGCAGAGCTGGTACGCCCTCTCCCAGCTCGCCGAACGCGTCCGCGGCACGATCTCCCTCGCCGACGCGCGCGTGAAGAGCGCCACCGACGCCCCCGCCGAGGAGCGCCGGGGCCGCGACCCCGAGGACCTGGAGCGCGAGGCCGCCCGCGTCCGCGAACAGGAGGCCGAGCTGGAGGCCGCCCTGGAGGCCGCCGAACGGGCCCTGGAGGACACGGTCGAGCACCGGGCCGAACTGGAACGGGCCCTCACCGCCGAGGAGCGTCGCCTCAAGGACGCCGCCCGCGCCCTCGCCGACCGCCGCGAGGGCCTCGCCCGACTGAACGGCCAGGTCAACGCCGCCCGCTCCCGCGCCGCCTCCGCCCAGGCCGAGATCGACCGGCTCACCGCCTCCCGCGACGAGGCCGCCGACCGCGCCGTCGCCGCCCAGGAGGAGTACGAGCAGCTCAAGGCGGAGGTCGACGACCTCGACGCCGCCGACACCGCCCACGGCGAGCGCTACGAGGAGGCCCGGCGCGCCCTCGCCGAGGCGGAGACCGCGCTGAGCGCCGCACGCGAGGCGGCCTCCGGCGCCGAGAGCCGACGGGCCGCCACCCGCGCCCGGCACGACACCCTCGCGCTCGGCCTGCGCCGCAAGGACGGCACCGGCGCCCTGCTCACCGCCGGCCTCGCCGGGATCCTCGGCCCCGCCGCCGAACTCCTCACCGTCGCCCCCGGGTACGAGGTCCCCCTCGCCGCCGCCCTCGGCGCCGCCGCCGACGCCCTCGCCGCCGACGGCCCCACCGCCGCCGCCGAGGCCCTCCGCCTGCTCCGCAAGCAGGACGCCGGCCGCGCCACCCTCCTGCTCACCGCGGACCCCACGCCCGGCACCTCGCCCCGCCCGCTGCCCGCCGGCGCGCGTTCCGCCGCCGCGCTGGTCTCCGGTCCCGCCGACCTGATCGGCTCCGTCCACCGCCTGCTCAACGGCATCGTCATCGTCGACGGCCTCAACGAGGCACGCGACCTCGTCCGCGCCCACCCCGCCCTCACCGCCGTCACCGCCGAGGGCGACCTCCTCGGCGCCCACTGGGCCCAGGGCGGCTCCGCCGGCGCACCCAGCCTCCTCGAAGTGCGGGCCCAGGTCGACGAGGCCGCCGCCGAACTCGCCGAACTCGCCGTCCGCTGCGAGGAGTCGGCCCGCGCCGGGGAGGAGGCCGCCGAGCGCCGCAGGGCCGGCGCGGCGCGCGTCGAGGAGCTCGACGCCCTGCGGCGTACCGCCGACAAGGAGAAGGCCTCCGTCGCCCAGGCCCTCGGACGGCTCGCCGGCCAGGCCAGGGGAGCGGCCGGGGAGGCCGAGCGGACCGCCGCCGCCGTCGCCCGTGCCCAGGACGCCCTGGAACGCGCGCGTGCCGAGGCCGAGGAGCTCGCCGAGCGGCTGCTCGTCGCCGAGGAGGCACCCGCAGAGGAGGAGCCCGACACCTCCGTCCGCGACCGGCTCGCCATCGACGGCTCCAACGCGCGCCAGACCGAGATGGAGGCCCGGCTCCAGGTCCGCACCCACGAGGAGCGGGTCAAGGGCCTGGCCGGCCGGGCCGACTCCCTCGACCGGGCCGCCCGCGCCGAACGGGACGCACGCGCGCGTGCCGAGCAGCGCCGGGCCCGGCTCCGCCACGAGGCCCGCGTGGCGGGCGCGGTCGCCGCCGGAGCCCGTACCCTCCTCGCCCACGTCGAGGTCTCGCTGGGACGGGCCGAGCGCGAGCGGACCGCGGCGGCCGCCGCCCGCGCCGACCGCGAGCAGGGGCTCCACACCGCCCGTGCCCGCGGCCGGGAGCTCAAGGCCGAGCTCGACAAACTCACCGACTCCGTCCACCGCGGCGAGGTCCTGGGAGCCGAGAAGCGGCTGCGGATCGAGCAGCTGGAGGCGAAGGCCCTGGAGGAGTTCGGGGTCGAGACCGGCGCGCTCACGGCCGAGTACGGCCCCGACCAGCCGGTGCCGCCGTCGCCGCCCGCCGACGGCGAGACACCCCCCGACACCGCGTCCGACGGCGGCCCCGACGCCCCCTCCGACCCGCGCGACCGGCCCCGTCCCTTCATCCGTTCGGAGCAGGAGAAGCGACTGAAGGCGGCCGAGCGCGCCTTCCAGCAGCTCGGCAAGGTCAACCCGCTGGCCCTGGAGGAGTTCGCGGCCCTGGAGGACCGGCACCGCTTCCTCTCCGAGCAGCTGGAGGACCTGAATTAGACCCGCACCGACCTGCTTCAGGTCGTGAAGGAGGTCGACCAGCGGGTCGAGCAGGTCTTCACGGAGGCGTACCGGGACACCGCCCGCGAGTTCGAGGGCGTCTTCTCCCGCCTCTTCCCCGGCGGCGAGGGCCGGCTCGTGCTCACCGACCCGGACAACATGCTCACCACCGGCGTCGACGTCGAGGCCCGACCGCCGGGCAAGAAGGTCAAGCGGCTCTCGCTGCTGTCCGGCGGTGAGCGCTCGCTGACCGCCGTGGCCCTGCTGGTCTCGATCTTCAAGGCCAGGCCGAGCCCCTTCTACGTCATGGACGAGGTCGAGGCGGCGCTCGACGACACCAACCTCCAGCGGCTGATCCGGATCATGCGCGAGCTCCAGGAGTCCTCGCAGCTCATCGTGATCACCCACCAGAAGCGGACGATGGAGGTCGCGGACGCGCTGTACGGGGTGTCGATGCAGGGCGACGGCGTCTCGAAGGTCATCAGCCAGAGACTCCGCTGATCCGTCTGCCCGCAACTCCCGGGTTTACTCCTTCAAGCAGTGAACATAAATGGGCTCTTTGCTGGGTAGGCGACGGATGACCCTGCCTCTTGACTTCAAAACTTGAACGCATAGTCTCTGCAACGTTGCTTTTACCTTCATGTGGTGGGCGGCGCGAACCTGTGCGCCACTGGAAGCCACTGGAAGGGCAGTCCCCCCACCGAGGAGTCCATGTGACCGACCCCGCGCAGGCGCCCACGCCGCCGCTGTCCGAAGCCAGGGCGGCCCATCCGGACCACCTCGGGCACGTCATCTTCATCACCGCCTCCGCCGCCATGGGCGGCTTCCTCTTCGGCTACGACAGCTCCGTCATCAACGGCGCCGTCGAAGCCATCCGCGACCGCTACGACATCGGCTCCGCGACCCTCGCCCAGGTCATCGCCATCGCCCTGATCGGCTGCGCCATCGGAGCCGCGACCGCCGGCCGGATCGCCGACCGCATCGGCCGCATCCGCTGCATGCAGATCGCCGCCGTCCTCTTCACCATCAGCGCCGTCGGCTCCGCGCTGCCCTTCGCCCTCTGGGACCTCGCCTTCTGGCGGATCGTCGGCGGCTTCGCCATCGGCATGGCCTCCGTCATCGGCCCCGCCTACATCGCCGAGGTCGCCCCCGCCGCCTACCGCGGCCGGCTCGGCTCCTTCCAGCAGGCCGCCATCGTCATCGGCATCGCCATCTCCCAGCTCGTCAACTACGGCATCCTCCAGCTCGCCGACGGCGACCAGCGCGGCAAGATCGGCGGCCTGGAGGCCTGGCAGTGGATGCTCGGCGTGATGGTCGTCCCCGCCCTCCTCTACGGGCTGCTCTCCTTCGCCATCCCCGAGTCCCCCCGCTTCCTCATCTCCGTGGGCAAGACCGCACGGGCCAAGGAGGTCCTCGCCGAGGTCGAGGGCAAGGGCGTCGACCTCGACCGCCGCGTCGCCGAGATCGACCGGGCCATGCGCAGCGAGCACAAGTCCACCTTCAAGGACCTGCTCGTCACCGGCACCCGCTTCCGCCTCCTGCCCATCGTCTGGGTCGGCATCGGACTATCCGTCTTCCAGCAGCTCGTCGGCATCAACGTCGCCTTCTACTACTCCGCGACGCTCTGGCAGTCCGTCGGCATCGACCCGTCGAGCTCGTTCTTCTACTCCTTCACCACGTCGATCATCAACATCATCGGCACCGTGATCGCCATGGTCCTCGTCGACCGCGTCGGCCGCCGGCCCCTCGCCCTCGTCGGCTCCGTCGGCATGGCGATCGCCCTCGCCTTCGAGGCATGGGCCTTCTCCGCCGACCTCGTCGACGGCAAGCTCCCCGAGACCCAGGGCGTCGTGGCGCTCGTCGCCGCCCACGTCTTCGTGCTCTTCTTCGCCCTCTCCTGGGGCGTCGTCGTCTGGGTCTTCCTCGGCGAGATGTTCCCCAACCGGATCCGCGCCGCCGCCCTCGGCGTCGCCGCCTCCGCCCAGTGGATCGCCAACTGGGCCATCACCGCCAGCTTCCCGTCCCTCTCGGACTGGAACCTCTCCGGCACCTACGTCATCTACACGGTCTTCGCCGTGCTCTCGATCCCCTTCGTGCTCAAGTACGTCAAGGAGACCAAGGGCAAGGCGTTGGAGGAGATGGGCTAAACCCCCGCTGCCCCTCTCCTCACGACGGCTGCCCCGGCCCGAGGCCCTGAGCCCCGAGCCGGGGCAGCACCTCGTCGCAGAACAGACGCACGCTCCGCCACCCCTCCTCCACCGGCATCCCCCCGCACAGCGGATGCAGCACCAGGCTCTCCAGCCCCAGTGCCGCGCACTCCCCGGGCGTCACCACCCGGTACACCCCCTCCGCCCGCAGCTCCGCCACGCTCGACGCCCCCGAGCGCACCGCCGACCGGATGTCCTTCGACTGCCAGGAGGCGTAGGCCCGCGCCTCGTGCAGGAAGTGCTCCCCGTACTCCGCCCAGGTCCGGTCAGGATCCTCCGACACGTGCAGCAGCGGCGTCACCGGGCCCGGCATCATCGTCCAGCCCTCCGTCCCGTACTCCGCGCACCGCTCCGTGTAGTACGCCTCCAGCTCCGGCAGGTGCGCCGACGGGAAGAACGGCAGCCCCAGCCGCGCCGCGCGCCGCGCCGCCGCCCTCGACGAGCCCCCGACCAGCAGCAGCGGATGCGGCCGGGTGAAGGGCCGCGGGGTGACCCGTACCGTACGGCCCCGGTACGCGAAGGGCTCGCCCGTCCACGCCGCGAGCAGCGTCTCCAGGAGCTCGTCCTGGAGCTTCCCGCGCCGCCCCCAGTCCACCCCGCGCTCCTCGTACTCCTCCGGCCGGTAGCCGATCCCCGCCACCGTCACCAGCCGGCCCCGGCTCAGCAGGTCCAGGACCGCGATGTCCTCCGCCAGCCGCAGCGGGTCGTGCAGCGGGCCGATGATCGCGGAGACCGTGACCGCGATCCGGCGGGTGGCGCCGAAGACCGCGCCCGCGAAGGCGAAGGGGGAGGGGAGCCAGTTGTTCTCCACCCCGTGGTGCTCCTCGGTCTGGACCGTGTCCACCCCGTGCCCGTCCGCGTACGCGGCCATCTCCAGCGCGGCACGGTACCGCTCCGCCAGCGACTCGGCGGTGGCCCGCGGCTCGACCAGGTTGAACCGTACGACGCTGAAGGCCATGGGGGTCCCCTCCGCGGGTGGGCTGCCGGCGAGGGGCGACCATAGCTGACGCAGTATCAGATGGGAACGGTCCCGGCACCCCGGAACCCGCGACCCACGCTGCGTGCGTACGGCGTCACCGGCCGGGTCGTGGCCGATACTGGGTGACGTTATGGAACTCATCCTTGCTGTAGTCATCGCTCTGGTCGTCGCGGTCGCCGTGACCAGCGGGCTCGTGATCAGCGGTCGCAAGAAGAAGCAGCTGCCGCCGGCCGAACCGCCGTCCACCACGCCGACCATCACCGCTCCGCCCGCCGAGCCGCACGTCGGCGACGAGGCGGAGACACCGCGGGAAGAACCACGCCGCACCGTCGAGGAGGTCGGCCTCCCGACCGCCGAGGAGGCGGTCGAGACCCCCGCCGCCGTCGAGGACCCGGTCGTCGCCGAGGCACCCCCGGCGCCCGAGATCGAGGTCCCCGAGCCCACCGCCGGACGCCTCGTCCGCCTCCGGTCCCGCCTCGCCCGCTCCCAGAACTCGCTGGGCAAGGGCCTGCTGGCCCTGCTCTCCCGCGAGCACCTCGACGAGGACACCTGGGAGGAGATCGAGGAGACCCTCCTCACCGCCGACGTCGGCGTCACCCCCACCCAGGAACTGGTCGACCGGCTGCGCGAGCGCGTCAAAGTCCTCGGCACCCGCACCCCCGAGGAGCTCCGCGGCCTGCTCCGCGAGGAGCTGATCACCCTCCTCGGCGACTACGACCGCACGGTCCACACCGAGAGCCCCCAGGACGTCCCCGGCGTCGTCATGGTCGTCGGCGTCAACGGCACCGGCAAGACCACCACCACCGGCAAGCTCGCCCGCGTCCTGGTCGCCGACGGCAAGTCCGTCGTCCTCGGCGCGGCCGACACCTTCCGCGCCGCCGCCGCCGACCAGCTCCAGACCTGGGGCGACCGCGTCGGCGCCCGCACCGTCCGCGGCCCCGAGGGCGGCGACCCCGCCTCGATCGCCTACGACGCGGTCAAGGAGGGCATCGCCGAGAAGGCCGACGTCGTCCTCGTCGACACCGCCGGCCGCCTCCACACCAAGACCGGCCTCATGGACGAGCTCGGCAAGGTCAAGCGCGTCGTCGAGAAGCACGGCCCCCTCGACGAGATCCTCCTCGTCCTCGACGCCACCACCGGCCAGAACGGCCTCATCCAGGCCCGCGTCTTCGCCGAGGTCGTGGACATCACCGGCATCGTCCTGACCAAGCTCGACGGCACCGCCAAGGGCGGCATCGTCGTCGCCGTCCAGCGCGAGCTCGGCGTCCCCGTCAAGCTCGTCGGCCTCGGCGAGGGCCCGGACGACCTGGCCCCCTTCGAGCCCGCCGCCTTCGTCGACGCCCTCATCGGCGACTGACCTCCGCGACGGCACAGGAAAGGGCCCCCGCCGACCACGGCGGGGGCCCTTCGCGTACGCCACCGGTCAGGCGTGCGTCCGATGGCACATGTACGCCAGGGTGCCGAGCAGCAGCCGGGCCTGCGGCGGCGCCCCCGCCGTGTCCAGAGTCGGCGGCCGCAGCCACCGCACCGGACCCAGACCGCCCAGGTCCGACGGGGGAGCGGTGATGTGGCCGCCCGGCCCCAGACAGTGCAGGTCCAGGTCCGCGTCGTCCCAGCCCATCCGGTACAGCAGCCGCGGCAGCTCGGCCGCCGCGCCCGGCGCGACGAAGAACTGCGCCCGGCCGGTCGGCGTCGCGCAGACCGGCCCCAGCGGCAGCCCCATCCGCTCCATCCTGACCAGCGCCCGCCGGCCCGCCGCCTCCGCCACCTCGATCACGTCGAAGGCGCGGCCCACCGGCAGCAGCAGCGCCGCCCCGGGGGATTCCGCCCACGCCTTCGTCGCGACGTCGAGCCCCGCGCCCGCCGGGACGGGCGGCGCGAAGTCGAGGGGGTGCGCGCCCGGAGCCGTACAGGCCCGGTCGCCGCAGGAGCACTGGCCGGAGACGGCCCGCGCGCCGGGCTGGACGTCCCAGCCCCAGAGTCCGGTGTACTCGGCCACCGCTGTGCACTCGGTGATGCGTGCGCGGCGCCGTGAGCCGGACCGCATCTCACGGATGCCGCCGATCGTGAAGCCCATGCCCCCTCCAACGGGTCGGACGCGTCGGTGGTTACGACCCGGAACACGTGTGTCACGCTCGGTGACGCCACGCCCGGACGCGGTCGCCCAGGGTGGCGCTCGGGTGCGAACGGGGTGGTGCGACCGGTGGCGCGCGCCTCTACGCGCTCCCGTCCGCCGACCCCGGGTCGTCGCATGTCAAGTGAATCGTGTGGAGCGCCCGGCGAGTTCATTCGAAGGGGTGGCGAATGGTGGCGTTTCTTGAAACGCCCTCACGGCAGGGGTGATCGTAGGATTACTTTCGGTACCCGAACCCCGGAGGGCATGCACGGGTGGGTATGCCGGAGGCAAGCCGGTTTCCCGTTCGAAGGAGTCGGAACACCGAGCGGAGCGCCGCCGGACGCGGCATTCTGATAGGGGTTCGCACGACAGGCAATCAGGTGGATGGGGGCGTTCCAGTGGGCGGCAGCGGCACAGACGGTACGAATGCCGGCAAGCGCCCCAACGAGCGGCTCGGCTCGTGGTTCGTGCGCAGCGGCTGGTCCAAGGGCGAGCTGGCCCGTCAGGTCAACCGCAGGGCCCGCCAGATGGGCGCCCACCACATCTCCACCGACACCTCCCGGGTCCGCCGCTGGCTCGACGGCGAACAGCCCCGCGAACCCATCCCGAGAATCCTCTCCGAGCTGTTCTCCGAGCGCTTCGGCTCCGTCGTCGCCATCGAGGACCTCGGACTGCGCACCGCCCACCAGACACCCTCCGTCTCCGGCGTCGACCTCCCCTGGGCCGGACCCCAGACCGTCTCCCTGCTCAGCGAGTTCTCCCGCAGCGACCTCATGCTCGCCCGGCGCGGCTTCCTCGGCTCCTCCCTCCAACTCGCCGCCGGACCCGCCCTCATCGAGCCCATGCAGCGCTGGCTGGTGCCCACCCCCGCCGGCGAGCCCGCCCCCGGCGAGCCCGCACCCGACGGCCGCCGCCCGCACCGGCTCTCCGAGATCGAGCTCGACCTCCTCGAATCCACCACCGCCATGTTCCGCAAGTGGGACGCCCAGTGCGGCGGCGGACTGCGCCGCAAGGCCGTCGTCGGCCAGCTCCACGAGGTCACCGACCTCCTCCAGGAACCCCAGCCGGCCGCCACCGCCAAGCGCCTGTTCACCGTCGCCGCCGAACTCGCCGAACTCGCCGGGTGGATGAGCTACGACGTCGGCCTCCAGCCCACCGCGCAGAAGTACTTCGTCCTCGCCCTGCACGCCGCCAAGGAGGCCGGCGACAAGCCGCTCGGCTCGTACATCCTCTCCTCCATGAGCCGGCAGATGATCCACCTCGGCCGCCCCGACGACGCCCTCGAACTCATCCACCTCGCCCAGTACGGCAGTCGGGACTGCGCCACCCCCCGCACCCAGGCCATGCTGTATGCGATGGAGGCCCGCGCCTACGCCAACATGGGCCAGCCCTCCAAGTGCAAGCGGGCCGTCCGGATGGCCGAGGACACCTTCTCCGACGCCGACCTCGAAGGCGGCCCCGAGCCCGACTGGATCCGCTTCTTCACCGAGGCCGAGCTCAACGGCGAGAACTCCCACTCCTACCGCGACCTCGCCTATGTCGCCGGCCGCTCCCCGACCTACGCCTCCCTCGCCGAGCCCGTCATGGAGCGGGCCGTGGAACTCTTCGGGAAGGACTCCGACCACCAGCGGTCGTACGCCCTCAACCTCATCGGCATGGCCACCGTCCACCTGCTCAAACGCGAGCCCGAGCAGTCCGTCGTCCTCGCCGAGAAGGCCCTCGGGGTCGCCCGCTCCATCCGCTCCGAGCGGGTCAACAACCGGCTCCGCAAGACCGTCGACACCGCCGCCCGGGACTTCGGCGACGTCGCCCAGGTCCTCGACCTCACCGACCGGCTCACCCTGCTCCTGCCCGAGTCCGCCGAGGCCGTCTGACCGCCCCGCCGACTCCCGCGAGCCCCCGCACCCCGGCCGCGCCGGACGTCCCGTACTGCCCGACTCGGCTCCCCCGCCGCACAGGTCACACGGACGCCGGCGCGGCCGGTCCACGTCCCGGACCCGCCACCCCCCGCCCGCCCGGCCGGGAGCGTACGCCCGTTACCTCCCTGTGACCCGGGCGTTCACGGTCACGTAACACACCCCCGCCCTTCGTCACTGCCCCGAAACATCGAGCGGCATCGTCGGAAACCGCGCTGCGCGAATCTCTGGCCCATAACCGGCCACCCCTCAGGCCGCCGCTCACCGCCGGCCCCGCCCCGCACAGGCCGCATCCGACGACGAGGAGACGCCGATGGCACCAGCCATCACGACCCTGGCAGCAGACGCCCCCGAGCTGTCCGCCGCCAACACCGGGTTCATGCTCATCTGCACCGCCCTGGTCATGCTGATGACCCCGGCCCTCGCCTTCTTCTACGGAGGCATGGTCCGCGTCAAGTCCACCCTCAACATGCTGATGATGAGCTTCATCAGCCTCGGGATCGTCACGATCCTCTGGGTGCTCTACGGCTTCAGCGTCGCCTTCGGCACCGACACCGGCGGCATCGTCGGCTGGTCCTCCGACTACCTCGGCCTCAGCGGCATCGGCGTCACCGAACTCTGGGACGGCTACACCATCCCCGTCTTCGTCTTCGCCGCCTTCCAGCTGATGTTCGCCATCCTCACCCCGGCCCTCATCAGCGGCGCCCTCGCCGACCGCGTCAAGTTCACCGCCTGGGCCCTCTTCATCGCCCTCTGGGTCACCGTCGTCTACTTCCCCGTCGCCCACTGGGTCTGGGGCACCGGCGGCTGGCTCTTCGAGATGGGCGTCATCGACTTCGCCGGCGGTACGGCGGTCCACATCAACGCCGGCGCCGCCGCCCTCGGCGTCATCCTCGTCATCGGCAAGCGCGTCGGCTTCAAGAAGGACCCGATGCGTCCGCACAGCCTCCCGCTGGTGATGCTCGGCGCCGGTCTCCTCTGGTTTGGCTGGTTCGGCTTCAACGCCGGCTCCTGGCTCGGCAACGACGACGGCGTCGGCGCCGTGATGTTCGTCAACACCCAGGTCGCCACCGCCGCCGCCATGCTCGCCTGGCTCTTCTACGAGAAGGTCCGGCACGGCGCCTTCACCACCCTCGGCGCCGCCTCCGGCGCCGTCGCCGGCCTCGTCGCCATCACCCCCGCGGGCGGCTCCTGCTCCCCGCTCGGCGCCATCGCCATCGGCGCCGTCGCCGGCCTCGTCTGCGCCATGGCCGTCGGCCTCAAGTACAAGTTCGGCTACGACGACTCCCTCGACGTCATCGGCGTCCACCTCGTCGGCGGTGTCATCGGCTCCCTCCTCGTCGGCTTCTTCGCCACCGGCGGCGTCCAGTCCGACGCCAAGGGCCTCTTCTACGGCGGCGGCCTGGAGCAGCTCGGCAAGCAGGCCGTCGGCGTCTTCGCCGTCCTCGCCTACTCTCTGATCGCCTCCGCTGTCCTCGCCCTGATCATCGACAAGACCATGGGCATGAGGGTCAGCGAGGACGACGAGGTCTCCGGCATCGACCAGGTCGAGCACGCCGAGACCGCCTACGACTTCAGCGGAGCGGGCGGCGGCGCCGGCGGGCGCACCACCACCGCCGCCCCCGCCCCGGTTGTCACGGAGAACAAGAAGGTGGACGCATGAAGCTCATCACCGCGGTCGTGAAGCCGCACCGGCTCGACGAGATCAAGGAGGCCCTCCAGGCCTTCGGGGTCCACGGCCTCACCGTCACCGAGGCCAGCGGATACGGACGCCAGCGCGGCCACACCGAGGTCTACCGCGGAGCCGAGTACACCGTCGACCTGGTCCCCAAGATCCGCATCGAGGTCCTGGTCGAGGACGAGGACGCCGAGCAGCTCATCGACGTGGTCGTGAAGGCCGCCCGCACCGGCAAGATCGGGGACGGCAAGGTCTGGAGCGTCCCGGTCGAGACCGCGGTACGCGTCCGCACGGGCGAGCGCGGCCCGGACGCGCTGTAGGAGCGGGACCCAGGGGGTACGGCTCAGGGGAACACGGCTGCCAGGGGTACGGCCTCCGGCTCGGAAGCCGTACCCCGGAGCCGTACCCCGCAGTCGTATCCCCGGAGCTGTACCCCCGCAGTCGCATTCCCGGGGCCGGCGCTGTCCCGGAGCTGTGTCTCCCGGGCGCCGTCCCGGAGGCGTACCCCCGGCGCTGTTCCTGGGGCGTAGTCCCTGGGGCGTTGTCCCGGGGGCGGTGTCCCTGGGCCCCGTTCCCCGGGCGGAGCCCCGCAGTCGTACCTCCCGCCCCGCCCCACCCCGCCGCCCCGCAGAGCGAAGGAGCCGCCGGTGACCACCCTCGAACCGCAGGACGCGACCGAAGAGCAGGGAGCCGGAGGCTACGCGGCGGCCCGGCTGCGACTCCTCCAGGACAAGACGCCGTCCGGGCCCGAGCGCCGCGGCGCCCTCGCCCGCCTCACCGACGACTGGCTGGCCGGACTCCTCGCCGCCGCGGCACCGCCCAAGGGGGTCGCCCTCGTCGCCGTCGGCGGCTACGGCCGCGCCGAACTCTCCCCGCGCAGCGACCTCGACCTCCTCCTGCTCCACGACGGCAGCCTTCCGCCGGAGACGGTCGCCGCCCTCGCCGACCGCCTCTGGTACCCCGTCTGGGACCTCGGGATCGCGCTGGACCACTCCGTCCGCACCCCCGCCCAGGCCCGCGCCACCGCCGCCGAGGACCTCAAGGTCCAGCTCGGCCTCCTCGACGCCCGGACGCTCGCCGGTGACGCCGCCCTCGCCGCCGCCCTCCGCTCCGCCGTCCTCGCCGACTGGCGCAACCAGGCCGCCCGCCGCCTCCCCGAACTCGCCGAACTCTGCCGCGACCGCGCCGACCGGGCCGGAGAGCTCCGCTTCCTCCTCGAACCCGACCTCAAGGAGGCCCGCGGCGGCCTCCGCGACGCCCAGGCCCTGCGCGCCGTCGCCGCCTCCTGGCTCGCCGACGCCCCCCGCGACGGCCTCGACACCGCCCGCCGCCGCCTCCTCGACGCCCGCGACGCCCTCCACCTCGCCACCGGCCGCGCCACCGACCGCCTCGCCCTCCAGGAACAGGACGCCGTCGCCGAACAGCTCGGCCTCCTCGACGCCGACACCCTCCTCCGCGAGGTGTACGAGGCCGCCGGCATCGTCACGTACGCCGCCGACGTCACCTGGCGCGAGGTCGGCCGCGTCCTCAAGGCCCGCTCGGCCCGTCCCCGGCTCCGCGCCCTCCTCGGCCGCGCCGGCGACCGGAAGCAGCCCGCCGAACGCACCCCGCTCGCCGAGGGCGTCGTCGAGATGGACGGGGAGGTCGTCCTCGCCCTCCCGCAGCCGCCCGGCTTCGCCCGAGCGGCCGGAACCTCCCTCGCCCGCCCCGAACGCGACCCCGTCCTCCCGCTGCGCGCCGCCGCCGCGGCCGCCCAGCACGGCCTGTCGCTCTCCCCGCACGCCGTACGCCACCTCGCCGCCACCGCGAAGGCGCTGCCCGTCCCCTGGCCGGCCGAGGCACGCGAGGCCCTCGTCACCCTCCTCGGCGCCGGCGCCCCCACCGTCCCCGTCTGGGAGGCCCTGGAGGCCGAGGGGCTCGTCACCCGCCTCCTGCCCGACTGGGAACGCGTCCGCCACCGCCCCCAGCGCAACCCCGTCCACACCTGGACCGTCGACCGGCACCTCGTCGAGACCGCCGTCCGCGCCGCCTCCCTCACCCGCCGCGTCGGCCGCCCCGACCTCCTCCTCGTCGCCGCCCTCCTCCACGACATCGGCAAGGGCTGGCCCGGCGACCACTCCGTCGCCGGCGAGACCATCGCCCGCGACCTCGCCGCCCGCATCGGCTTCGACCGGACCGACACCGCCACCATCGCCACCGTCGTCCGCCACCACCTCCTCCTCGTCGACACCGCCACCCGCCGCGACCTCGACGACCCGGCCACCGTCGAAGCCGTCGCCGCCGCCGTGGGCACCGTCGGCACCCTCGAACTCCTCCACGCCCTCACCGAGGCCGACGCCCTCGCCACCGGACCGGCCGCCTGGTCCGCCTGGCGCGCCTCTCTCGTCGCCGACCTGGTCAAACGCGTCACCGGCGTCCTCGCAGGCGAGCCGCTGCCCGACCCCGAGGCCGCCGCCCCCAGCGCCGAACAGGAACGTCTCGCCGTCGAGGCGCTGCGCACCGGCGAACCCGTCCTCGCCCTCCACACCCGCGACGAACAGCCCCTCGACCCCGACGAGCCCGCACCCGTCGGCGTCGAACTCCTCATCGCCCTCCCCGACCAGCCCGGCGTCCTGCCCGCCGTGGCCGGCGTCCTCGCCCTCCACCGGCTCACCGTCCGCGCCGCCGAACTGCGCGCCGTGGAGCTCCCCACCGAACTCGGCACCGGCTCCGTCCTCGTACTCGCCTGGCGCGTCGCCGCCGAGTACGGCTCCCTGCCGCAGAGCCACCGGCTCCGCGCCGACCTGCTGCGCGCCCTCGACGGCACCCTCGACATCCCCGCCCGGCTCGCCGAGCGGGAGGCCGCCTACCCGCGCCGCCGCGGCGTCCAGGCCCCGCCGCCCCGCGTCACCGTCGCCCCCGCCGACTCCCGCCTCGCCACCGTCCTGGAGGTCCGCGCCCAGGACGCCCCGGGCCTGCTGCACCGGATCGGCCGCGCCCTGGAGGGAGCGGCGGTGCGCGTCCGCAGCGCCCACGTCTCCACCCTGGGCGCCAACGCCGTGGACACCCTGTACGTGACCCGCCCCGACGGCTCCCTCCTCCCCGACGAGGAGGCGATCGACCTGGCCAGGGCACTGGAGGAGGCGCTGGGGTGAGGCGCGCCGGCCGTCCCCGTGACCGCCCCCGTACCCGTCTCCGGACCCGTCTCCGGACCCCGGATCGGGCGGGCGGGGCCACACTCTCCGGACGGCCCGATACCCTGGAGGGCAATCCGACCGCCCACGACACCGAGGATCCGCGACCGCCGTGTTCGATACCCTCTCCGACCGCCTTGCAGCGACCTTCAAGAACCTCCGCGGCAAGGGCCGTCTGTCCGAGGCGGACATCGACGCCACCGCACGCGAGATCCGGATCGCCCTGCTCGAAGCGGACGTGGCCCTTCCGGTCGTCCGCTCCTTCATCAAGCAGGTCAAGGAGCGTGCCACCGGCGTCGAGGTCTCCCAGGCCCTCAACCCGGCCCAGCAGGTCATCAAGATCGTCAACGAGGAGCTCATCGGCATCCTCGGCGGCGAGACCCGCCGGCTGCGGTTCGCCAAGACCGCGCCCACCGTGATCATGCTCGCCGGTCTCCAGGGCGCCGGAAAGACCACCCTCGCCGGAAAGCTCGGCCTCTGGCTGAAGGGGCAGGGTCACTCGCCCCTGCTCGTCGCCTGCGACCTCCAGCGCCCCAACGCCGTCAACCAGCTCTCGGTCGTCGCCGACCGCGCCGGCGTCGCCTTCTACGGCCCGCAGCCCGGCAACGGCGTCGGCGACCCGGTCCAGGTCGCCAAGGACTCGATCGAGTACGCGCGCTCCAAGGTCTTCGACGTCGTCATCGTCGACACCGCCGGCCGCCTCGGCATCGACCAGGAGCTGATGCAGCAGGCCGCGGACATCCGCGACGCCGTCAGCCCCGACGAGATCCTCTTCGTCGTCGACGCCATGATCGGTCAGGACGCGGTCAACACCGCCGAGGCCTTCCGCGACGGCGTCGGCTTCGACGGCGTCGTGCTCTCCAAGCTCGACGGCGACGCCCGCGGTGGTGCCGCGCTCTCCATCGCGCACGTCACCGGCAAGCAGATCATGTTCGCCTCCAACGGCGAGAAGCTGGACGACTTCGACGCGTTCCACCCGGACCGCATGGCGTCCCGCATCCTCGGCATGGGCGACATGCTGTCGCTCATCGAGAAGGCCCAGCAGACCTTCGACGAGGAAGAGGCCGCCAAGATGGCCTCGAAGCTCGCGTCGAAGAAGGGCCAGGACTTCACCCTGGACGACTTCCTCGCCCAGATGGAGCAGGTCCGCAAGATGGGCTCCATCTCGAAGCTGCTCGGCATGCTGCCCGGCATGGGGCAGATGAAGGAGCAGATCGCCAACATCGACGAGCGGGACGTGGACCGTACCGCCGCCATCATCAAGTCGATGACCCCGGCCGAGCGCCAGGACCCCACGATCATCAACGGCTCCCGCCGCGCCCGTATCGCCAAGGGCTCCGGCGTCGAGGTCAGCGCCGTGAAGGGCCTGGTCGAGCGGTTCTTCGAGGCCCGCAAGATGATGTCCCGCATGGCCCAGGGTGGCGGCCTGCCCGGCATGCCCGGCATCCCGGGCATGGGCGGCGGCCCCGGCCGGCAGAAGAAGCAGGTCAAGCAGGCCAAGGGCAAGCGCAAGAGCGGCAACCCGATGAAGCGCAAGGCCGAGGAGCAGGCCGCCCAGGAGAAGCGGGAGCAGGCCCAGCAGGGCGGCGCCTTCGGGCTGCCGGGCGCAGGGCAGGGCCCGCAGGACTTCGAGCTGCCGGACGAGTTCAAGAAGTTCATGGGCTGACGCCCGGCAAGTGCCCGGGAGAAGGGGCCCGGGGCGGTACGAGACCGCCCCGGGCCCCTTCTCGTCCGCCCGGACCACCCGGAATGCCGCCTTCGTCACGATCTTCGATACTGGGCCCATTGCCGCCCCGAGGAGAGCGACGTGGCCAACCCCGTACCCCCGCGCGACCGGACCGACCAGCCCTGGCGCTCGGAAGGGGCGCCGCCGCCCCCGCCCCCGAAGAAGAAGATGCCCGGAGGCTGGGGCAGCCTGATCCTCACCGCGCTCGCCGTCTACCTCATCGCCAACCTCGTGCTCTCCTTCTTCAACGAGGGCGACGGCCCGACGATCTCGTACACGGAGTTCAGCAAGCAGGTCACCGCGGGGAACGTCACCAAGATCTACTCCAAGGGCGACGCCATCCAGGGCCAGCTCAAGGAGAAGCAGCCGGTCCCCGACGGCAAGGGCGACTACACCAAGTTCCAGACCCAGCGGCCGGCCTTCGCCGACGACGACCTGTGGGCGCAGCTCACCCAGCAGAAGGTCACCGTCACCGCGGAGCCCGTGGTGCAGGAACGTTCCTTCCTCGCCAATCTCCTCCTCTCCCTCGCCCCGATGCTCCTCCTCGTCCTCCTCTGGGTCTTCATCGCGCGCCGGATGAGCGCCGGCATGGGCGGCGCCGGCGGCATGCTCGGCCGCAAGCAGCCGCCCAAACCGGTCGAGGTGGAGGGCGGCAAGCGCACCACCTTCGCCGACGTCGCCGGCATCGACGAGGTGGAGGGCGAACTCAACGACGTCGTCGACTTCCTCAAGAACCCGCAGGCGTACCGGGACATGGGTGCCAAGATGCCCCGCGGCGTCCTCCTCGCCGGGCCGCCCGGCACCGGCAAGACCCTCCTCGCGCGCGCCGTCGCCGGCGAGGCCGGGGTGCCGTTCTTCTCCGCCTCCGCCTCCGAGTTCATCGAGATGATCGTCGGCGTCGGCGCCTCCCGCGTCCGCGAACTCTTCGCCGAGGCCCGCAAGGTCGCCCCCGCCATCATCTTCATCGACGAGATCGACACCATCGGGCGCGCCCGCGGCGGCGGCTCCGGCATGGGCGGCCACGACGAGCGCGAGCAGACCCTCAACCAGATCCTCACCGAGATGGACGGCTTCACCGGCTCCGAGGGCGTCATCGTCCTCGCCGCCACCAACCGCGCCGACGTCCTCGACCCCGCCCTCACCCGCCCCGGCCGCTTCGACCGGATCGTCCACGTCAACCCGCCCGACCGCGGCGGCCGCGAGGCCATCCTCAAGATCCACACCCGCCAGATCCCGCTCGCCAAGGACGTCGACCTGGAGCAGGTCGCCCGCACCACCCCCGGCATGACCGGCGCCGAACTCGCCAACCTCGCCAACGAGGCCGCCCTCCTCGCCGTCAAGCGGGAACAGAAGGCCGTCACGCAGTCCGACCTCTCCGACGCCCTGGAGAAGGTCCAGCTCGGTGCCGAACGCCCCCTCGTCATGCCCGAGGAGGAACGCCGCCGCACCGCCTACCACGAGAGCGGCCACGCCCTCCTCGGCATGCTCCAGCCGGGAGCCGACCCCGTCCGCAAGATCACCATCGTGCCGCGCGGCCGCGCCCTCGGCGTCACCCTCTCCACCCCCGACGCCGACAAGTACGCCTACACGGAGGAGTACCTGCGTGGCCGGATCATCGGCGCCCTCGGCGGCATGGCGGCCGAACAGGTCGTCTTCGGTGTCATCACCACCGGCGCCGAGAGCGACCTCGAACAGGTCACCAACATCGCCCGCGGCATGGTCGGCCGCTGGGGCATGAGCGAGACCGTCGGCCGGCTCACCGCCATCCCCAGCGACGCCCAGCAGGCGTACGGGCTCTCCGCCGCCCCCGCGACCCTCGACACCGTCGACGCCGAGATGCGCCGGATCGTCGACGAGTGCTACGAGGACGCCGTACGCCTCCTGAACGAGAACCGCGACAAGCTCGACGCCCTGAGCGCCGCCCTCCTCGCCGCCGAGACCCTGGAGGAGGACGCCGCCTACCGGGCCGCCGGCATCGAACGCCCGGACCCGAACGCCCCGGAGCCGGGCGTCGGCCCCAATCCGGAGACGCGGGGCTGAGGCTGGATTCCGGGGTGGCGGGTCCTGGATCCAACATCCACGGTCCCGGATCCAACTTCCCGGATCCCGGATCCCGGATCCAATGTCCGAGATCCTGGCTGTTGGATCCCGGATCACGGATTCCGGATCACAGATATTGGATCCCGGACCTTGGATCCCACGTCCGTTCCGTACGGCCTACGGCACCCGCGCGACCACGTACCGGAAGACGTTCGGCATCCACACCGTGCCGTCCGCGCGCCGGTACGGGGTCAGCGCCTCCTCGATCTCCTTCTCCACCTGTGCGGGATCGCCGGACCGCACGGCCGTGTCGAAGGCGCCGGTGGACAGCAGGCCGCGCACCGCGCTGGACTCGTCGGCGTACCCGAAGGGGCAGGCGACCCGCCCCGAGCCGACGGGCCGCAGCCCGGCCCGGAGAGCGAGGGCGCCCAGATCCGTGCAGGGGGAGGGGCGCCGGTCGGCGAGCCGGTCCGCCAGCCGCAGCAGCGGCTCCGTCGCGCAGCGCTCCGGCGGCCCCCAGCCCGCCAGCACGACCGCCGTGCCCGGTTGGGCCGTCCGGGTGAGATCGGCCGGCCCGAAGGCGGTGCGGTCCGCCGCGTGGAAGTGGGTGATCACGTCGTACGGGCCGTCCCCCGGCACCTCGGCGGTGACCGCCACGCCCTCCGGAAGGCGGGCCCTGGCCAGCTCCGCGCGTGCGTGGTCCCGTTCCGCCCCGGCGGCCGACGCACCCCGCGCGGCCGCCATCAGGAGGGCGAGGCCGGTGCCGCAGTCCAGGCCGAGCAGCCGGGTTCCCGGGCCCACGCCGAGACGTTCGTAGGCCGCCTCGTAGAGCGGGACGAGCATCCGCTCCTGGATCTCGGCCCAATCGCGCGCGGGGTGGTGCGGGACGAGCGTAGGTGTCATGGATCAGGCCCCATTCCGTGCCGGACGACAGCCCCCCGTAGTCAGGGAACTGCGCTTCGCGTCCGGCGTCCAGTGCTCGGGCCGGACGACTCCGGACGAGTTCGCGCCAGGCCCGGGGGAGGCCCGCGCCGGGGGAGGGGGGTCGGTGCCCGAACTCGGGCAGAGGCCCGGTAGTGTCCCGTCCCACACCGCTCCGGCGCGCGTGACACGACCGCGCGCCGGGGCGTATGCGCCCTGTGCACCAGCTGTGGACGCATGGGTACCGACTGACGGGTACGTGCAAAATATTTGAGTTGCCCCGGAATGGAACCCGGACGGGATCCGGCTCGTTGTACCCGACGTGAGCACGACACCACCTGTCCTCGCCGCAGAGCTGGCGCAGGCGTGGGCCGACATTCAGCGGCACCACCCCGAGCTGCCGGACCTCGCCGCGCCCGAGTCCCTGATCGGAGAGTCCTCGTCCGCCTGCGGCGCCGAGCTCTCCTTCGAGCGACTGCTCCACGAGGCAGTCCACGGCATCGCCGCCGCCCGGGGTGTCCGCGACACCTCCCGCGCCGGCCGCTACCACAACCGCAGATTCCTCGCGATCGCCGAGGAGATGGGCCTCGACCATCCGGAGGAGCCGCACGCCAGCAGCGGCTTCTCGCTGGTCACGCTCAACCCCGAGGCGAAGCGGCGGTACCGGCCCACCATGGAGCGGCTCCAGCGCGCCCTCAAGGCCCACACCGTCGCCACGGCCGCCGACACCAAGCGCTCCTTCCGCGGACCGGCCGCCCGGCACGGCTCCTCGGGCGGCGGCGTCCGCGTCAAGGCCGTCTGCGACTGCGGGCGCAACGTGCGCGTGGTGCCCTCGGTGCTCGCCCAGGCCCCGATCGTCTGCGGTGGCTGCGGCAAGCCCTTCCGGATCCCGGAGACGGTGGGCGCCGCCGGCTGACCTGGCGGCGTGTGGCACAATGGTCAGCTGTACTCGACAGTCGCACAGGACCCCTCTCTCCTCCGGCTGACGCGTCCATCGGGCATCCGAGTACCGCAACCCCACGTGGCATCTCAAGTGCCCAACCACGTCAAGACCAGGAGACACCACTCCAGTGGCAGTCAAGATCAAGCTCAAGCGCCTCGGCAAGATTCGCCAGCCGCACTACCGCATCGTCGTCGCCGACTCGCGCACCCGCCGTGACGGCCGCGCGATCGAGGAGATCGGCCTCTACCACCCGACGTACAACCCGTCGCGTATCGAGGTCGACTCCGAGCGCGCGCAGTACTGGCTCTCCGTCGGCGCCCAGCCGACCGAGCCCGTCCTCGCCATCCTGAAGCTCACCGGCGACTGGCAGAAGCACAAGGGTCTCCCCGCCCCGGAGAAGGCCCTGCTCTCCCCGGTGACGAAGGAAGAGAAGCGCGCTTCCTTCGACGAGTTCGCCAAGGCCCTCGAGGGCTCTGACGACAAGGGCGAGGCCATCACCCCGAAGGCCAAGAAGGCGAAGGCGGACGAGGCCGAGGCCGAGTCCACCACCGAGGCCTGATCATGCTCGAGGAGGCTCTCGAGCACCTCGTGAAGGGCATCGTCGACAACCCCGACGACGTGCAGGTCGCCTCGCGCAACCTGCGCCGCGGCCGCGTGCTGGAGGTCCGGGTCCACCCCGAGGACCTCGGCAAGGTGATCGGCCGCAACGGCCGCACCGCGCGTGCGCTGCGTACCGTCGTGGGCGCCATCGGCGGCCGTGGCATCCGCGTCGACCTCGTCGACGTGGACCAGGTCCGCTGAAAGTTTGACACCGGCACGGGCCGGGGAGGGCAGACCGCCCACCCCGGCCCGTTGCCGTACGACAGGAAGAGTTCACCAGTGCAGTTGGTAGTCGCGCGGATCGGCCGCGCCCACGGGATCAAGGGCGACGTCACCGTCGAGGTGCGCACCGACGAGCCCGAACTGCGGCTCGGCCCCGGCGCCGTCCTGCTCACCGACCCCGCCTCCGCCGGCCCGCTGACCGTCGAGTCCGGCAAGGTGCACAGCGGCCGGCTGCTGCTGCGCTTCGAGGGCGTCCGCGACCGCAACGCCGCCGAGGCCCTCCGCAACACCCTCCTCATCGCCGAGATCGACCCCGAGGAACTGCCCGAGGAGGAGGACGAGTACTACGACCACCAGCTCGTCGACCTCGACGTGGTCCTCGCCGACGGCACCGAGATCGGCGTCATCACCGAGATCTCCCACCTGCCCTCCCAGGACCTCTTCATCGTCGAGCGCCCGGACGGCACGGAGCTGATGATCCCCTTCGTGGAGCAGATCGTCACCGAGATCGACCTGGAGAACCAGAGGGCCGTCATCGACCCGCCGCCCGGCCTCATCGACGACCGCGCCGAGATCGCCTCCGCCCGCGACGCCGAAGAGGACGACCAGGCATGAGGCTCGACGTCGTCACGATCTTCCCCGAGTACCTCGAACCGCTGAACGTCTCCCTCGTCGGCAAGGCACGCGCGCGTGGACAGCTCGACGTCCACGTCCACCACCTGCGGCAGTGGACGTACGACCGGCACAACACCGTCGACGACACCCCCTACGGCGGCGGACCCGGCATGGTCATGAAGACCGAGCCCTGGGGCGACGCCCTCGACCAGACCCTCGCCGACGGCTACGAGAGCGGCGCGCACGGCCCCGTCCTCGTCGTCCCCACCCCCAGCGGCCGCCCCTTCACCCAGGAACTCGCCGTCGAGCTCTCCGAGCGGCCCTGGCTGATCTTCACCCCCGCCCGCTACGAGGGCATCGACCGCCGGGTCATGGACGAGTACGCCACCCGCATGCCGGTCTACGAGGTCTCCATCGGCGACTACGTACTCGCCGGCGGCGAGGCCGCCGTCCTGGTGATCACCGAGGCCGTCGCCCGCCTCCTCCCCGGCGTCCTCGGCAACGCCGAGTCGCACCGCGACGACTCCTTCGCCCCCGGCGCCATGGCCAACCTCCTCGAAGGCCCCGTCTACACCAAGCCCCCCGAGTGGCGCGGCCGCGAGATCCCCGAGGTGCTGCTCAGCGGCCACCACGGCAAGATCGCCCGCTGGCGCCGCGACGAGGCGTTCCGCCGTACCGCGGCCAACCGGCCCGACCTCATCGAACGCTGCGACCCCGCCGCCTTCGACAAGAAGGACCGCGAGACCCTCTCGATCCTCGGCTGGGCCCCCGAGCCCGGCGGCCGATTTTGGCGCAGGGTCGAGGGCGTGGAAGAATAGGCGACTGCCGTCCGTCCGGCGCGCGCCCCTGCCACAGGGGGAGCCGCCCGCCATCGACCGGACGGCGATCTCATCGATTCGTACATCACCGCTGATGACCTGTGGCATCGGCGAGGAAAGAGACCTCCATGGCCTCCCTGCTCGACCAGGTGAACGCGGCTTCCCTCCGCTCCGACCTGCCCGCCTTCCGTCCCGGCGACACCGTGAACGTCCACGTGCGTGTCATCGAGGGCAACCGCTCCCGTATCCAGCAGTTCAAGGGCGTCGTCATCCGCCGCCAGGGCTCCGGCGTCTCCGAGACCTTCACCGTCCGCAAGGTCTCGTTCTCCGTCGGCGTCGAGCGCACCTTCCCGGTGAACAGCCCGATCTTCGAGAAGATCGAGGTCGTGACCCGCGGTGACGTCCGTCGCGCCAAGCTCTACTACCTGCGTGAGCTGCGCGGCAAGGCTGCCAAGATCAAGGAGAAGCGCGACCGCTGAGCCCCGGCTCACCGCTCACGCGACGCTTCACGCTCCTCGTACAGGCGGGCCGGATAGGCTCACCCCCCGATGGACACCGAAGCACAGCACACGGAGCGCGCCCCCTCCTCCCCGGCGGATCCCCAACCGGATCCCGCCACGGAGGACGGGTCGCGCTCCGTGCGCGTTTCCGGGGCACCGGCCGGCGCGCCCGAGACCCCGGACCCCACCCCCACCGTCCCGGAGGCCGTCCCGGGCGCCACGTCGCCCACCACCGCCGACGGTCCGGACGGCACCGCCGAGGACGCTCCTGACGACACCGCGGGGCGCGGTCCCTCCTGGCGCAGGACGGGTCTCGCCGGCGCCGCCTGCGTGGTCTTCCTGCTGCTCCTCAGCCACTTCGTCGCCCAGCCCTTCCTGATCCCCAGCGGCTCCATGGAACCCACCCTCCAGGTCGGGGACCGGATCCTGGTCAACAAACTGGCGTACCGTTTCGGCAGCGAGCCGCGCCGGGGAGACGTCGTCGTCTTCGACGGCACCGGATCCTTCGTCCAGGACGAGCCGGCCGGCAATCCCGTCACGGGCCTGCTGCACGACGCCGCGGCCGCCCTCGGGCTGGCCGCCCCCGACGAGACCGACTTCGTGAAGCGGGTCGTCGGCGTCGGCGGCGACCGGGTCGTCTGCTGCGACGAGGACGGCGGGATCACCGTGAACGGCACCCGTGTCGCGGAGCCGTACCTCACCCCCGGCGACCGGCCCTCCGACGTGCCCTTCGACATCGTCGTCCCCCCGGGCACCCTCTGGGTGATGGGCGACCACCGCAGCCAGTCCAGCGACTCCCGCGACCACCTCGGCAGCCCCGGCGGCGGCATGGTCCCCGTCGACGAGGTCGTCGGCCGCGCCGACTGGATCGTCTGGCCCTTCGGCCGCTGGACCACCGTGCCCGACACCGACGCGTACGACTCCGTGCCGGCCCCTCCCTCCGGCGGGCACCCCTTCGGACCGCGGGGGAGCGGACATGGGTAGCCGCGGTATCCGTGCGGGCGCCGAACCGGGCGCGACCCCGGCACCACCGCCCGGCCGCGCCGAGCGCCGCCGGCTCGCCCGCAAGGTCAAACGGCGCCGGCAGCGCTCCGCGCTCCGCGAGATCCCCATCCTCGTCGGCGTCGCGGTGCTCATCGCGCTCGTCCTCAAGACCTTCCTCGTCCAGGCCTTCGTCATCCCGTCCGGCTCCATGGAGCAGACGATCCGGATCGACGACCGCGTGCTCGTCGACAAGCTCACTCCGTGGTTCGGCTCGAAGCCGCAGCGCGGTGACGTCGTCGTCTTCAAGGACCCCGGCAACTGGCTCCACCAGGACACCGCCCCCGCAGCCGAGGACCCCATCGGGATCAAGCAGGTCAAGCAGGCGCTGACCTTCATCGGCCTGATGCCCTCCGCCGACGACCGGGACCTCATCAAGCGCGTGATCGCGGTCGGCGGCGACACCGTCCGCTGCTGCGGCAAGGACGGGCGGATCACCGTCAACGGCGTACCGCTGGACGAGCCGTACCTCAACCCCGGCGACAAGCCGTCCACGATCCCCTTCGACGTGAAGGTCCCCGAAGGCCGCGTCTTCGTCCTCGGCGACCACCGCTCCGACTCCGCGGACTCCCGCTACCACCTCGACGAGCCGAGCCGGGGCACCATCGCCGAGGAGCAGGTCGTGGGCCGCGCGGTGGTGATCGCCTGGCCGTTCGGTCACTGGCGCGGCCTGGAGGAACGCGAGACCTTCACCGCCGTGCCGGACGCGCGTACGGCAGCCGGGACCGCGCTCGGTATGTCGCATAGTGTGTCCTCGCGGAACGTGAACGGAATGCCGTGGCCGCCGACCCCTGGGGAACTCCTGCTCGTTATGGGAGTGGCGGGCCTGTCCCTGTTCCGGGACGGGCCGCCGCACCGAGTGAGGAGTGGATGTGGGGGAAGTGGCCGTCGGCGCACGTTCCGGACACGACGGGCCCGAGGACAGGGCCGACGGGGCCAGAGGTGAGAACGTGACGGAAGAGAACACCAGCGGCGAGGGAACGCCGCCCCCCGGCGACGAGCCGGGCGGGACCGACGGAAACGGCGCCAGGCCGAAGAAGCAGCGCTCCTTCTGGAAGGAACTGCCGCTCCTCATCGGCATCGCGCTGATCCTCGCGCTGCTGATCAAGACCTTCCTGGTACAGGCGTTCTCGATTCCGTCGGAATCGATGATGAACACCCTGAAGAAGGGCGACCGGGTCCTCGTCGACAAGCTGACCCCCTGGTTCGGCTCCGAGCCCGAGCGCGGCGAGGTCGTCGTCTTCCACGACCCGGGCGGCTGGCTGGAGACCGCGGAGACGCCCAAGCCCAACGCGATCCAGAAGTTCCTCAGCTTCATCGGCCTCATGCCGTCCGCCGAGGAGAAGGACCTCATCAAGCGGGTCATCGCCGTCGGCGGCGACACCATCTCCTGCAAGGAGGGCGGCAAGGTCGTCCTCAACGGCAAGGAACTCGACGAGTCCGCCTACCTCTACCCCGGCTCCATGCCCTGCCAGGACTCCTTCGGCCCGATCAAGGTCCCCCAGGACCGCATCTGGGTCATGGGCGACAACCGCCAGAACTCGCTCGACTCCCGCTTCCACCAGGAGCTCCCCGGCGGCGGCACCATCGCCAACGACCAGGTCGTCGGCCGCGCCGTCGTCGTCGCCTGGCCCCTCACCCGCTGGGCGACGCTGCCCGTACCGGCCGTCTTCGACCAGCCCGGCCTCAACCCGGCCGCGGCGGCGGCCACGGCCGTCGTGCCCGCCGCGGCGACGACCCCGGGCGCGGCGGCCCTCGGCCTCGCCGGAGCCCTCCCGCTGGTGATCCGCCGGCGGAGGAAGCGGGCCGCACGGCATACCGCCCAGTAGCTTCCCGCGGGTAGGGTGCCGTCCCAGATCGTCCACGGACCACGGACCTCTGGGGTGCACATGAGCGGGACCACCAAGAAGCGTGACGGCCACGGCCGGCTCGGCAGCGTGCTGTCGGGGCTGGCCGTGGCCGTCGGCTGTCTGCTCTTCCTCGGCGGCTTCGCCGCCGGGGCCCTGCTCTACCGGCCGTACACCGTACCCACCGGCTCCATGGCCCCCACCTTCGAACCGGGCTCCAAACTCCTCGCCCAGCGCATCGACGGCGACGAGGTCCGGCGCGGCGACGTCGTCGTCTTCGAGGACCCGCTGTGGGGCGACTCGACCATGGTCAAGCGGGTCGTCGGCGTCGGCGGCGACACCGTCGCCTGCTGCGGCACCGACGGCCGCCTCACCGTCAACGGCACCCCCGTCGAAGAACCGTATCTGCGGCCCGGACCCGACGGCACCGTCCGCGCCTCCACCGAGGACTTCACCGCCACCGTCCCCGAGGGCAGCCTCTTCCTCCTCGGCGACGACCGCGCCACCTCCCTCGACTCCCGCACCCACCTGGAGGACGCCGCCCGCGGCTCGGTGCCCCGGGCCACCGTCGTCGCCCGCGTCGACGCCGTCGCCTGGCCCCTGAGCGGCGGACTCGTCGAACGCCCCGCCGCCTTCGCCGCCCTCCCCGGCGGAGTCTCCACCCCCGGCCCCCTCACGCCCCTCCTCACCGCCATCGCAGCCGGAGCCGCCCTCATCCTCGGCGGAGCCGCCTACGGCCCCCTGGCCCAGCGACTGACAGCGCGGAACAAGCCGGCCGGGGAGAAGCGGAGCAAGCCGGGCGGGGAGAAGGTGAAGGCATGACGGACGGCACGAGGAACGGCCCCGACAGCGCCACGAGCGGCGATCCGGGCTCCGCCGCCGACGGGAGTCGTACGGGCTCAGCTCCTGGAGGCGGCGATACGGGCTCCGCCGTCGACGGGAGTCGTACGCGCTCGGCTTCCGGCGGCGGTACGGGCTCCGCTCCCGACGGAGGCCGTACGGGCTCCGCTCCCGGCGGCGGCGAGGCGGGCGCGGAGATGCGGCAGGTCGCCCGGGTCATCCTGCTCGACCCCACCGACCGCATCCTCCTCATGCACGGCCACGAACCCGACGACCCCACCGACACCTGGTGGTTCACCCCCGGCGGCGGACTCGAAGGCGACGAGACCCACGAACAGGCCGCCCTCCGCGAACTCGCCGAGGAGACCGGCCTCACCGACGTCGAACTCGGACCCGTCCTCTGGCAGCGCCGCTGCTCCTTCCCCTTCGCCGGCCGCCAATGGCACCAGGACGAGTGGTACTACCTCGCCCGCACCCGCCACACCGGCCCCGTACCAGGACCCCAGGCCCTCACCGAACTGGAGACCCGCAGCCTCTCCGGCCTCAGATGGTGGACCTCCGCCGAACTGTCGGTGGCCCATGAGACCGTGTACCCCATCAGGCTCGCCGAGCTGCTCCGCACGCTGCTCGACGAGGGACCCCCGAGCGCGCCCGTCGTACTCGCCCCGGAAATCGTCCAAGGGGCGCCCGCGGCTGGCGCACAATAGGGGGACGCACGGCTGAAGGGGAACATGCCATGAGCGCCGAGGACCTCGAGAAGTACGAGACCGAGATGGAGCTGAAGCTCTACCGGGAGTACCGCGACGTCGTCGGGCTGTTCAAATACGTGATCGAGACCGAGCGGCGCTTCTACCTCACCAACGACTACGAGATGCAGGTGCACTCGGTCCAGGGCGAGGTCTTCTTCGAGGTCAGCATGGCCGACGCCTGGGTCTGGGACATGTACCGACCGGCCAGGTTCGTCAAGCAGGTCCGCGTCCTCACCTTCAAGGACGTCAACATCGAGGAGCTCAACAAGAGCGACCTCGAACTGCCCGGCAGCTGACCACCGCCCCCGGCTCACCCGTGTGAGTGACGCGGTCCTCCGCGACCACCCCCTCGTCCACAGCCCCGCACACGCCCAGGGCCCCTTCCGTCACAGTCGGTGACGGAGGTGGTCCCCATGAACGCGACCCGAGCACTCGGACGGTACGGAGAAGAGCTGGCAGCCCGCCGGCTCACCCTCACCGGCCTGCACATCCTCGCCCGCAACTGGCGCTGCGGCCGCACAGGAGAGATCGACATCGTCGCCCTGCACGGCGACACCCTCGTCATCTGCGAGGTCAAAACCCGACGCATCGGCCACTTCGAACACCCCATGGCCGCCGTCAGCACCCGGAAGGCCGCCCGCCTCCGGCACCTCGCCCACTGCTGGCTCGACCGCACCGGCACCCCACCACCCGCCGGCGGCGTCCGCATCGACCTCATCGGCATCGTCCTGCCCCGCCGCGGCGCCCCCGTCCTCACCCACGCCCAGGGGGTGGCCTGATGGGATTCGCCCGCACCTGCTCCGTCGCCCTCGTCGGCGTCGAAGGCGTCGTCGTCGAAGTCCAGGCCGACCTCGAACCCGGCGTCGCCGCCTTCACCCTCGTCGGCCTCCCCGACAAGAGCCTCAGCGAAAGCCGGGACCGCGTCCGCGCCTCCGTCGTCAACTCCGGCGCCGAATGGCCCCAGAAGAAACTCACCGTCGGACTCAGCCCCGCGTCCGTCCCGAAAAGCGGCTCCGGTTTCGACCTCGCCGTAGCCGCGGCCGTCCTCGCCGCGGCCGAACGCATCGACCCCCGCTCCATCGCCGACCTCGTCCTCATCGGCGAACTCGGCCTCGACGGACGCGTCCGACCCGTCCGCGGCATCCTCCCCGCCGTCCTCGCCGCCGCCGACGCCGGCTACCACCAGGTCGTCGTCCCCGAACAGACCGCCGGCGAAGCATCCCTCGTCCCCGGCGTCTCCGTCCTCGGCATCCGCACCCTCCGCCAGCTCATCGCCGTCCTCACCGGCGAACCCGTCCCCGACGAGGACCCCACCGAACAAGGCCGCCCCGACGCCATGCTCGCCGGCCTCCTCGTCCCCGGCGCCGGCATCGGCACCGGACTCGCCCCCGACCCCGGCGAAGGCCCCGACCTCGCCGACGTCGCCGGCCAGCACACCGCCCGCCGAGCCCTCGAAGTCGCCGCCGCCGGCGGCCACCACCTCCTCCTCAGCGGACCACCCGGCGCCGGAAAAACCATGCTCGCCGAACGACTCCCCGGCATTCTCCCGCCCCTCAACCGCCAGGAATCCCTCGAAGTCACCGCCGTCCACTCCGTCGCCGGCATCCTCCCGCCCGGCGAACCCCTCGTACGCCGCGCCCCCTACTGCGCACCCCACCACTCCGCCACCATGCAATCCCTCGTCGGAGGCGGAAACGGCATCCCCCGACCCGGAGCCGTCTCCCTCGCCCACCGAGGCGTCCTCTTCCTGGACGAAGCGCCCGAATTCTCCACGAAATCCCTCGACGCCCTCCGCCAGCCCCTCGAATCCGGACACGTCGTCATCGCCCGCACCGCCGGAGTCGTCCGACTCCCCGCCCGCTTCCTCCTCGCCCTCGCCGCCAACCCCTGCCCCTGCGGCCGCCACACCCTCCACGGCGCCGGCTGCGAATGCCCGCCCTCCGTCATCCGCCGCTACCAGGCCCGTCTCTCCGGCCCCCTCCTCGACCGCGTCGACCTCCGCGTCGAAGCCGAACCCGTCACCCGCGCCGACCTCCTCGGCCAAGGCCGCCGAGGCGAATCCACCACCACCGTCGCCGACCGCGTCCGCGAAGCCCGCGCCCGCACCACCGCCCGCCTCACCGGCACCCCCTGGACCCTCAACAGCGAGATCCCCGGCCACGAACTCCGCACCCGCTACCTCGCCGCCCCCGGCGCCCTCGCCCACGCCGAACGCGACATCGAACGAGGACTTCTCACCGCCCGCGGCCTCGACCGCGTCCTGCGCGTCGCCTGGACCATCGCCGACCTCGCCGGACACGACCGCCCAGGCCACGACGACATCGCCCACGCCCTCGAACTCCGCACCGGCATCACCCGAGGCGTCCCCCTCACCACCGGAGACCGCCCATGACCAGCCACCCCACCGACCCACTGCTCCCCAGCCCCACCCCCGCCCCACCGCCGGCCGCCGGCCCCCACGACACCGAACGACTCGCCCGCGCCGCCCTCACCCGCATCATCGAACCCGGCGACGAACAAGCCGGCCACGCCCTGCGCGCCCACGGCGCCACCACCCTCCTCACCCTCCTCCGCGACCCACGCGAACCCCCACTCCCCGACATCGGCACCCGCCGCCTCGCCGGCTGGCGCCACCGCGCCCGCACCACCACACCCGAAGCCGACCTCGACCACATCACCCGCCTGGGCGGCCGCTTCCTCATCCCCGGCGACTTCAACTTCTGTAGACATACTCTGTGTTGCCCCAGGCCGGGTTGCGACGGAGAGGTTCTGTGTTGTGGGCGAGTGGTGGCTCTTCTGGACGGGTGACGGGGGTACGCCGGGGGAGGGCGAGGTACCTGGGTGGGGTGATCTGCCGCAGCGGGAGAAGGCGCTGAGGTTCCGCGACCGGCAGCCGATTCTGGTCTCGCCAGAGGGGAGGGTTGATCCTCGACTGAGCAAGATCTTTCGACGGTCGGCGTTCTCCGCCAAGGCGGAGGGGACTCAGGAGACCTACGCGCCGATCTACCGGGTGTTCTTCACGTTTCTTTGGCAGCGCGGCCTGAACTGGGACGAGGCAGTGCCTGAGGACGTGGAGGACTGGGAGGAATGGCGCCGTCGGGCTGCGGCGAACCCGGAGAAGATCGGCGGCGCCACCTGGGCCAAGGAACTGGCGGCCCTGACGCTCTTCTACAAGATCGCTTGCGGACAGGGGTTCGTGGAGGTCAACCCGGTGCTGATGCGTTCGGTTCGCACGCCGGACGGAGGTGAGGCTGAGGTTGCGGAACTGGCGCCGAACGACGTGGTCTATTCCGATGTGAAGTGGCTGACGCCGCGGGCCTTTCGTTTGTGGCGCAACGTGGGCCTGGGCGGCATGATGCCGAACGGTCTGGAGGACGGCACATGGCGGGGCCGGCTTGGCGGGCGTGATTGCGCCTTCGCTGACTTGACGTATTCGAGCGGCATGCGCCGTCGCGAGGCGGGGACGATCCTGGCCTGCGAGATTCCCAAGCTCGGCCGTCAGAACTACTACTCGGGGAAGGTGGGACACAAGGTCGCCAAGCGGGCTGGGCACACGTTCTACGCCAGTCACGCGGCTCTGCAGAGGGTGGAGGGCTACCGGCTGAGCACGCGGGCAGAGGCGGTGCGGGTCGCGCAGGCTCGGGGTGCGTACGACGACCTGCCGGGCCAGAGGATCATCTACAAGGTCACGAGGCGGAGAAGCGTCTTGTGGACCGAGCGGGACGGCCGCCGGGGCGAGGGATCCCTGGACACGCTCACGGCAGCGGACCGGCTCAGGCTCTACATCCGTACCGAAGACGGTCTTGAGCCCGCGATGCTGTGGTTGACGGAGAGCGGCATGCCGTTCTCCTACAAGAACTGGACCAAGGTCTTCGAGCGGGCGAGTGACCGCTGCGAGGTTCTGGGGCTCGACGTGTTCGCCACCCCGCACATGCTGCGGCATTCGATGGCTCTGCGGGTTCTGGTGTCGCTGCACAACGCGCTCGACCGCAGGCTGGGCCTGACGCCGGCTGAACGCAGGCACTACGAGGACGTCTACGGGCCGGTCTGGTCGATGGTCAAGGACATGCTCGGACACAAGAACGAGCAGGTCACCAGGGACATCTACCTTGAGCCCGTGAGCGGGCTGCAGCTGGATTCTCTCCTCAACGACGAGGACAACCCGGTCGACGCGGAGAAGATCGCCGAGCTGGCGGCCCGCACTGGCCTGATCCTGGATGCGGCGTGAAGGGGCCGGGGCGGGGGCGGCGGGCGGCCCTGCCTCCGGAAGGGTGGGAACGAGAGGCGGTTCTCGATCCGACGGGCCTGGTCGTCCGGGCGGTCGGTGAGAAGGGCGAGGACCTGGGCACCTGGGACTTCAGCGATGCACCCGGGCCTGAAGGTCTGCGTCTTGAGCTGGTGGAACTGCTGGCCCGGCACGGCCGGGCGCGTTGGACCAGCGAAGCCACTTACGGGACTGCGTCGAAGGTTCTGCGCAAGCTTTTGCGAGACGCTGCGGCGGCTGAGCCGCCGATCACTGCGGTTGACCAGATCAATGTGTTCTGGTGGAAGTCCTGGAGCCAGGACGTCACCAGCCGCCGGTTCTTCGGATCGGTACTTCAGGCGAGTTCGCGGCTGCCGGCCGAGACACGCTCCTTCATGGCCGTTCCGCGCCGCAGACCTGTTGCTGAGAAGAAGAAGGAGGCGCCGAAGCGCGCTCACTCGAAGGCGGATCTGAAGACGGTCCGTGACGCAGCCGCCGCGACGGTGCGGTCGGCTCGCTTGCGCATCGAGAAGAACGTTGCGCTCATGGAACGGTGGCGCGACGGGGCACTGGCCGAGGGGAGCCCGGACTGGGCCTGGGGGCAGATGCTGGACCACATCAGTCGCACCGGGGACGTTCCGCGCTACGAGGGCAAGAACCGCGTCCTGGCCAGGGAGACGCGGCGTCTGATGGGCGATGAAGGCGTCGCGAGCATCCTTGCCAGGCTGTTTCCTACGGTCCAGGAGATCGGTGCGGCTTCTGTGCTGCTGATCGTTCATGAGGGCTGGAATCTGTCCGTGCTGCGGAAGATGAAGGTGCCGTCGTTTCCGAACGCGGACGGAGATTCCGCCTCGCCGGCGGTTCACCGGCTGGCCACGGACAAGGCCCGTCGAGGCAAGAGGCGCCGCCATAACAGCAACAATCTCGTCGATGCGGGGGAGGGCAGCAGCGGCTGGGCGATGAAACAGATCCTGGACCTGACCCGGCAGGCCAGGCTGACCCTGGAGAAGCTGGGACGGCCCAGCCCGATGCTTCTGCTCGCCCGGCGAGGGCGCGGTGGACCGGAGAATCTGGGCTCGCTGCGAGACGGCAGTGCTCTTGAGCAGGCGATCGTCGACTGGGCACGTGGCCAGCGGGCGTCGGGAGTCCGCCTTCCGCCCAGGATCAGTGCTCAACCGCTGAGGCACAGCGCTCAGGTCCATCACGGCCGGGCCCGGAACAACACCCCGGCCACTCAGGACAAGGACTACCTGCTCAAGGACGAGGCGGTCCGCGAGGACTCACGTGACGTCGTGGAAGCTGGTCTGGTCAAGGCTGTCGAGCATGCCCGGGAACGGGTGGAGATGCGGCTGGTCGCTCAGGCCACCGGCGACACGGAGTACGACGCCGAGCAGGTCGCCAAAGCCGCGGGCGTCGACCGCGAGACCGCGATGAGCATCGTGAAGGGGCGGCTGAAGACGCCGGTCGCCTCATGCGCCGACTACGAGAATTCCGACTTCGGCCCGGCCGGGAAACCCTGCGGGGTCTCCTTCCTGCTGTGTTTCGCCTGCCGTAACGCGGTGGCGACCGCGCGTGACCTGCCGCGGATCGTCTATCTGCACCGCGTCATCGAGGGGCTCCGCTCGACGTTGACGGCGGCCGCCTGGGCGGCCGACTGGCAAGGCCATCACGACCGCGTCTCCGACTTCCTGAGCAACTACACCAGCGGCGAGGACGGCAGAGCGGAACTTCTGTCCACCCTGGCCCAGGCGGACCGCGACCTCATCGACCGCATGCTCGACCGGAGGCTCGATCCGTGACCTCGACCGCCTTGGCCGACGGCATTCGCCTGGCCGATCCGGCACCCCACGACCTGGTCCTGCCCGCTCACCGGGTCCGTTCCAACATCCCCGAGGACCAGTTGCCCCGTTTCCGGGACCTGACCTGGCGTCTTTCCTGCATGACTCACAAGGACACGGTCAAGCCCGAGATCGTCAACTGGGCCCGCTGCCCAGAGCCGCTGCGGGCCTCGCTGATGCGGGTGGGCTGGGCTGTCATGAACATCCCCGCCCCCGAGGTGCTGCTGCGCGAGACCGCTTCCCGGAAGGTGATGTCGCCCAGGGCCCTGCGGCTGACGTTCAGCTTCTGGATCGACTTCGCCGACTGGCTCGTGAAGCGGGGCATCACCGAACTCGCCGCGGTGACCGGAGAGGATCTGGGCGAGTACGCGGAGCACATCCGAACCTATGGAAGATCGTGGGACCACGACCAGAGGGCGGCGAAGACCCTCACCCGGATCTGGGGATACGCGCCGTTCCTGCTGTCACAGGACCGCCTCGTGATGCCTCCCTGGGAGGATCCGGCAGCTGTCATGAGCGACTTCCTCGGCACGAAGGACACCCCGAGCGACGGCGAGAACAACATTCCGATTGTCCACCCGGCGGTGATGTCGCCTCTGCTGGTTTGGTCGCTGCGGATGGTCCTCGACCTGGGGCCGGACATTCTGGCCGCCTGGCGCGAACGCCGCCGCTTGCTCGACCGCACCCAGGAGGCATCGCCCCGCGGGGACAGCCAGGTGGTCGTCGACTACCTGAAAGGGCTGATCGCCCAGGGCAAGCCGTTGCCGGGATTCTCAGGCTTCCAGGAAGACGCGATCAAGGCCAGCGTCAGGTCCCGGGGCGGCAAAGGAATCCTGCCCTCCCTCAACCGTCAGTTCATCGCCGGCACCCTCGGGGTCCACGCCGACCAGGTCACCGTTGCCCAGCGGCGCCTTCGGCACGAGCTGGAGCCCCACCATTTCGGCCTGGACGCCCCCCTCGACGTCCCGATCACGAGCCGGATCGCGGACCGGCCCTGGACCGATTCGCTGGACTTCGACGAGATCACCTTCCTGGTCCTGCACCTGTCCACGGCGTCACTGATCACAACCGCGTACTTGTCCGGAATGCGTCCCGAGGAAGTGCTGCACCTGACCAGAGGCTGCTGCACGCGCGAGGAACGCGAGGACGGCACCTCCCGCTACAAGATCACGGGACGGCACTTCAAAGGCGTCACCGACGACGAGGGCAACGCGATTCCCGAGGGTGAGATCCGCCCCGATCCCTGGGTGGTCCTCGAGTTCGTGGCGCGGTCCATCGCCGTGGTCGAGGAGTTGGAGAGCGGCGACCTGCTCTTCTCCCGCAGCTTCTCCAGGGGGCACCGGCCTTCAGCAGAGGGCGGTGACGCAGTGCCCAGTGACATGGCCACCAAGCGCATCGCGAGCTTCATCACTTGGGCGAACCAGCAGGCCATCCGCCACGACCGCCCGCACGAGCTGATCCCGGAAGACCCTGAGGGCCCGGTCGTCCTGCGGCGGTTCCGGCGAACCATCGCCTGGTTCATCCACCGCCAGCCAGGCGGACGCATTGCTCTGGGAGTCCAGTTCGGCCACGCCGCGACGTTGATCGGAGAGTCGTATGCGGGACGCTCGAAAGCGGACATGCTCGAGCTCCTCGACTTCGAGAAGGGCCTGGCCCTGGCTGACGCCCTCGCCGAAGCGCGCGAACGCATCGCTGATGGCGAGAGCGTCAGCGGGCCCGCAGCCGGCCGCTACATCTCCGCCGCGACAGAGTTCGAGAACCGATACGCCGGCACCTACCTGGGCAAACGAGAACTCCGGGCCCTGGTGAAGAACCCGAAACTGCAAGTCTATGAAGACCCGAAAGCCCTCCTGACCTGCAACTTCGATGCCTTCAAAGCCCTCTGCGACCCCGACCTCGAACTCGGCCAGAGCAACACCGGCAGACGACGGACCCCCGATCGGACCCGCTGCCAACTGGCCTGCCCGAACATCAGCCGCACCGACTCCCACATCGCGAGCATCCAGGCAGAGATCGACAAGATCGACGCAGACGCCGCAGCCGGACTCGACCCCTATCCGATCGCACGCCGGGAGCAACAACGGCGAGCAGTCTTCGTCGAGATCATCGAGCGGCACCAGAGCAGCGCGATCCCAGGCAGCCCGAGCAGTGAGAAGACCCGATGAACCCGGTCCAGAACCCCGATGCAACGACGGAACCCGCCACCGAGGGAGAACGAGGAGGTCAGGCTGCCATCATCGCTGAAACAGTCGGAGCGGTCCTCGCCCACGCTGCCGACGCCCTCCAGCAGGGGACCGACGCTGATGCCGCAGAGATCCAGATGATCACCGATGCCATGGTCCGACTCCTGGTCGGCGCACCGCTTCGTTCCGACGGAAAGCTCACGATCAAGACGTTGGCCGAGGAAGCCGGCCTGCGGCGGAACAAACTCACCCACAAGCACACCGGCCTCAAGGACCTCTTCTATGCCCTGGTCAAGGCCCAGCAGAGCCCGCCACGGCCGTTCACCGACAAAGAGCGAGAGGTGCGCGACAAGCAGAAGAAGGACCTGGCCCGGGTCCGAGCAGAACGGGACAGCCTCCGCACCAAGATCCAGCAGATGGCCCGGATCATCCATGTCCTCGAGGTCGAGAACCACCAACTCAGGGAATCCGCCGGAGCCGATGGAGTCGTCCGCGTCATGCCGAACCGCAACTGACACCGACTCGCTTCGGCGCTGATACGCTCCAGACTTCAGGCTGAGGCAACACGCTGAGACTGTCCCCAGAACCCGACTGGCCCACCCAACTCGACGACCTCGGCGACACCCGACCCATCGGCCTCTGGACCCGAGGCCCCGCCACCCTCCGCACCTGGGCCCTCCGCTCCGTCGCCCTCGTCGGAGCCCGCGCCTGCACCCCGTACGGCGCCCACACCGCCGCCGACCTCGCCACCGGCCTCAGCCGCCACGGCTGGATCGTCGTCTCCGGAGCCGGTAGCGTTCTGTATCCAGTAACCGTTGTTGCCAAGGCTCGTTGTCACTCACGTGGCGGAGTTGGAATCGAGTGCCCAGTGTTGGCAGCTTCATAGGCACGTCCCGAGTCGTACGGCGGATGCCGTGGCCGAGTTGCTCGGCGAGGTCCTGCCCGGCCGTGCTGGTCGCACGGGGAACCCGGACGTACAGGACGGTCAGCGGTTCGTGATCGGCCCTGACGGCCGGCCTGATCTGCGGGTGAACTGGTGCCTGGGCTCGGCGAAGTGGCGGCGGCTGGCCTGGCGTACGCAGCGGGACTACGCGTACTCGCTGTCGGTGTGGCTGAACTACCTGATTACCGTCGGCGTGAACTGGTGGGACGCCGACCACGAGGTGGCGTCCGAGTTCCTGTTCTGGCGCGTGACGGACCCCGCGAACGAGGACCCGGTGGAGACCGGGACCTTCGCCCGCGACCTGGCCGGGCTGAAGAAGTTCTACAAGCTGGCCGCGCGGTTCGGGGTCCTTGACCCTTTCGCGGACATGGACGCGCCCAGCATCGTCCGGCACGCGGACGTCAAGTGGCTCGACCCGGGCGGTTATGCCCGTTGGGTTGATCTGGGCATCCGGGGCCTCGACCTCCAGGGCCGGCCGGACCCGTGGTGGAAGGGCCGCAACGATCAGCGGGACCGAGCGTTCTGCGACGGCCTCTACGGCAACGGCCTGCGCGTCTCGGAGTGGGCCAGCGTGGTGCTACCCGAGCTGCCCGCCTATGACCGGAGGCGGGGCTTCTTCACTTGTGAACTCGCCGAGGCCTGCGCGAAGGGCGGCTACGGGCACAAGTACTGGATGCCCAGGTCAGCCCTGCGCGGGGTTCTGAGTTACGTCGAGGGCGCCCGGGCGGCAGCGGTCCGCCGGGCGCAGGCTGCCGGCCGCTACGAGCGGATTATCGGCCGGCGCACGGTGTTGGCTCTTCACGGCATGCACTCGGTGACCATGTCCTCGGCTGACGGCGGTTCCCGGAAGGAGGAGTGGAACGATGTCGGGCCGCAGACCCGGAAGCTGCTGTTCCAGCAGACCGACCAGGGGCTGGAGCCGGTGGCTCTGTGGTTGAACGAGGACGGCCTGCCCCGCGACGGCGGCGGCTGGGAGCACACCTTTGACGTCGCGAACAAGCGGATCGAGTCGCTCGGCCTGGAGAACTTCAGCTGCACGGCCCACATGCTGCGGCACTCCTTCGCGCTGAGGTGGTACTCGGTTGGCAAGCTGATCAAGTACTCGCGGCTGGGGCACCTGACCGAGGACGAACAGCGCGACTTCCGTGAGGAGGTCGGCAACACATGGCATCTGGTCCAGACGATGCTCGGACACCGCAACGTCGAGACGACCAAGAACGTCTACCTCGGGCCCTTCAAGACACTGGAGGTGGAGGTCCTGCTGGCCCACGCTGACGACTTCCCGGTCGCCTCGTTCATGGCCAACGTGTTCGCCGAGCACCCCTGGGTCCGCACCGATCCGCTGGCGGTTGCCAAATGAGCCGGCGGGGACGGAAGGCATCCCTGCCGAAGGGGATCAGGACCCGCCACGGCCTGATGACAGCCGAGGACGGCCGCCGGATCGTCCGCTGCTACAGCCAGGACGGGGAGGAGCGCGTTGATTACGACGTGTCGAAGTTGGCCATGCCCGGGCCCCTGCGCGAGGCGATGATCGCCGCTCTGGTCGCCCGCACCACTCCCGGCGAGGGACTGACCTCTCACCACTCCTTCAACAAGTCCTACCGGGCCTTGGTGGAGTTCGACCGCTACCTCACGGCGCTGGAGACGGCGCCGCAGAGTGCAGCCGAGATCGCCCCCAAGCAGTTCGACGGGTTCTACGACCACCGCAAGGCGGAAGGCATCAAGACCGCCCGCCATGAACTGGTGGAGGTGCGGCAGCTACTGCTGCGAACCGCGGGCATCAGCGACGCTCTGGCGGGCCGGCTTGCCGGCGTGATGCCGTCAAGACCCGACAGCGAGCCGGCTCACAGCTACAGCCGGGACGAGCTGAAGAGGATCGCGCAGGCGGCACGGACCGCGTTGCGGGCGGCGGAGGCACGCATCCGCGGCAACCGTGAACTGCTGGCCCAGTTCCGCGCGGGAGACCTCGACGTCAGTGATGACATCCATCTGCGGCGACGCCTGCAGATCCTCGACCATCTCGACCGTGTCGGTGACGTCCCCCGCCGGATGCGCAAGACCGCCGGCAGGGTTCAGTTCGCCCCTGAGACCTGGGTGATGTCGAAGGGCACGATCCCGGACGTCGTCGGATGGCTCTATCTCAAGCCGGAGGAGATCGCAGCCGCGGCGGTGCTGTTCGGTGTCATGACCGGCCAGAACCCGGAGCCGATCTTGAAGATGACGGCCGCCCACCACCGGGCCGACGGCGGTGTCGGACCGGGCACCGCGATCGTCGGCCTGCGCAAGCCACGTCGGCAGAGCCGGGCCTACATGGATGTGGCGTTGTCGGAGGTCCCGGACTGGATCAGCATCCCGCAGAAGCCGAATGAGCTGGCCACCCGGGACATCCTGCACACCCCCTTCGGCCTCTACGTGATGGTCCACGACCTGACGGCCCAGGCCAGGCGCTTCGCCGGCGGCAACCGGCTCCTGGTCGCCTACATGTCCAGCGGCGGAGGCCGCAGCGGCAAGGGCCGGGGCTGGCGCCCGATCCCGACGGACGGAGCCCTGATCAGCAAGCTCGGCAGGACCTGGAACCTGCCCTCGGACGAGACGGACGACGAGGACACTCCGCTGCCGATGCAGCCGCTGAGGCTGGAGACGCTGCGGATCACCTACATCGAGCTCCACCAAAAGCCCGTCGCCCACACTGAGCGGACGGCCGCGACCCGCTACCTGGTCCGCAACCGAGGCAACATCAACGAATACCGCAAGGTCGTCGCCGCGACTTTGACCTCCGAGGTTGCCAAGGCAAGGGCCCGTTCCAAGATCATCGCGATGACTGCCGAGCAGGTGGCCGACGCCCAGGCGAACCTCGAAGAGACTGCCGCCGAGATGGGCCTGGAGCCGGCCGTGCTCAAGCGGATGCTTGCGGGAGAGCTGGACACCGTGCTGGGAGCCTGCACCGACAACACCGGCGGCGCCTACAACCCGGGGGAGCCCTGCCGGGCCTCGTTCCTGCTCTGCCTGGACTGCGAATGCGCCAGGGCCCTGCCCCGCCACCTTCCCCTGCAGGTCCTCGTCCACGACCGGCTCGCCGAGCGACGCGAGCAGATGGACCCCCTGCAGTGGGCCGGCCGGTTCGCAGGCCCACACGCGCAGCTGGCCGACCTGCTGGACCAGGCCGATGAAACTGCCGTCGAGGACGCCCGCCAGGCGGCCGGGCCGGCCGAACACAAACTCGCCGATCGCCTGCTGAACAGAGAGCTCGACATCCGATGACATCCCCCGCCCCGATCACGCTCAGCGAGCCCGAAGGGCTCCCGGAGGGCACCATCTGGCCGGGCCCGGACACGCTCGTGCTGATGAACCGCCAGATCAGGCAGGACACCGACCCGGCCCGGCTGTCCCGGTTCGCCGACAACCGCTGGGAGCTCAATGAAGGGATCTTCGAGGACCATGCACGTTCCCAGTCCCTGAACTTCGAGATCGTCCCCGAGCCGCTGCGGCTGGCGGCGAAGCACTACGTCTGGCAGCTGATCAACCATCCAAAGGCCCGCACGCTGCGGCGTTCGAAGAAGGGCCGGGTGGCCCTCCACTCGATCGAGATCTGCTTCTACGGCGCCCTGCAGCATGTTCTGAAGTGGCTCGCGGACCAAGGGATCACCGAGTTCTGCCAGGTCACCGACGACATGCTCTGGGACTACCTGGACGCCCTCGACGCGGACAACGTCGCCACCAGCAAGCGCTACCGGCGCATCAACGAGGTGAGACGGCTCTGGATCCAGCGCGACCTGCTGCCGTTCTTCCTGCGACTTCCCGAGGCCCCGCCCTGGGACGGCGAGGACACCCAGGTCCTGCTGGAAAAGACCCGCAGCGACCGCGAGAACCGCACGAAGCGGATCGGCGAGCACACCATGCAGACCCTGCTGCGATGGGCCGTCCGCTTCCTGGAAGACTTCAGCGAGGACATCCTGGCCGCCTGGGACGAGCACCGGACGCTGATGGCCCGGCGCCCCGAGCACATGCGAGGCAAACGGCGCCGACGACAGGCCGGCGAGCTACAGGCCGACGTCGCCGCCTACATCGACCGGCTCCGGAGCCGCGGCGAGAGCCTGCCCGGCACCCGACGGGACGACGGAACCCTGGAAGTCGCCTGGCGACACATCGCATCCCAGCTGAACTGCGCGCACTCGTTCGAGATCACGGCATCCGGACGCATGATCATGGAATCAGGGCTGCCCATCGGCGAGGGCGTCTATCTCGACACCCCCGTCACCGCCGAGCTCGACGGGGAGCCCTGGCATCCGCGGATCTCGTTCGACGAGGTTCCGCGGCTGGCCCGGCTGCTGAGCACGGCCTGCTTCATCGTCGTCGCCTACCTTTCGGGCGCCCGTGTCGGCGAGGTCCTCAACCTGCGGCGGGGTTGCATCCGCCTCGACGAGTCCACCAGCCTGTGGTTGATGGAGGGGCTCTACTTCAAGGGCGCCGAGGACGAGGACGGCAACAAGATCCCGGAGGGAACCGTCCGCGAGGAGCCCTGGGTGGTCATCGAGGTCGTCGCCCAGGCGGTCGGGATCCTGGAGAGGCTGCACGAGAGCCACCTGCTCTTCCCGAACCGGCTCAAACCGATCAAGCAGACGCCCGGCAAGGAACCCAAACGCCGTGGTGAAGCCCGCTCGGACCGGACCATCGCCGAAGATCTGGCCAAGTTCACCACCTGGGTCAATGAACGCTGCCAGCAGATGGGCCGCAAGGACAGCATCCCGGCGGACCCCGGCGGAGCGATCGCCCCCAGCCGTTTCCGGCGGACGCTGGCCTGGTTCATCCGGCGCAAGCCCCGCGGTCTGATCGCCGCGTCGGTTCAGTACGGACATACCTACACCAGGATGCTCCAAGGCTATGCGGGCTCTTACGAGGCCGGATTCCTGGATGACTACGCTTATGAGGACTGGCTCTTCCGGATGGAGGGCATCGCTGAGGACGAACGACGCCTCCTCGAGGGAGAGCACGTCAGCGGGCCCGCCGCCGACGCCTACCGCTACCGCGTCCAGGCCGCCAGCCGCGAGTTCGCCGGCCGCGTCCTCACGAGCGAACGGCAAGCCCGAGACATGCTCGGCAACCCGCTGCTGCAGATCCACCATGGCGAGGGCATGACCTGCGTCCTCAACCCCGCCGTCGCGGCCTGTCAGCTCAGAGGATCCGCGGACGACCCCATGGTCACTCCCGACGTCGACGACTGCCGGCCCAACTGCCAGTGCCTCGCCCGCACCGACCGCGACATCGAGATCAACAAGGAACGCGCAGCCGAACTCGCCGAGATCGTCGCTGACCCCCTCGCCCCAGTGATCCGTCACGCGCGTGAGCAGCACGAACTCGACCGTCTCCTCACGATCATCGAACACCACGAGCTCGGAGCCCGCACATGACCGTCCTCCCCCTCGACAGTGAGCAAGATCCAGTCCGCCGCGACATCATTGCCGCCATCAACCGCCTTCTCGCCGGCACCCCACACCGATCGAACGGCCGCCTCAACGTCAGCCAGCTGGCGATCGAGGCCGATGTCAAACGCTGGCACCTCACCCATCAGCACACCGACCTCAAAGATCGATTCCAAGATGAGGTTGCCCGAGCCGAGGCGAAGCGTGCTGCCTCTGTCAGGGTCGCCGACGCCTACGAGGGCCTCAAACAGGAGAACGCCGACCTGCGGCAAGAGGTCCGGCACCTGGAAAGCCGCCTGAAGATCTACGCGACAGCCCTTAACCAGCTCGCACTGGAAAACGCCGCCCTCTCCGGGCGCGATGCCGATGCTGCCAAGGTCAGGACGCTGCCGCGGCGCCGCCAGCCCCTGCCCTGAACAGGGACACATTCACCGCATGCGGACTGGCTGGCCAGGGGGGAGATCGTCTCGAAGCGGCCCGCGAGCACTGCCCCGGCGCCAGGGAGCCCGATACTCTGGACTGGTGAGGGCGAAGTCGAACGACGACCTGAGCCGGGCGGAGAGTGTCGCCCGGTCTGTCAGTCGCGCCTCCAAGACGATCGTCTGGGGCATCAGCAAGCCCGGAAAGACCAACACGGCGCTGTTGACCTATGCGGGTCGGCGGAACCAGAAGAACGTGGTCAAGGGCTCTGAGCCAGCCAACAGAAACATCACCAAGGGCGGGGCCGACCCCAGGCTGAAGGCGAAGAACAGGCTGCAGAAGCAGGTCAGGAAGGTCAAGCGGACGCTGATCGAGCAGATCAAGGCGCCGATGACGGCGGCAGAGGCCCGCACCCTGACCAAGGCACTTCACGCTGCAGACCGTCCGACCAGGAAGCTGCCGCCTCGCCCGTGACCCTCTTTGTCATCTGGAAGATCGCGAACAAGAAGCAGGACGCCTCGGGTCTGGCGGCGTTCAAATGCGCGATCAAGCGCCCTCCGAGAGATCGGGCCTTCTCCTGGGAGCGTGAGGTCGAGAAGTACTTCCACAAGGAAGCCTGGGCCGACACGAACGCCTCCAGTCACCTCGGTCAACGCTTCCGCATCGCCGACGACGGTGAAGGCATCGCCGCCGCCTACACCCATGCGCGGATGGCCGATCAGCCTGACTTCACGCCGCCGGCCGGAGAACAGACCAGGCTCCTTGTCATGCTCGGCATCGCAGTCCGCCACCGCGGCCAAGGCGGCAAGTTCGCCGACGAAGTCCTCCTGGATGCTCTCTACGACATCTTGGACTCAGAACCGGATAGCGCGAAGATCAACGTCTTGGCCAAGGTCCACATGCACAACGTTCCGAGCCAGAAGATGCTGACAAGGGCGGGATTCCAGCAGAACACGACAGGCACCACTACCAAGCCCCTCGGCTGGTGGAGCCTGACTCTGGAACGCTGAAGCGGTCACGTTCAGTCACTGTTCGCAATGCAACATGACTGTTGCACAGCTTGCTCCTAGCGACTCCATCCTGAACAGGGCACTTGGCCGCCAGACGCCTAATGGCGCCCGATGCCCACTGGCGGAAGAACCTACGGCATCGACGGCGCCGCCCACCGAGGCGCCCTCGCCGCCGGCGGCGCCACCGCCGCAGTCCTCGCCAGCGGCGTCGACACCCCCTACCCCCGAGGCCACAGCGGACTCCTCGACCGCATCGCCCACCAAGGCATCCTCATCGGCGAACTCCCACCCGGCAGCCACCCCACCCCCAGCCGCTTCATCCTCCGCAACCGCGTCATCGCCGCCCTCACCCGCGGCACCGTCGTCGTCGAAGCACAGCACCGCAGCGGCTCCCTCGTCACCGCCCGCGCCGCCACCCGCCTCGGCCGCCACACCATGGGCGTCCCCGGCCCCGTCACCAGCGCACTCTCCGCCGGCGTCCACGAACTCCTCCGCGACGGGGCCACCCTCGTCACCGACGCCGACGAGATCGTCGAACTCGTCGGAGCCATCGGCGACCTCGCCCCCGCACGCCGCGGCCCCGTCCTCCCCCGCGACCTCCTCCACCCCGCCACCGCCCAGGTCCTCGAAGCCCTCCCCGCCCACCCGCCCGCCCCCACCACCGAGATCGCCCGCCGCGCCGGCACCACCCCCGACGACGCGCTCGCCCGGCTGTACGAACTCCACGCCCTCGGTCACGCCGAGCGGGACGGTGACGGATGGAGGTTGACGAACACCGGCAAGCCGGCGTCGAACGCGCGGCGAGGCGGTCCTTGACCCGGTGCATACGGGTGAAAAAGTGAGCCGATGAGCAACCGAGTTCCCCCGGCCGCATCCGCGGGGCCGACACGCGCCACGCCCCCGTATCGAAGATGTGGCCGACCACGTCCACCCGGACCGGCGCGATCCGCTCCCGTTCGCTCACCGCGACACCGCACTCACGCTACGCTCACGAGCATTCCCCACAGGACCACCGGACCGACGCACCCGACAGCAGAACGGCTCAAGGCAACGCATGCCCCAGCACACCTCCGGGTCTGACCGCGCTGCGGTGCCCCCAGCAGCCCGGGGCACCGTGCGGCCACCCGCGCCGACCTCCCTCGACGAGCTGTGGCGCTCCTACAAGGCCACCGGTGACGAGAGGCTGCGGGAGCAGCTGATCCTGCACTACTCGCCCCTCGTCAAGTACGTCGCCGGACGCGTCAGCGTCGGCCTGCCGTCCAACGTCGAACAGGCGGACTTCGTCTCCTCCGGGGTGTTCGGCCTCATCGACGCCATCGAGAAGTTCGACGTCGAGCGCGCCATCAAGTTCGAGACCTACGCCATCACCCGCATCCGCGGCGCGATGATCGACGAACTCCGCGCCCTCGACTGGATCCCCCGCTCCGTGCGCCAGAAGGCCCGCAACGTCGAGCGCGCCTACGCCACCCTGGAAGCCCAGCTCCGCCGCACCCCCAGCGAGAGCGAGGTCGCCGCCGAACTCGGCATCCAACTGGAAGAACTCCACGCCGTCTTCAGCCAGCTGTCCCTCGCCAACGTCGTCGCCCTCGAAGAGCTCCTCCACGTCGGAGGCGAGGGCGACCGCCTCTCCCTCATGGACACCCTGGAGGACACGGCCGCCGACAACCCCGTCGAGGTCGCCGAGGACCGCGAACTGCGCCGGCTCCTCGCCCGCGCCATCAACACCCTCCCCGAGCGGGAGAAGACCGTGGTCACGCTCTACTACTACGAGGGCCTGACCCTGGCCGAGATCGGCCACGTCCTCGGCGTCACCGAGAGCCGCGTCAGCCAGATCCACACCAAGTCCGTCCTCCAGCTTCGCGCCAAGCTTGCCGACGTGGGGCGCTGACCCCACCCGACCGGTCGTACAGTGGAGCCGTGCCCAGGATTCGAGCGGCCTCCGTGGCCGAGCACCGGACCATGCAACGCGGCGCCCTGCTGGACGCCGCGCGATCGCTGCTGTCCGAGGGCGGGACGGAGGCGCTGACCTTCCCCGCACTCGCCGAGCGCACCGGCCTCGCGCGTTCGTCGGTCTACGAGTACTTCCGCTCCCGCGCCGCCGTCGTCGAGGAACTGTGCGCGGTCGACTTCCCCGTCTGGGCCGCCGAGGTCGAACTCGCCATGGCCGACGCGGACACCCCCGAGGCCAAGGTCGCCGCCTACGTCCGCAAGCAGCTGGAGCTCGTCGGCGACCGGCGCCACCGCGCCGTCGTCGCCATCTCCGCCGGAGAACTCGACGACGGAGCCCGCGAGAAGATCCGCGCCGCCCACGGCGGTCTCGTCGCCATGGTCGTCACCGCCCTCGCCGACCTCGGCATGACCGAACCCCGCCTCGGTGCCATGCTCCTCCAGGGCGTCGTCGACGCCGCCGTCCGCCGCATCGAACTCGGCGCCGCCGAAGACCCCGACAGCATCGCCGAAGCCGCCGTCACCATGGCCCTCCACGGCGTCACGGGCCCCAACACCTGACACACCTGCCCCCTCCCGTCCTCTCCGCCCGAACCATGGGGCCCCCTCCCCCCTCCCCCCCGCCCCCACCCTCCCCACCCCCCTCCGTGCGTTCGACTCAGCTCGACTAGGCCAGGCACGCCTCAGCCGGCCACGACCAGGCCGGGCACGACTAGGCCTGTCCCGGCTCAGCTCGACTCGACCGGGCTCGACTCGGTCCGGCTCGGCCCGGTTCCGTTCATTCCGTCAACGGGAGCAGTCGTGACGGTGACCTCCTCAGCAGTGTCAGCGGGTCGAGGTACTGGTCGCCTCGGAGGAGGCCCCAGTGGAGGCAGGAGCGGGGGCAGTGGGTGCCGGGGGCGACGGTGGCGAGGGGGTCTCCGGCGCGGATGTGGTCGCCGGTGCGGGCCAGGGGGGTGACGGGGGTGAAGGTGGTGCGGAGCGGGGGTGTGCCGGTGCCGGGGAGGGTGAGGGTGAGGGTGCCTCGGCCGCCCACCGGGCCGGCGAAGGTGACGGTGCCGGTGGCGGGGGCGTGGACGGTGGTGCCTTCGGGGGCTGCCAGGTCGATGCCGCGGTGGCCTGCGGCGTAGGGGCCGGCGGGGGGTTTCCAGGGGCGGAGGATGTCGGGGGCGGGTGGGCCGAGGGGCCACCAGAGGGTGAGGGCGAGGAGGAGTGTCGTCGTGTGCATGGGGTGAGCGTGCCCGGTGCGTACGGTCGGTGACGGGGGTGGCGGGTTTCTGTGGACAACGGGCGGCCTGTGGACGGTGCCGTCACCCGGCGCTCCCGGGGTCCCGTACACTTCCTATGGCGACCCGGGTCACCGGGTCGACTTCGCACGCCCCGCCACTCGTCTCGCAGAGCACGGTGGCAGCGCCTTTCGGTCCTTCGTGGCACGGCGCGCCGGGGCGTCAGGAACACAACCGAGAAACCCAAGGAGATGGCCATGGCCGTCGTCACGATGCGGGAGCTGCTGGAGAGCGGCGTCCACTTCGGTCACCAGACCCGTCGCTGGAACCCGAAGATGAAGCGCTTCATCTTCACCGAGCGCAACGGCATCTACATCATCGACCTGCTCCAGTCGCTGTCGTACATCGACCGCGCCTACGAGTTCGTCAAGGAGACGGTGGCCCACGGTGGCTCCGTCATGTTCGTCGGTACGAAGAAGCAGGCCCAGGAGGCCATCGCCGAGCAGGCGACGCGTGTCGGCATGCCGTACGTCAACCAGCGTTGGCTCGGTGGCATGCTCACCAACTTCTCGACCGTCTACAAGCGTCTGCAGCGCCTCAAGGAGCTTGAGCAGATCGACTTCGAGGACGTCGCGGCCTCGGGTCTCACCAAGAAGGAGCTCCTGGTCCTCTCGCGCGAGAAGGCCAAGCTGGAGAAGACCCTCGGTGGTATCCGCGAGATGCAGAAGGTGCCGAGCGCCGTCTGGATCGTCGACACCAAGAAGGAGCACATCGCCGTCGGCGAGGCTCGCAAGCTCAACATCCCGGTCGTCGCGATCCTCGACACCAACTGCGACCCCGACGAGGTCGACTACAAGATCCCGGGCAACGACGACGCGATCCGCTCCGTCACCCTGCTCACCCGCGTGATCGCCGACGCCGTCGCCGAGGGCCTCATCGCCCGTTCCGGTGCCGCGACCGGTGACTCGAAGCCGGGCGAGAAGGCCGCCGGCGAGCCGCTCGCCGAGTGGGAGCGCGACCTGCTCGAGGGCGAGAAGAAGGCCGACGAGGCCGGTGCCGAGGTCCAGGCCTCCGCCGAGACCGAGAAGGCCGTCGAGGCCGAGGTTGAGGCTCCGGCCGCGGCCGAGGCTGACGCTCCGGCCGAGCAGGCCTGACCCTTCCGCACTCCGGAACACCACGGAGGTGACGGCGGGGGCCCATGAAGCCCCCGCCGTCCCGCCGTAGATCTTCGTAGATCTTTCTGACTTCGAGAGAGAAACAGACTCATGGCGAACTACACCGCCGCTGACGTCAAGAAGCTCCGTGAGCTCACCGGCGCCGGCATGATGGACTGCAAGAAGGCCCTCGAAGAGGCCGGCGGCGACGTCGACAAGGCCGTCGAGGCCCTGCGCATCAAGGGCCAGAAGGGTGTCGCCAAGCGCGAGGGCCGCTCGGCCGAGAACGGCGCCGTGGTCTCCCTCATCGCCGACGACAACACCTCCGGTGTCATCGTCGAGCTGAAGTGCGAGACGGACTTCGTCGCCAAGGGTGACAAGTTCCTCGCCGTCGCCAACGCGCTCGCCGCCCACGTCGCCGAGACCAAGCCGGCCGACATCGCGGCCCTGCTCGCCTCCGAGATCGAGGCCGGCAAGACCGTGCAGGCCTTCGTGGACGAGGCCAACGCCAACCTCGGCGAGAAGATCGTCCTGGACCGCTTCGCTGCCTACGCCGACGGCTACGTCGCCGCGTACATGCACCGCACCATGCCGGACCTCCCGCCGCAGATCGGTGTCCTCGTCGAGCTCGACAAGGAGAACGCCGAGGTCGCCAAGGGTGTCGCGCAGCACATCGCCGCCTTCGCGCCGAAGTACCTCACCCGTGAGGACGTCCCGGCCGAGGTCGTCGAGTCCGAGCGTCGCATCGCCGAGGAGACCACCCGCGCCGAGGGCAAGCCCGAGGCCGCGATCGCCAAGATCGTCGAGGGTCGCGTGAACGGCTTCTTCAAGGACGCCACGCTGCTCGGCCAGCCGTACGCGCTGGACAACAAGAAGTCCGTCCAGCAGATCCTGGACGAGGCCGGTGTCACCCTGAAGCGCTTCAGCCGCATCAAGGTCGGCATCTGAGTCCTTCGCCGACGCGACGGACACCGGACCCGGGTAGGGTCTGAGACAGTCGTCCCGCCCCGTGCGGGACGACCGCAGATGTGACGAGGAGGCCATTGCCGTACGGGAAACCCACGAGGACCCAAGGCAATGGCCTCCTTCGTATGTGCACGAGGAGATCTCCATGAATCAGGGCGCCGTACAGGGCGACGACAACAGCGGCAAGAAGCTCGGCCGCTACATGCTGAAGCTGTCCGGGGAGGCGTTCTCCGGCGGTACAGGTCTCGGTGTCGACCCCGACGTCGTGCACGCCATCGCGCGTGAGATCGCGGCCGTCGTCCGAGACGGCGCTCAGATCGCGATCGTGATCGGCGGCGGCAACTTCTTCCGCGGAGCCGAGCTCCAGCAGCGCGGCATGGACCGGGCCCGCTCCGACTACATGGGCATGCTCGGCACCGTGATGAACTGCCTCGCCCTCCAGGACTTCCTGGAGAAGGAGGGCATCGACTCGCGAGTGCAGACGGCCATCACCATGGGCCAGGTGGCCGAGCCGTACATCCCGCTGCGCGCCGTCCGCCACCTGGAGAAGGGCCGCGTGGTCATCTTCGGCGCCGGCATGGGCATGCCGTACTTCTCCACGGACACCACCGCCGCCCAGCGCGCCCTGGAGATCGACGCCGAGGCGCTCCTCATGGGCAAGAACGGCGTGGACGGCGTCTACGACTCCGACCCGAGGACCAACCCCGCCGCGGTCAGGTTCGACGCGCTGGAGTACAGCGAGGTCATCACCCGCGACCTCAAGGTCGCGGACGCCACGGCCATCACGCTGTGCCGCGACAACAAGCTCCCGATCCTCGTCTTCGAACTCCTCACCGAGGGCAATATCGCGCGCGCCGTGACAGGTGAGAAGATCGGCACGCTCGTGAGCGACCAGGGCACCCGGGCCTGAGCACGTCTCCCACCGGGAACAGCCCCTCACGGGGCTGGACGACAGCCCTGCCGGTCGTACACCGTGCAGGACACAACGCGACGACACGCAGGAGCAAGTGGTGATCGAAGAGACCCTCCTCGAGGCCGAGGAGAAGATGGAGAAGGCCGTCGTGGTCGCCAAGGAGGACTTCGCCGCGATCCGCACCGGCCGTGCGCACCCGGCGATGTTCAACAAGATCGTGGCCGACTACTACGGCGCCCTCACCCCCATCAACCAGCTGGCCTCGTTCTCGGTGCCGGAGCCGCGCATGGCCGTGGTGACCCCGTTCGACAAGAGCGCGCTGCGCAACATCGAGCAGGCCATCCGCGACTCGGACCTCGGCGTCAACCCGAGCAACGACGGCAGCATCATCCGTGTGGTGTTCCCCGAGCTGACCGAGCAGCGCCGCAGGGAGTACATCAAGGTCGCCAAGGGCAAGGCCGAGGACTCCAAGATCTCGATCCGCTCCGTGCGCCGCAAGGCCAAGGAGACCATCGACAAGCTCGTCAAGGACGGCGAGGTCGGTGAGGACGAGGGCCGCCGCGCGGAGAAGGAGCTCGACGACACCACCGCGAAGTACGTCACGCAGGTGGACGAGCTGCTGAAGCACAAGGAAGCCGAGCTGCTCGAGGTCTGATGAACGACTCTTCCTGGGGGGCGCCGACGGCCGGTTCAGGTCTCGGCGGACCCGACCAGGGGCCTGCCCCGGCGGGTCCCGCCCACGATCGGCACCGGGCAGCGCAGACTCGCCCCATGCCCATCGTGCCCGACGTACCCGCCGGCGGATTCCAGGACGGACACGGTCGGGGGGCCGCTCACCCGGGCGGCCCCCTGTTCCGTGACGAGACGCCGCACGAGCACCCGCAGGAGCCCATGCCCAGCCCCGTCCCGCCTCCTCCGCCGGCCCCGGCCCCCGCGCCGCGGCAGAAGAAGAGCGCGGGCCGGGACCTGGGCGCGGCCATAGGGGTCGGCGTCGGTCTCGGGGCAGTGATCATCGTGTCGCTGTTCATCTGGCCGCCGGCCTTCATCGGCGTCATAGCGGTGGCGGTGGTCGTCGGTCTGTGGGAGCTGACCTCCCGGCTCCAGGAGCGCAAGGCGATCAAGGCGCCGCTGGTGCCGCTCGCGGTCGGCGGCGCGGCGATGGTCGTCGCCGGGTACGTGCGGGGCCCCGAGGGCGCCTGGGTCGCGATGGCCCTGACGGCGCTCGCGGTGCTCGTCTGGCGGATGACGGAACCCCCCGAGGGGTATCTGAAGGACGTCACGGCGGGTGTCTTCGCCGCGTTCTACGTGCCGTTCCTGGCGACCTTCGTGGCGCTGCTGCTGACCGCCGACGACGGGCCGTGGAGGGTGCTGACCTTCCTGCTGCTCACGGTGGTCAGCGACACCGGCGCGTACGCGGTCGGCTGGCGGTTCGGCAAGCACAAGCTGGCGCCGCGGATCAGCCCCGGCAAGACCCGCGAGGGCCTGTTCGGCGCGGTGGCCTTCGCGATGGCGGCCGGCGCGCTGTGCATGCAGTTCCTGATCGACGGCGGCACCTGGTGGCAGGGGCTCGTCCTCGGCCTCGCGGTGGCGGCGAGCGCGACGCTCGGCGACCTCGGCGAGTCGATGATCAAGCGGGACCTGGGCATCAAGGACATGGGGACGCTGCTCCCCGGTCACGGCGGCATCATGGACCGCCTCGACTCGCTGCTGCCGACGGCGCCGGTGGTGTGGCTGCTGCTCGCGCTGTTCGTGGGCACGGGCTGAGCGGGCGTTCCGCCCGCGCCGTCCGACGGCGGCCGCCGACCGGCCGGCCGGTCGGGATCTCCGTCGGAGAGGGTTGACGGACAGCGGGTACTCTGGAAGGGCTCGGGGCGTGTGTCCCGGGCCCTTTCGTCGTCCTCGCCGCCGCGGGGACGGTCCAGTGAGGTCGCTCCGGCACCGCCGTGCCGTGCTCCCCGCCGTCGCGGGACGTCCGACCTCGTGCCTGTTTGAGGAGAGACGCCGCCGTGGCTCGTCCGGCCCCCGGAGAACTCACTTTCGTCGCCCCGCGCGGAGTCAAGAAGCCGCCGCGGCACCTCGCCGACCTCTCGCCCGCGGAGCGGAAGGAGGCCGTCGCCGCGATCGGCGAGAAGCCCTTCCGCGCCAAGCAGCTGTCGACCCACTACTTCTCCCGGTACGCGCACGACCCGGCGGCGTGGACCGACATCCCCGCCGCCTCGCGGGAGAAGCTGGCCGGGGAGCTGCTGCCGGACCTGATGTCGGTGGTGCGGCACATCTCGTGCGACGACGACACCACCCGTAAGACGCTGTGGCGGCTGCACGACGGCACCCTCGTCGAGTCGGTGCTGATGCGCTACCCGGACCGGGTGACGATGTGCATCTCGTCGCAGGCCGGCTGCGGCATGAACTGTCCGTTCTGCGCGACCGGGCAGGCGGGCCTCGACCGGAACCTGTCGACCGCCGAGATCGTGCACCAGATCGTGGACGGCATGCGGGCGCTGCGCGACGGGGAGGTGCCGGGCGGTCCGGCGCGCCTGTCGAACATCGTGTTCATGGGGATGGGCGAGCCGCTCGCCAACTACAAGCGGGTCGTCGGCGCCATCCGCCGCCTGACCGACCCGGAGCCGGACGGTCTCGGGATCTCCCAGCGGGGGATCACCGTGTCCACGGTGGGCCTGGTGCCGGCGATGCTGCGCTTCGCCGACGAGGGCTTCAAGTGCCGGCTCGCGGTGTCGCTGCACGCGCCGGACGACGAGCTGCGGGACACGCTGGTGCCGGTGAACACGCGCTGGAAGGTGCGGGAGGTGCTGGACGCGGCCTGGGAGTACGCCGAGAAGTCCGGGCGCCGGATCTCCATCGAGTACGCCCTCATCCGGGACATCAACGACCAGGCCTGGCGGGGCGACCTGCTGGGCAAGCTGCTCAAGGGCAAGCGGGTGCACGTCAACCTGATCCCGCTGAACCCGACGCCGGGTTCGAAGTGGACCGCGTCGCGCCCCGAGGACGAGAAGGCGTTCGTCGACGCCATCGCCCGCCACGGCGTTCCCGTCACCGTCCGTGACACCCGGGGCCAGGAGATCGACGGTGCCTGTGGGCAGCTGGCGGCCTCCGAGCGCTGACCTTGTACTCTGTGCTCGAACACACCTGCATATTCCGACAGGGGAGCGCCACAGCGCTGAGAGTGCGGTAACCGTAGACCGCAGACCCTCTGAACCTTGCCCAGGTCATTCTGGGTAGGAAGTTCGGTCGTAACTCGAGCTGTTGCGCCCTGCCCGCGTCCGGTCTCCCGGCCGCGGGCAGGGCCGCGTCTCTTCCTGGTCCCACCCAGGAGGACAACCGATGCACATCAAGAAGGCAGCCGCCGCCGCGCTGGTCGCGGCGCTCGGCGTCACGAGCCTCGCCGCCTGCTCCACCGAGGACGTCCGCGAAGCCGCGGGCAAGACGGGGAAGCCGGCGCCGAAGACCGTGACCCTCGTGAGCCACGACTCCTTCAACGCCTCCAAGGAGGTGCTGGCGGAGTTCACGAAGCAGACCGGCTTCACCGTGAAGGTGCTGAAGGCCGGCGACGCGGGCGAGGCCGTCAACAAGGAGATCCTGACCAAGGGCTCCCCGCAGGGCGACGTCTTCTTCGGCGTCGACAACACGCTGCTCTCCCGCGCCCTCGACAACGGCATCTTCGAGACGTACGAGGCGAAGGGCCTGGACCGGGTCCCGGCGGCCTTCCGGCTCGACAAGGAGCAGCGGGTCACGCCGATCGACACCGGCGACATCTGCGTCAACTACGACAAGAAGTACTTCGCGGACAAGAAGCTGGCGCCGCCGCAGACCTTCGACGACCTCGCGAAGCCGGAGTACAAGGACCTGCTGGTGGTGGAGAACCCCGAGCGGTCCTCCCCGGGCCTCGGCTTCCTCCTCGGCACGGTCGCGCAGTACGGCGACGACGGCTGGCAGGACTACTGGAAGAAGCTGAAGGCGAACGGCGTGAAGACCGTCGACAGCTGGGAGCTCGCCTACAACCAGGAGTTCTCCGGCTCGGCCGGCGGCAAGGAGGCCAAGGGCGACCGTCCGCTGGTCGTCTCCTACGCCTCCAGCCCGCCGGTGGAGGTGCTGTACGCGGAGCCGCAGCCGAAGGAGGCCCCGACCGGGGTGTCCGCCGGTACCTGCTTCCGGCAGATCGAGTTCGCGGGGCTGCTGCACGGGGCGAAGAACCCCGAGGGCGGGAAGGCGCTCATCGACTTCCTGATCTCGAAGAAGTTCCAGGACGACATGCCGCTCCAGATGTTCGTGAACCCGGTGGCGAAGGACGCGACCCTGCCGGAGCTGTTCACGAAGCACGGCGTGGTCGTGGAGAAGCCGCAGACGATGGCGCCGGAGAAGATCGCCGAGAAGCGTGAGGCGTGGATCCAGCAGTGGTCGTCGCTCCTCAAGTGAGGCGTGACCGCAAGGGGAGCGCGGCGCGGCTGGGCCTGATGGTCCTGCCGGTCGCGTTCTTCGCGGTCTTCTTCGCCTGGCCCGTCGTGTCGATCGTCGAACGCGGGCTGCGGCCGTCCGGTGCCTGGGACCTGGGCGTGATCGGGGCGACGCTGGGCCGGTCGGACATCCTCGGCGTGTTCGGCTTCACGGTGTGGCAGGCGGCCGCCTCCACCGGTCTGACGCTGCTGGTGGCGCTGCCGGGGGCGTATGTCTTCGCCCGTTTCGACTTCCCGGGGAAGAGCGTGCTGCGGGCGGTCGTCACGGTGCCGTTCGTGCTGCCGACCGTGCTGGTCGGCACCGCGTTCCTGGCGCTCGTGGGGCGGGGCGGGTTCACCGACGCGCTGTGGGGACTGCGGCTCGACACGACGGTGTGGGCGATCCTCCTCGCGCACGTCTTCTTCAACTACGCGGTCGTCGTCCGGACGGTCGGCGGGCTGTGGGCGCAGCTCGATCCCCGGCAGGAGGAGGCGGCGCGGGTGCTCGGCGCGTCGCGGTGGACGGCGTGGCGGTCGGTGACGCTGCCGGCGCTGGTGCCGGCGGTGTCGGCGGCGGCGCTGATGGTCTTCCTTTTCACCTTCACGTCGTTCGGCGTCGTGCAGATCCTCGGCGGGGACGCGTACACGACGCTGGAGGCGGAGATCTACCGGCAGACGGCCCGGCTGCTCGACCTGCGGACGGCGGCCGTGCTGACGCTGGTGCAGTTCGTGGCGGTCGGCGCGATCCTCGCGGTGCACGCGCGGACGGTGCGGCGGCGGGAGACGGCGCTGCGGCTGGTCTCCCCGGAGCTGACCGCGCGGCGGCCGCGCGGCTTCGGCCAGTGGGCGCTGCTCGCCGGGGTGCTGGTGTCGGTGGCGGTGCTGATCCTGCTGCCGCTCGGGACGCTGGTGGAGCGGTCCTTCGCCACGCCGGAGGGGTACGGGCTGCGCTACTACCGGGCGCTGGGCTCGCTGGACGAGGCGGGGACGTTCCTGGTGCCGCCGCTGGAGGCGGTCGGGAACTCGCTGCGGTACGCGGTCGCGGCGACCGCGATCGCGGTGGTGATCGGGGGGCTCGCGGCGGCGGCGCTGACGAGGCGCGCGGGGCGGTTGGTGCGGGGCTTCGACGCGCTGCTGATGCTGCCGCTGGGGGTGTCGGCGGTGACGGTGGGCTTCGGGTTCCTGATCACGCTCGACGAGCCGCCGTTCGATCTGCGGGCCAGCTGGATCCTGGTGCCGCTGGCGCAGGCGCTGGTCGGTGTGCCGTTCGTGGTGCGGACGATGCTGCCGGTGCTGCGGGCGGTGGACCAGAGGCTGCGGGAGGCGGCGGCGGTGCTGGGGGCGTCGCCGTGGCGGGCGTGGCGTGAGGTGGACCTGCCGCTGGTGCGGCGGGCGCTGCTGATCGCGGCGGGGTTCGCGTTCGCGGTGTCGCTCGGCGAGTTCGGCGCGACCGTCTTCATCGCCCGGCCCGACAATCCGACGCTGCCGGTGGCGGTGGCGCGGCTGCTCGGCCGGCCGGGGGAGCTCAACTACGGGCAGGCGATGGCCCTGTCGACGATTCTGATGGTGGTGTGCGCGGTGTCGCTGCTGCTCCTGGAGCGGCTGCGGACCGAGCGGACCACCGGGGAGTTCTGATGCTGGTCCTTGAGGGTGCGACGGTGCGGTTCGGGGCGCGGGCGGTGCTAGACGCGGTGGACCTGGAGGTCGCCGAGCACGAGATCGTGTGTGTGCTGGGGCCGAGCGGGTCCGGGAAGTCGACGCTGCTGCGGGCGGTCGCGGGGCTCCAGGCGCTGGACGAGGGGCGGGTGCTGCTCGCCGGTGCCGACCAGGCGGGGGTGCCGGTGCACCGGCGGGGGGTGGGACTGATGTTCCAGGACCACCAGCTGTTCCCGCAGCGGGACGTCGCCGGGAACGTGGCCTTCGGGCCGCGGATGCACGGCGTGGCGAAGGACGAGCGGGCCGCGCGGGTCGCGGAGCTGCTGGAGCTGGTGGGTCTGCCGGGTGCCGGAGGCCGGTCGGTGGCCGCGCTGTCGGGCGGCGAGCAGCAGCGGGTGGCGCTGGCGCGGGCGCTGGCGCCGCGGCCCCGGCTGCTGATGCTGGACGAGCCGCTGGGGCAGTTGGACCGGGGGCTGCGGGAGCGGCTGGTGGTGGAGCTGCGGTCGCTGTTCGGGCGGCTGGGGACGACGGTGCTCGCGGTGACGCACGACCAGGGGGAGGCGTTCGCGCTCGCGGACCGGGTGGTCGTGATGCGGGACGGGCGGATCGCCCAGTCGGGGCCGCCGGTGGAGGTGTGGCAGCGGCCCGCGTCGGAGTTCGTGGCGCGCTTCCTGGGCTTCGAGAACGTGGTGCCGGCGACGGTGTCCGGTGCGGTGGCGGAGACGGTGTGGGGCCGGGTGCCGGTCCCGGAGGGTTCGCCGCAGGGGGAGCGGACGCTGCTGGTGCGCCCGGCGGGGGTCCGGCCGGCGGGCGAGGGGCTGGTCTGCCGGGTCGAGTCGCGGACCTTCCGGGGCCATCACGTGTCGGTGGTGCTGCGTCCGGCGGACGGGCCGCCGCTGGAGGCGGAGCTCCCGCTGCGGGAGGTGCCGGAGGTGGGCGCCGAGGTGGCGGTGGCGTTCCGGGCGGAGGAGGTCGTCGTGCTGGACGGGGAGGGTCTCGGCCCGGCGTAGCGGGTGGGGATCGGTTCCGGCGGGCGGGGCACGGCTATCCGGCCCCGAGGCGTTCGAGCGCGGCCGGGGCCTCGTCGACGGAGTCGACCAGGGCGATCCGGGCGGCCATCGGGCGGTCGGCGGCCAGGGTCTCCAGGAGGGGCCAGGCGGGGAGCCGGGTGGTCCAGTGGGCGCGGTCGACGAGGACCATGGGCGTGGGGTCGCCCAGGGAGCCGTAGTAGTTGGGGGTGGCGTTGTCGAAGATCTCCTGGACGGTGCCGGCGGCGCCGGGGAGGAAGACGACGCCGGCGGTGGAGCGGGCCAGGAGGCCGTCCTCGCGCAGGGCGTTGGCGAAGTACTTGGCGATGTGGCCGGCGAAGGCGTTGGGCGGTTCGTGGCCGTAGAACCAGGTGGGGATGCCGATCGAGTCGCCGCCTCCGGGCAGCAGCGCCCGTACGCGGAAGGCGGCGCGGGCCCACTCGGTCACCGAGGGGGTGAAGGAGGGGGTCTCCGCGAGGAGGGCGAGGGCGTCGGTGAGGGCCCGGTCGGCGAGGGGGGCGGTGTACGCGCCGAGGTTGGCGGCCTCCATCGCGCCGGGGCCGCCGCCGGTCGCCACGGTGTGGCCGGCGCGGGCCAGGGAGCGCCCGAGGCGGGCGGCGCCCGCGTACGCCTCGGTGCCCCGGCCCATGGCGTGGCCGCCCATGACGCCGACGACCGGCCGGCCGGTGAGGTGCTCGTCGAGGGCGTCGCCGACGGCGTCGTCGTGGATCGAGCGGAGCATCGAGGAGAAGACGTCGCCGTCGGCGCGGGTGGCGCCGAACCAGGCGTAGGAGAGGGCGTCGGGGGTGGCCGGGTAGCCGCCGGCGGCGGTGACGCCCTCGTACAGCTCGTCCGGGGTGTAGAGCCGGCTGCGGTACGGGTCGAAGGGGAGGTCGGGGACGGGCGGGAAGACCAGCGCGCCGTCGGCCCGGACCTTGACCGCCGCCTCCGGCTCCATGGCGCAGCCGAGGAAGACGGTGGCGGCGGTGGGGGAGGCGAGGAGGGCGAAGGTGCGGTCGGTGAGGTCGACGGACTGGACCCGCAGGCCGGAGAGGCCGCCGGGCCGGGCGAGCGACGCGTCGAACTCGTCCAGGGTGTGGATCTCGCGGCCGTGTCCCCGCGGACGCGGTGGTGGGGGCGTCGCCATGGGCCCACGATAGGCGGCCCGTGGCGACGTGGCCTCCCGTCCCGACGCGGTCGGGGATCAGGCGGTCAGCGGCAGGGCGGCGAGTTCTCCGATGAGCCAGGTGAGGGGGAGGAAGACGGCGAGCAGCGCGGCGGCGCGCAGCAGGGCGGCGGTGCGGAGCACGGTCGGCGGGGCGCCGATCCGGGCCAGCGCCTCCGTGGTGCGGGCCCGGCCCTGGCGGGACTCCAGGGAGGCGGTGAGGAGGGTCGCCGTGGTGCAGGCCACGACGACGCCGGCGCCGAGGCCGGTGAGCGGTCCGAAGGCGGTGCCGCCGTCGGAGGCCGCGTGGACCGTGGCGGCGGCGAGGGCGCCCGAGAGCACCGCGCTGACCACGCCGAGGGGGCGGCCGATGCGGTGGGCCTCGTCCATGAGGACGCGGCCGGCGAGGAGGCGTACGGCTCCGGGCCGGGCGGCCTGGAGGAGCCGGCCGCTCAGGTGGGTGAGGCCGGGTCCGGCGAGGGCGAGGCCCGCGGCGGTGAGGATCCAGCCGGCGAGGACGCCGGCGGGGGAGCCGTCGAAGCGGCCGGGCAGGGCGACGCCGTCCCCGCCGCCGCGGCCCGCGTACGTCTCCACGGCGAGGCCGGCGGCGATGAGTGCCACGCCCCAGGGGAGGCCGGTGGGGACGGGCCGGGCGGCGCCTTCGGGTGCGGGGGTGCGGGTGCGGGGGCGCAGGGCGAGGCCGGCGGTGGTGGCGCCGGCGACGGGCACGATCGCGAGGAGGGTGAGGGCGGCGGCGAGCGGGAGCGGTTGTCCGGCGGCGAGGAGGCCGGCGGCGGCGCCGTCGAAGGGGAGGCCGGTGATGTCGCCGCGCAGGTGCAGGTAGACGAGGAGGGCGACCATGGAGCCGAGGGTGCAGGCGACCGCGGTCGAGGTGGCGGCGATGGCGGTGAGCCGGGCCGGGCCGAGGCCGATGGAGGAGAGGCCGGGTCGGGGGCGGGTGGCCGGGTCGGTGCGGGCGACGGCGACGGCGAACTGGACGGTGGCGGCGATCGGCAGCGCGCACCAGAGCAGCCGCAGCACGGAGGCGGAGGAGTGCTCGGGATGGCCGACGGCGTAGCCGAGGGTGCACAGCAGCAGGAAGCCCACGCCGGCGGCGGCCGCGGCGACGAGGAGCCGCCGCAGCTGGACCAGCGGGTGGGAGCCGCGGACTAGACGGAGAGCGAGCACGCCGCGACGCCCTCCGCCCCCGTGGCGGGCGGCACGCTGCCGGCCCGGCGTCCGTCGAGGAGGGTGACCGTGCGGTCGGCGAGCGCCGCGACCTCGCCGTCGTGGGTGGCGAGGAGCACGGTGATGCCGTGCGAGCGGGCGGCCGCGGTGAGGGTGCGGAGCACCTGTGCGCCGTCGGCCCGGTGCAGGGCGGCGGTGGGTTCGTCGGCGAAGAGGACGGTCGGTCCGGCGGCGAGCGCGCGGGCGATGGAGACGCGCTGGCGCTGGGAGCGGGTCAGGCCGTGCGGGCGGGTGCGGGGGCAGCCGCCGATGTCGAGGCGCTCGAGCCATTCGCCGGCGGCGGTCTTCGCGGCCTTGTGGGGGACGCCGCGGAGCAGCAGGGGGAGGGCGGTGTTCTCCCAGGCGGTGAGTTCGGGGACGAGGCCGTCGTCGGGGCCGATCCAGCCGAAGCGTTCGCGGCGGAGCTGTTCGCGGCGGGCCGGGGGGAGGGTGTGGACCGGGGAGCTGTTGAACCAGACCTCGCCCCGCTGGGCGAGGAGTTCGCCGGAGAGGCAGCGCAGCAGGGTGGTCTTGCCGCTGCCGCGGGGTCCGGTGACGGCGAGGATCTCGCCCTCGCGGACGCCGACGGAGACGCCGCTGAGGGCCTCCGTGCCGCTCAGAGTGCAGTGCAGGGAACGCGCCCAGAGCACGTCGTTGTCCGGTGGGGCCATCGCGTACACCTCGATGTCGGATCCGATTCTTGCGTTCCCCCGTCCGGGGGAACGAGGGTCGGGCCTGTCGGTCACTGGGCACCGTAAGTATTCGGATCCGTTTGTACGGACAGCACGCGGCCCGGGCCGCCGCCATCCACTCGGATGGCGGCATGCCCGGGCCGGGGTCACGCCGTGAGGGCGGCGTGGGGGCGGGAACCTCGGGGGAGGGTTCCCGGTGGACTCAGAGCTTGGTCCACGCCTCGGTCAGCACCGTGCGCAGGATGCCCTCGATCTCGTCGAAGGTGCCCTGGTCGGCGATGAGCGGCGGGGCCAGCTGGATGACCGGGTCGCCGCGGTCGTCGGCCCGGCAGTACAGGCCGTTCTCGAAGAGCGCCTTGGACAGGAAGCCGTACAGGACGCGCTCGGTCTCCTCGTCCGTGAAGGACTCCTTGGTGACCTTGTCCTTGACGAGCTCGATGCCGTAGAAGTAGCCGTTGCCGCGGACGTCGCCGACGATCGGCAGGTCGTGCAGCTTCTGCAGCGTCGAGAAGAAGGCGCCCTCGTTGTCCAGGACGTGCTGGTTGAGGCCCTCCTTGTCGAAGATGTCCAGGTTGGCGATGGCGACCGCCGAGGACACCGGGTGGCCACCGAAGGTGTAGCCGTGCAGGAAGGTGTTGTCGCCCTTGTAGAACGGCTCCGCGATGCGGTCCGAGACGATGCAGGCGCCGATCGGGGAGTAGCCCGAGGTCATGCCCTTGGCGCAGGTGATCATGTCGGGCACGTAGCCGAACTTGTCACAGGCGAACATGGTGCCGAGGCGGCCGAAGGCGCAGATCGTCTCGTCGGAGACGAGGAGCACGTCGTACTGGTCGCAGATCTCGCGGACGCGCTGGAAGTAGCCGGGCGGCGGCGGGAAGCAGCCGCCGGCGTTCTGCACCGGCTCCAGGAAGACGGCCGCGACGGTCTCGGGGCCCTCGAAGAGGATCTGCTGCTCGATCTGGTCGGCGGCCCAGCGGCCGAAGGCCTCGGGGTCGTCGCCGTGGATCGGGGCGCGGTAGATGTTGGTGTTCGGCACCTTGTGCGCGCCGGGGACCAGCGGCTCGAAGGGGGCCTTCAGGGCCGGCAGGCCGGTGATGGACAGGGCGCCCTGCGGGGTGCCGTGGTAGGCGACCGCACGCGAGATGACCTTGTACTTGGTGTGCTTGCCCTGCAGCTTGAAGTACTGCTTGGCGAGCTTCCACGCGGTCTCGACGGCCTCGCCGCCACCGGTGGTGAAGAAGACCTTGTTGAGGTCGCCCGGGGCGTAGTGCGCGAGGCGCTCGGCCAGCTCCACGGCCTTCGGGTGGGCGTAGGACCACACCGGGAAGAAGGCGAGCTCCTGGGCCTGCTTGTACGCGACCTCGGCCAGCTCCTGGCGGCCGTGACCGGCGTTGACCACGAAGAGGCCCGCGAGACCGTCGAGGTAGCGCTTGCCCTTGTCGTCGAAGATGTAGGTGCCCTCACCGCGGACGATGGTGGGGACGGGGCTGTTCTCGTACGACGACATGCGGGTGAAGTGCATCCACAGGTGGTCGTAGGCAGTCTTGGAGAGGTCCTGGGTCACGGTTATCGGGTTCCCCACATGTAGGTCTGCTTCTTGAGCTTCAGGTAAACGAAGCTCTCGGTGGAGCGCACGCCGGGGAGCGTGCGGATCCGCTTGTTGATGACTTCGAGAAGGTGGTCGTCGTCCTCGCAGACGATCTCCACCATCAGGTCGAACGAGCCCGCGGTCATCACCACGTACTCGCACTCGGGCATGTCCGTCAGCGCTTCCGCGACCGGATCCAGGTCACCCTCGACGTGGATGCCGACCATCGCCTGCCGCCGGAGGCCCACGGTGAGCGGGTCGGTGACGGCGACGATCTGCATGACGCCCTGGTCGAGGAGCTTCTGGACGCGCTGCCGCACGGCCGCCTCGGAGAGGCCGACGGCCTTGCCGATGGCGGCGTAGGGGCGGCGGCCGTCCTCCTGGAGCTGCTCGATGATCGCCAGGGAGACGGCATCGATCGTCGGGGACGAACCGGTTCCGGTTCTGGAGTCTGTGCTTCGACTGGCCACGTCCTCACTGTGCACCGAGATGCACCGTCGCGCAACCCCAGAGCGATGTAATTCGTTGTTCGAAGGCCTTCCGGGCACCGAATCCGAAGTCGAAGGGCTCCGGGGCTGTTGAAAGCGTCAGCCGAAGAAGTAGGCTGGGGTGTCTCACCCATCGGGACAGCGCACAACGTCGTGCGAAGACAGAACGTGACAGGAGGGGTGGCAAGTGACCACCGAGCTGCGCCGGCTGCGCAACTACATCGACGGAGAGTTCCGCGACGCGACCGACGGCCGCACCATCGAGGTGATCAACCCGGCCACCGGCGAGGTGTACGCGACCTCCCCGCTCTCCGGCCAGGCCGACGTCGACGCCGCCATGGAGGCCGCCGCGGCCGCCTTCCCCGCCTGGCGCGACACCACGCCGTCCGAGCGCCAGAAGGTGCTCCTCAAGATCGCCGACGCCTTCGAGGAGCGCGCCGACGAGCTCATCGCCGCCGAGGTCCTCAACACCGGCAAGCCGACCGCCCTCGTCGCGAGCGAGGAGGTGCCCCCGATGGTGGACCAGATCCGCTTCTTCGCGGGCGCCGCCCGTCTCCTCGAAGGCCGCTCCGCCGGCGAGTACATGGAGGGCATGACCTCCATCATCCGCCGCGAGCCGGTGGGCGTCTGCGCCCAGGTCGCGCCGTGGAACTACCCGATGATGATGGCCGTCTGGAAGTTCGCCCCGGCCCTCGCCGCGGGCAACACGGTCGTCCTCAAGCCCTCGGACACCACCCCCGCCTCCACGGTCCTGATGGCCGAGATCATCGGCTCGATCGTCCCCAAGGGCGTCTTCAACGTCCTCTGCGGCGACCGCGAGACGGGCCGCGCCATGGTCGAGCACCCGACCCCGGCGATGGCCTCCATCACCGGCTCGGTCCGGGCCGGCATGCAGGTCGCCGAATCGGCGGCCAAGGACGTCAAGCGCGTCCACCTGGAGCTGGGCGGCAAGGCCCCCGTCGTGGTCTTCGAGGACACCGACATCGACAAGGCCGTCGAGGACATCTCCGTCGCCGGCTTCTTCAACGCGGGCCAGGACTGTACGGCCGCGACCCGCGTGCTCGTCCACGAGTCGATCCACGACGAGTTCGTCGCCGCCCTCGCCAAGGCCGCCGCCGAGACGAAGACGGGTCAGCCGGACGACGAGGACGTGCTCTACGGCCCGCTGAACAACGCCAACCAGCTGAAGCAGGTCACCGGCTTCATCGACCGCCTCCCGGCCCACGCCAAGGTCGAGGCCGGCGGCCACCGCGTCGGCGACAAGGGCTACTTCTACGCCCCGACCGTCGTCTCCGGCCTCGAGCAGGACGACGAGATCGTCCAGAACGAGGTCTTCGGCCCGGTCATCACCGTCCAGTCCTTCACGGACGAGGCCCAGGCCCTGGAGTACGCGAACGGCGTCGAGTACGCCCTCGCCTCCTCCGTCTGGACCAAGGACCACCAGCGCGCCATGCGCATGTCCCGGTCCCTCGACTTCGGCTGCGTGTGGATCAACACCCACATCCCGCTCGTCGCCGAGATGCCCCACGGCGGCTTCAAGAAGTCCGGCTACGGCAAGGACCTCTCCGCGTACGGCTTCGAGGACTACACGCGCATCAAGCACGTCATGACCTCCCTGGGCTGAACCGCCCGGTAGTCCGGACGGGCCGACCTCGCGGGGCCGAACCGCCCGGTAGCACCGCCCGCCACGGCCCCGGCACCCGTCGATCCGATGATCGACAAGGTGTCGGGGCCGTGGCGTGCCGCTCGACGGAGCGTCCATTGCGGGGCCGAGGAGCCGGACGGGATGCTGCACGGGTGAGAGCGACAGCCAGGAACCCCATGCCGCGCCGGTCCCTCCTGCGGGGTCTCGGCGCCGCCGGCGCCGCCGGCCTCCTCGCCGCCTGCGGCGTCAAGCCCGCCTACGTCGCCGAGGACCGGCGGGCCGGCCGCGACCTGTCCGGCCGCGAGCGGACCGTCACCTTCGCCAACTGGCCGCTCTACATCGACACCGCCGACGACGATCCGCGCAAGCGGCCCACGCTCGACGCCTTCCGGGAGCGGACCGGGATCTCCGTCCACTACACCGAGGAGATCAACGACAACGACGAGTTCTTCGGCAAGGTCGGCCCGGCCCTGATGAACGGCCAGACCACCGACCGCGACCTCATCGTCGTCAGCGACTGGATGGCCGCCCGCTTCGTCCGCCTCGGCTGGGTCCAGAAGATGGACCGCGCCGCGCAGACGCACGTCGCCGACCACCTCGACCCGCAACTGCTGCGCCCCGCCTTCGACCCCGGCCGGCTGCACTCCGTGCCCTGGCAGTCCGGCATCACCGGCATCGCCTACAACCGGCGCAGGCTCGGCCGGGAGCTGCGCTCCACCGGCCAGCTGTGGGACGCCGACCTGCGCGGCAAGGTCACCCTCCTCTCCGGCCTCGACGAGTCCATCTCCCTGCTCATGCAGGGCGACGGCGTGGACGTCACCCGCTGGACCGAGTCCGACTTCCACCGGGTCTGCGACCGGATCGAGGAGCTGGTCAGGACCAAGCACATCCGCCGCTTCACCGGGAACGACTACATCAAGGACCTCGCCGGCGGCGACGTGCTCGCCTGCCAGGCGTACTCCGGCGACGTCATCCAGCTCCAGGCCGACAACCCCGACATCGAGTTCGTCGTCCCCGAGGAGGGCGGCGAACTGTGGGCCGAGTCGCTGATGGTCCCCAACCTCGCCCGCCACAAGGCCAACGCCGAGAAGCTCGTCGACTACTACTACGAGCCCGAGGTCGCCGCCGAACTCGCCGCCTGGGTCAACTACGTCTGCCCCGTCCCGGCCGCCCAGGCCGTCCTCGCGGACTCCGGCGACGAGGAGCTGGCCGCCCTCGCCGAGGACCCGCTGATCTTCCCCGACAAGGAGATGCGCGGCCGCCTCTCCATCGCCCGCGACATCACCTCCACCGAGCGCCGCGCGATGGCCAAGCGGTGGAACGGGATCGTCGGGCTCTGAGGCCGCCCCCCATTTCTGAACACGTTCAAGAGGGGCGTACGCTGGGCCCATGAGCGACACGAACGGGCCCGGAGCCCTTCTCGCGCGCATCCGCGCCTGGCTGATCCTCTTCGTCGTGTGTCTCGTCCTGAGCGGGCTCACCGCCTTCCCGCTCGTCACCGAACTCCGGTGGCTCGACTCCTCGCTGACCGGCTGGGCGGCGCCGGTCGCACAGGCCCTGCCCGGGCTCGCGGAATGGATCCACAAGGTGGCCGGCGGGCTGGAGACCGCTTCGGCCGAGGCGCCGTACCTGCTGTACGGCACCGACTGGCTGGCCTTCGCCCACCTCGTCATCGCCGTCGCCTTCTACGGCGTGTACCGCGACCCCGTCCGCAACATATGGGTCGTCGAGTTCGGGATGATCGCCTGCGCCGGCATCATCCCCCTGGCCCTGATCTGCGGGCCGATCCGGGACATCCCCTTCTGGTGGTCGGTCATCGACATGTCCTTCGGGGTCTTCGGCATCCTGCCCCTGATCCACGTGCGCCGCATGATCAAGCGCCTCGAAGCCGTCACCGCGACGGCGCCGGCACCGGAGGCCGTACCCGCGTAGCCGCGGACCGCCGCCACCCGGTCCCGGGGCGCACCGGCCGGACGGTCGCGCCCGGCCCGGCGGACGCCGGTGATCAGTCCGGCAGGCCGTAGGCCCCGACCATCAGGCCGAGGACCGTCCGGTTGGTGTCCTGCCCCTTGGCGTCGGTGGAGTTGACGGAGTAGACCAGCGTCCGCTCCCCGTGGCGGGTCGAGGCGATCGCCGCGTTGTACCCCCAGCGGCCACCCGTCTTGCCCCACACCTCGCGCCCGCCCAGCCGCTTCATCGACAGGCCGACGGAGAAGGCGGCCGGGTCGCCGCTGCGGAAGTCGCTCACCTCCGGCAGGGTGAACATCTCCTCCAGGAGCGGGCCGCGGACCACCCGGCCCGCGAACAGGGCGCGGGTGAACCGCTCCAGGTCCGCCGTGGTCGAGATCAGGTCACCGGCCGCCCACCCGTCCGTCGCCCGCCACACCGAGACGTCCCGCAGCCCGGTCGTCCCGTCCTCCAGCCGCATCAGCTGGTAGCCGTGGTTGTACGGGCCCCGGATCCCGGCCTCCCGCCCCGGGAGGTAGGTGTCCCGCAGGCCGAGCGGGCGCAGGATCCGCCGGCCCACCTGCTCCTCGTACGAGTCCCCGGTCACCCGCTCCACGACCAGGCCCGCGATCGTGTAGCCGATGTTCAGGTAGTGCTGACGGGTGCCGGGACGGAACTCGCGGGGCTTCGCGGTCGCCGAGCGGACCAGTTCCTCCGGCTCGTGGACGGCGAAGCGGTCCTCGTACCACTCCTCCACCGTCGTCCCGGGGAAGTCCGGCGCCGGGATGCCGTGCGTGTGGTTCAGCAACTGGCGGACGGTCACCGTCGCGTACCGGCCCGGGATCAGCTCCGGCAGGTACGAGCGGGCCGTCCGGTCCAGGTCGACCCGCCCCTCGGCGGCCAGCTGGAGCACCGTCGCCGCCGTGAACACCTTCGTCACCGAACCCGCCCGGAAGCGGCCCGCCGGATCGGCCGGCGCCCCCGACTCCAGGTCGTGGACGCCCGCGCTGCCCCGCCAGACGCCCTCCGTGCCGCCCACCCGGACCAGGGCCGCCGTCGTGTCGGCGCGCGGCAGCCCCGCGAGCACCGCCGACAGGTCGGGGGAGGACGGGGCGGTCGCGGCCGGCGTCGCCCCGGCCGCGACGGGGGCGGGCGCCGCGAAGGCGGGGGAGAGAGCGGTGGGGCCCGCCGCGACGCCCAGGACCAGGGCGGCGGCGAGCAGCGTGCGGGTGGACTTCCTCATGGTCAACTCCCGTGATGTGAGCCGTCGTTCTCGATGGCTCCATCCTGCTGACCGGCGACGATCCGCGGATCACCCGCACCGGCGGTCCCCGCCCGTCACTCCCTCGCCCGCGCGGGGGAGGGGCCGGCGCCGGAGGATCCCCCCGGCGGGGGAGGACCGGGCGCCACCAGGCCCGTCTCGTAGGCGCAGATCACCGCCTGGATCCGGTCCCGCAGCCCCAGCTTCGCCAGCACGTTGCCCACATGGGTCTTCACCGTGTGCTCGCTGACCACCAGCTCCGCCGCGATCTCCGCGTTCGACAGGCCCCGCGCGAGCAGCAGCAGCGTCTCCCGCTCACGGCCCGTCAGCACGCCGAGCCGCGGATCCGGCGCCGCGGCCCGGCGCGGACCGCCCGCCGTGTACTGCTCCACCAGCCGCCTCGCCACCGACGGCGCCAGCAGCGAGTCGCCCGCCGCCACCACCCGGACCGCGTGCACCAGATCGTCCCGGCGCACGTCCTTCAGGAGGAAGCCGCTCGCCCCCGCGTGCAGCGCCTCGTACACGTACGCGTCCGAGTCGAAGGTCGTCAGGATCACCGTCCGGCAGGCGCTCTGCGCGCTGATCGTCCGGCACGCCTCGATCCCGTCCATCCGGGGCATCCGGATGTCGAGCAGCGCCACGTCCGGCCGGTGGCGGCGCACCGCCTCCACCGCCGCCGCCCCGTCGGCGACCTCCGCGACCACCTCGATGTCGTCCTGGACGTCGAGGATCAGCGCGAAACCGCTGCGCACCAGCTCCTGGTCGTCGGCCACCACCACACGGATCGTCACGGTCCCACCTCCGCGGGGGAGGCTACGGGCAGTTCCGCCCGCACCTCGAATCCGGTGCCGCCGGGCCCCGCGCCCGCCGTCGCCGTGCCGCCGTGCGCCGCCGCCCGCTCCCGTATCCCCGTCAGACCGTGGCCCGCGGACCGGCCCGGCGGCCGGAGCGCGGCCGACCGCGGGCCGCGCCCGTCGTCGGTGACCACGACGGTGAGGAGCGGGCCGCGGCGGTCGATCCGGACCGTGGCGGTACGGGCCCGGGCGTGCCGGACCGTGTTGGTCAGGGCCTCCTGCGCGATCCGGTACGCCGTCGCCGCGAGCGGCGCGGGCAGCCCCGCCACCTCTCCGGAGGTCTCGTACCGCACGTCCAGGCCGCCGGCCCGCACCCGGTCGAGGAGCGCGGGCAGTTCGCCGAGGTCCGGCTGGGGCGAGCGCCCGCCGCCCGGGTCCTCGTCCCGCAGCACGCCCAGCATCCGCCGCAGTTGGTCCATCGCGTCCCGCCCGGTCGCCGAGATCGCCTCGAAGGCCGCCTCCGCCCGCTCCGGCGCCCTGCGCACCGCCACCGGACCGGCCTCCGCCTGCACGATCATCAGGCTCACCGCGTGCGACAGGATGTCGTGCATCTCCCGCGCGATCCGGGCCCGTTCCCGGGCGGCCGCCCGCTCCGCCTCCACGGCCTGCGCCCGCTGCCGGGCGTCCGTCAGCCGGCCGAAGACATAGGCCGCGCCGAACACGAAGAGCGAGAAGGTGAGTTCGCGGGCCGACCGGGTGTTGAGCCACACCGACACCGGCACCGCGACCACCAGCAGCGCGGCCGCCACCACCCGCTGCCGGGCCGTCCCGAGCGCCGCGACCGTGTGCACGCACACCAGCCCCTGGTACGGCAGCGGCTGCCCCGGACCCTCCACCGCCAGCTTGTACAGCGCGCTGGCGGCGATCACCGCGAGCAGCACCGCCATCGGCGCCCGCCGCCGCCACACCAGCGGCAGCACGGTCAGCGTCGTCAGCCCGTACGCCTCCCAGGTCGCCGGCTCCAGCTCCGGCGGTCGCGGCACCACGAAGGGCATCGTCACCGCCGCCTGCACCAGCAGCGCGAGCCCCGCGTCCACGGCCCGCGGATGCGCCGCACCCCACTCGCGGGCCTGCCCCGTCCCCCGTATCCGCATTACGGCTTGCGGCCCACCGCGCCGAACTGCGCCACCGAGGGGGCCTCCGGCGCGCCCCACCGCGCGCACGAGACGACGCCCGGGCCGAGGATTTCGAGGCCGTCGAAGAAGGACGTGAACTCCTCGCGGGTGCGGGCGGTGATGGGCGGGGTGGCGTTCTCGTTCCAGAACGCCATCGCCGCCCTGTTGGCCTCGCCGCCCAGCTCCGGGTCGTACGTCGGATGGGTGAGGACGAGGTGGCTGCCCGAGGGCACCGCGGCCATCAGCGTCCGCACGATCGACCGCGCCTCGTCGGTGTCCAGGACGAAGTTGAGGATGCCCAGCATCAGCACCGCCACCGGGCGCGTCAGGTCCAGGACCTCGCCGGCCGCCGCCACGATCTTCTCCGGGTCGTGGGCGTCGGCGTCCACGTAGGAGGTGACGCCCTCGGGGGCGCTGGTCAGCAGCGCCCGGGCGTGGGTGAGGACGATCGGGTCGTTGTCGACGTAGACGATCCGGGCGTCCGGCGCCATCCGCTGCGCCACCTCGTGGGTGTTGTCGGCGGTCGGGAGGCCCGTGCCGATGTCGAGGAACTGGCGGACGCCGTCCCCGGCCAGTCCGGTCACCACCCGGCCGAGGAACGCCCGGTCGGCGCGGGCGACTTCGCCGATGCCCGGGTGGAAGGCGGTGACCTGGTCGCCGACGGCGCGGTCCACCGGGTAGTTGTCCTTGCCGCCCAGCCAGTAGTTCCACACCCGGGCGTTGTGGGCGATGTCGGTGCGGATCCGGTCGTTCATCAGGGAGCCTTTCGCAGGACGGCGGCGAGGACGTCGACCCGGTTGGTGGTGATCGAGTCGACCCCGTTGGCGATCAGCCTACGCATGCTCCTGCGGGTGTCCGGCGTCCAGGCCGAGACGAGCAGCCCGTCCCGGTGCACCCGCTCGGCGAGCGCGCTACTGACAAGGCCGAAGCGGTAGTTGAGCCACTTCGGCCGGACCGCGTCGAGGAGCACCCGGCGCGGCGGCGCCAGCGACGTCCAGGTGAGGGCGATCTCCGCGTGCGGGTCGGCCGCCCGGACCTGGAGCATCGCGACCGAGCCCGCGCAGTAGTAGACGCGCTCGCCGGCGCCGGCCTCGCGGACGGCGCCGACGATCCGCCGGACCGACGCCTCGTTCCCGCCGGGCAGGTCCAGCATCAGCCGGCGCGGTCCGGCCGCCAGGAGCGCGTCCCGGAGCGTCGGCACCCCGCCGCGGGTCAGCTCGCGCAGCTGCTCGTGGGTGAGCGAGGAGAGCGGCCGGTCGTGGCGCCACAGCCGCTTCAGGGTGTCGTCGTGCAGGAGGACGGGCACCTCGTCCCCGGTGAGCCGGACGTCGACCTCGACCGCGTCCGCGCCCGCCTCGAAGGCGGAGCCGATCGAGGCGAGGGTGTTCTCACGGGCGCGGTACGGGTCGCCGCGGTGGCCTACGACAGTGACGGATCGCATGGCCCCATTCTTCGCCGGGACTCAGCGCGCCAGCCAGTCCTCCGTGTACGTGTCGATCTCGGCGGCCAGCCGCTCCTTGCCGGCCGGGTCGAGGAAGGACGCCTCCACCGCGTTCTTCGCGAGGCCGGCCAGCCCGCGCTCGTCCAGCCCCAGGAGCCGGGCGGCGACCGCGTACTCGGTGTTCAGGTCGGTGCCGAACATCGGCGGGTCGTCGCTGTTGACCGTCACCAGGACACCGGCGTCCACCATGGCCCGGATCGGGTGCTCGTCGAGCGTCGCCACCGCCCGGGTCGCGATGTTGGAGGTCGGGCAGACCTCCAGGGCGATCCGGTGCTCCGCCAGGTACGCGAGCAGCTCCGGGTCCCGCACGGAGCTGGTGCCGTGGCCGATGCGCTCGGCCCCCAGGTCGCGGATGGCGTCCCAGACCGTCTGGGGTCCCGTGGTCTCGCCGGCGTGCGGCACCGAGCGGAGCCCGGCCGCGCGGGCCCGGTCGAAGTACGGCTTGAACTGCGGGCGCGGGACTCCGATCTCCGGGCCGCCGAGACCGAAGGAGACCAGGCCGTCGGGGCGGATGCCGTCGGTGACGGCGAGCCGCGCGGTCTCCTCGGCGGCGTCCAGACCGGCCTCGCCGGGGATGTCGAAGCACCAGCGCAGCACGGTGCCGAACTCGGCCTCCGCCGCCTTGCGGGCGTCCTCGATCGCGGCCATGAACGCCCGCTCGTCGATGCCGCGGCGGGTCGAGGAGTACGGGGTGACGGTCAGCTCGGCGTAGCGGATGTTCTGCCGGGCCATGTCCCGGGCGACCTCGAAGGTCAGCAGCCGGACGTCCTCGGGGGTGCGCACGAGGTCCACGACGGAGAGGTACACGTCGATGAAGTGCGCGAAGTCGGTGAAGGTGAAGTAGTCGGCCAGCGCCTCCGGGTCCGTGGGGACCTTGGAGTCCGGATGCCGTGCGGCCAGCTCGGAGACGATCCGGGGGGAGGCGGAGCCCACGTGGTGGACGTGCAGCTCGGCCTTGGGCAGTCCCGCGATGAAGGGGTGGAGATCGGTCATCGGGTCATCGTAGGCCGGGCGGGGGGAGCCGCGGCGGACGCCGTAGCATGACGGGACCAGGGAGGGAGCCCCGACATGTCCGACCGAGCCGTGCCGCGCCCGCAGGGCGGGGACTCCGTCGACCCGTGGGCTCCTCCGGAGCGCGCGCAGGCCCCGGTGGAGCCGGGCAAGCGGGTCCCGGTGCACGACCAGCCGACGATCACCTCGATACCCACCGGGGACGTGGCCGGCGGAGAGCTGCCGCCGCCCCCCGTCGCCCCCGGCGGCCCGGCCGCGTACGGCGCGCCGACGCCCCCGCCCGGGTACGGCCACCCGCCCCGCCCGGCCGCGCCGGGATACGGCCACCCGGCGCCCGTCCCCGGGTACGGCTACCCGCCCGCGGGCCCCGCCACCGGCTCGTACGGCTACCCGCCCGCAGGGCCCGCCACCGGCTCGTACGGCTACCCGCCGGTGCACCCGATGCCCTACGGGCCGATGTCCGGACAGCGCAACGGCATGGGCACGGCCGCCCTGGTGCTCGGCATCATCGGCACCTGCCTGTTCTGGCTCTGGGGCGTCCCGTCGATCGTGCTCGGCGTCCTCGCCCTGATCTTCGGCATCCTCGGCCGCAAGCGGGCCAACCGGGGCGAGGCGAACAACGGCGGGTCCGCCACCGCGGGCATCGTCCTCGGCAGCGTCTCGCTCGTCCTCGGAGCCGCGGTCCTGGTCCTCATCGTCCTGGCCTACCGGTACGAGGAGTACGAGGAGGAGGGGACCGGGGAGCGGACCTCCGCGATCCTCGTCGTCGACACCCCCCGCCAGGCCCTCCCCCAGGCCCTGGAAGAAACGGCCTAGGACTCCGTACGCAGCCGCTCCCGGGCCTCCATCAGCGCGAAGCCCAGCAGGTTGAGGCCGCGCCAGCGGGCCGGGTCGTGGGCGCCGGGGTCGCCGGCGGCGAGGCCGATGCCCCACACGCGGTCGAGCGGGCTCGCCTCCACCAGGACGCGGGTGTTCGTCCCGAGCAGATAGCTCCGCAGCCCCTCGTCCGAGGCGAACTTGTGGAAGCTGCCGGCCACCACGATCCCGAAGCGCTCCCGCGCCCACACCGTCTCGTCGAAGCCGCGGACGAGGCGCCCCGCGTTCTTGGCCTCGGCCGGGGTCGCCGCACGGAGCGCGGCACGCTCCGCCTCGGCGTCGCCGAAGAGCCGCGCCTTCTCCGCCATCATCCAGTGTTCCGCCGTCGCGTACCGCACGCCGGCGACCTCGAAGGGTGACGGCCACCACTGGCTCAGACAGCTCTGCGTGAGCCGCCCGTCCGGGGCCGCGCGGTGGCCCCAGAAGTGCAGCCACTTCACCGTGTCACCCCTGCTGACCTGCTGTGTCAGTGATTCGACCGTCATCATGCACGCGAGTCTGACATCCGCGACAGACATTCCGTACGAAGATTTTCCCGGGACCTCGACACATGGTCGACCGATTCCGTCGGGTAACCAAAAGGCAACAACGGAATCACTTGTTCGGGCTGTATCCCTCTGTCAGGATCGGCACTCAATTCGAGCTGGGACAACGGAGAGCGTCATGGGCAACCGCTTCCAGGTGACGGACCGCTTCGCGGACGGCGCGCAGTACATCGGCGGACGGCTCCGCCCCGGAACCTCGGGACGGACCCACAGCGTCGTCGACCCGGCCACCGGCGAGAGCGTGTACACCTACGAACTCGCCTCCACCGCGGACGTCGACGAGGCCGTCGCCGCGGCCAAGGCCGCCTTCCCCGGCTGGGCGGGCGCCACCCCCGGTGAGCGCTCCGACGCCCTGCACCGCTTCGCCGCGGTCCTGGCCGAGCGGGCCGAGGAGTTCGCCCGGGTCGAGTCGCTCCAGTGCGGCAAGCCGATCCGGCTCACCACCGAGTTCGACGTGCCCGGCACCGTCGACAACACCGCCTTCTTCGCGGGCGCGGCCCGTCACCTCCAGGGCCAGTCGGCCGGCGAGTACTCCGGAGACCACACCTCGTACGTCCGGCGCGAGCCGATCGGCGTGGTCGGCTCCATCGCCCCCTGGAACTACCCCCTCCAGATGGCCGCCTGGAAGATCCTCCCGGCGATCGCCGCCGGCAACACCATCGTCCTGAAGCCGGCCGAGCTGACGCCGCTCACCTCGCTGATGTTCGCCCAGGCGGCCACCGAGGCCGGCATCCCGGACGGCGTCGTCAACGTCGTCAACGGATCCGGCCGCGAGGCCGGCGAGCACCTGGTCGGCCACCCCGACGTGGCCATGACCTCCTTCACCGGCTCCACCCCGGTCGGCAAGCGGGTCGCCGAGGTCGCCACCGCCACCGTGAAGCGGCTCCACCTGGAGCTCGGCGGCAAGGCGCCCTTCGTCGTCTTCGACGACGCCGACCTGGAGGCCGCCGCCCACGGCGCCGTCGCCGCCTCCCTCATCAACACCGGCCAGGACTGCACCGCCGCCACCCGCGCCTACGTCCAGCGCCCCCTCTTCGACGCCTTCGTGGCCCGGGTCGCGGAGCTCATGGAGACCGTCCGGCTCGGCGACCCCGCCGACCCCGCCACCGATCTCGGCCCGCTGGTCTCGCACGTCCAGCGCGACCGGGTGGCCGGCTTCGTCGAGCGGGCCCGGGGGTACGCGACCGTGGTCACCGGAGGAGAAGCCCCTGGTGGGGAGCTCAAGAACGGCGCATACTATCGGCCCACCCTGATCACCGGCGCCGCGCAGGACAGCGAGGTCGTGCAGTCGGAGATCTTCGGACCGGTCCTGGTGGCCCTGCCCTTCGACAGCGACGACGAGGGCATCCGGCTCGCCAACGACACCCCGTACGGCCTCGCCGCCTCCGCCTGGAGCCGCGACGTCTTCCGGGCGAACAGGGCCACCCGCGAGATCAAGGCCGGCTGCGTCTGGGTCAACGACCACATCCCGATCATCAGCGAGATGCCGCACGGCGGATACAAGGCATCCGGCTACGGAAAGGACATGTCGGCCTACTCCTTCGAGGAGTACACGCAGGTCAAGCACGTGATGTTCGACAACACCGCGGTGGCGGCCAAGGACTGGCACCGCACGATCTTCGGGGACCGATAGTCGTCTGCCGCCCGACCAGCGGCGCAACCATCCCGAAAGGGCACAGCGCATGGAGCAGTACGAGCCCGACCGCCTGTCCGCCGCCCAGCTGGCGGCGATCCGGCGCAGCATGACGAGCGGCCGTGGTGCCCTCAGCCGCCGCTCGCTGCTGCGGGCGGGCGGCGTGGGCGCGCTCACGGTCGGCGGCCTGGCCGGTCTGACCGCCTGTGGCATCCCGCCGGCCAAGCGGGAGGGCCAGGGCCCGGCGTCCAGCGACTTCTCGGACAAGGAGAAGACCCTCAACTTCTCCAACTGGACCGAGTACATGGACGTCAGCGAGGACGAGAAGTCCCGCCCGACCCTGGAGGCGTTCGCGAAACGCACCGGGATCAAGGTCAAGTACACCGAGGACATCAACGACAACGTCGAGTTCTTCGGCAAGATCAAGCCGCAGCTCGCGGCCGGCCAGGACACCGGCCGCGACCTGATCTGCGTCACCGACTGGCTCGCCGCCCGCATCATCCGGCTCGGCTGGGCGCAGAAGCTCGACCCGGCGAACCTGCCCAACGCGTACGCCAACCTGTCCGCGCAGTTCCGCCGCCCCGACTGGGACCCGGGCCGGTCCTACTCGTACCCCTGGACCGGCATCTCCACCGTCATCGCGTACAACACCAAGGCGACCGGCGGGAAGAAGGTCGACTCGGTCAGCCAGCTCCTCGACGACCCCGCGCTCAAGGGCCGGGTCGGCTTCCTCACCGAGATGCGCGACACCGTCGGCATGACCCTGCTCGACCAGGGCAAGGACCCGGGGAAGTTCACCGACGCCGACTTCGACGCGGCGATCGGCCGCCTCCAGAAGGCCGTCGACAGGAAGCAGATACGCCGCTTCACCGGCAACGACTACACCTCCGACCTGGACAAGGGCGACCTCGCGGCCTGTCTGGCGTGGGCCGGCGACATCATCCAGCTCCAGGCCGACAACCCGGACATCCAGTACACGATCCCGAACGCCGGCTACATCACGTCCACGGACAACCTGCTCGTCCCCACCCAGGCCCGGCACAAGGCCAACGCCGAGAAGCTCATCGACTACTACTACGAGCTCCCGGTGGCCGCCCAGCTCGCCGCCTACATCAACTACGTCTGCCCCGTCGACGGGGTGAAGGACGAACTGGCCGAGATCGACCCCGAGCTCGCGGCCAACACGCTGATCCTCCCGGACAAGGCCATGGCCAGGAAGTCCCGCGCCTTCCGCTCGCTGACCAGCGAGGAAGAGACGGCGTACGAGGAGAAGTTCGCCAAGCTCATCGGCGCCTGAGCCGTCGTCCACCGTCACCAGGCCACGAAGCCACGAAGATCCGGGACCGCAACCCATGACTGACAAGACCACCGGCGGCGACGTCCGACTCACCGGGATCAGCAAGACCTACGGCTCCTTCACCGCCGTCCACCCCCTCGACCTGACCGTGCCCCAGGGCTCCTTCTTCGCCCTGCTCGGCGCCTCCGGCTGCGGCAAGACCACCACCCTGCGCATGATCGCCGGCCTGGAGGACCCCTCCACCGGCACGATCTTCCTCGGCGACCGGGACGTCACCGACCTGCCGCCCTACAAGCGGCCGGTCAACACCGTCTTCCAGTCCTACGCGCTCTTCCCGCACATGGACATCTCCGAGAACATCGCCTTCGGTCTGCGCCGGCGCGGCATCAAGTCGGTGAAGAAGCAGGTCGACGACATGCTGGAGCTCGTCCAGCTCGGCGACAAGGCGAAGCACAAGCCGCACCAGCTCTCCGGCGGCCAGCAGCAGCGCGTCGCCGTCGCCCGCGCCCTCATCAACCACCCGCAGGTGCTCCTCCTCGACGAGCCGCTCGGCGCGCTCGACCTCAAGCTGCGCCGCCAGATGCAGCTGGAGCTGAAGCGGATACAGACCGAGGTCGGCATCACCTTCGTGCACGTCACCCACGACCAGGAGGAGGCCATGACCATGGCCGACCAGGTCGCGGTCATGAACGGCGGCCGGGTCGAGCAGCTCGGCGCCCCCGCCGACCTGTACGAGAACCCGCGCACCACCTTCGTCGCCAACTTCCTCGGCACCTCCAACCTCATCGAGGCCGAGGTCGTCGAGACCGGTTCCGAGGTCGTCGTCACGGCCGGCGGCGGCAAGCTCAGGGTCCCCGGAGACCGCTGTACCGACGCCGTCCGCCAGGGCGGCAAGCTCCTCGTCGGCGTCCGCCCCGAGAAGATCTCCCTCACCCACGCCGACGACGCCGGCGCGATCGCGGACGGCCGCAACAAGGTCACCGGCCGGATCGCCGACTCGTCCTTCATCGGCGTCTCCACCCAGTACGTGGTGAACTCGCCGGCCGGCGCGGAACTCCAGGTCTACGAGCAGAACATCGAGCGCGACGCCCGCCTCCGCCCCGGCGCCGAGGTCGTCCTGCACTGGAACCCGGCGCATACCTTCGGGCTCGACGCGACTCAGGACATCGACGCCGGCGTGGAGACGGTGGAGGACGCCTCGTGACCACCACCCTGACCAAGGAGGCGCCCGGACCGGTCGAAGAACCGATTCTGCGCAAGCCTCCCACCCGCAAGCGGCTCGTCCCGTACTGGCTGCTGCTGCCCGGCATCCTCTGGCTGCTCGTCTTCTTCGCCCTGCCGCTCGTCTACCAGGCGTCGACCTCGGTGCAGACCGGCTCCCTGGAAGAGGGCTTCCAGGTCACCTGGCACTTCCGGACGTACGTCGACGCCTTCGCCGAGTACTGGCCGCAGCTGCTGCGCTCGCTGCTGTACGCCGGCACCGCGACCGCGCTCTGCCTGCTGCTCGGCTACCCGCTCGCGTATCTCATCGCCTTCAAGGCCGGCCGCTGGCGCAACCTGCTGCTCGTCCTCGTGATCGCCCCCTTCTTCACCAGCTTCCTCATCCGGACGCTGGCCTGGAAGACGATCCTCGCCGACGACAGCCTGGTGGTCGACGTCCTCAACGCGCTGCACGTCCTCGACGTGACCAGCTGGCTCGGCTGGACCGAGGGCGAGCGGGTGCTCGCCACCCCGCTGGCGGTCGTCTGCGGCCTCACGTACAACTTCCTGCCGTTCATGATCCTTCCGCTCTACACCTCGCTGGAGCGGATCGACGGCCGGCTGCACGAGGCCGCCCAGGACCTGTACGCCTCCCCGGCGACCACCTTCCGCAAGGTGACCTTCCCGCTGTCGATGCCCGGCGTCGTCTCCGGCACCCTGCTCACCTTCATCCCGGCGAGCGGCGACTACGTCAACGCCGAACTCCTCGGCTCCACCGACACCAAGATGATCGGCAACGTCATCCAGTCGCAGTTCCTCCGCGTCCTCGACTACCCGACGGCCGCCGCCCTGTCCTTCATCCTCATGGCGATCGTGCTCCTCATGGTCACCGTCTACATCCGCAAGGCGGGAACGGAGGACCTCGTCTGATGCGCTGGATCCGCAAGAACCTGGTCGTCATCGCCGGCCTGCTGACGCTGGCGTACATGATCCTGCCCAACGTCGTGGTCATGGTGTTCTCGTTCAACAAGCCGAACGGGCGCTTCAACTACTCCTGGCAGCAGTTCTCCCTCGACGCCTGGAAGGACCCCTGCGGCGTCGCCGACATGTGCGAGTCGCTGACGCTCTCGCTCCAGCTCGCCGCCTGGGCCACGGTCGGCGCCGTCGTCCTCGGCACGATGATCGCCTTCGCCCTGGTCCGCTACCGCTTCCGGGCGCGCGGCGCGATCAACTCGCTGATCTTCCTGCCGATGGCGATGCCCGAGGTCGTCATGGCCGCCTCGCTGCTCACCCTCTTCCTGAACATGGGGATCGAGCTGGGCTTCTGGACGGTCCTCATCGCCCACATCATGTTCTGCCTGTCGTTCGTCGTGACGGCGGTCAAGGCCCGGGTCATGTCCATGGACCCGCGCCTGGAGGAGGCCGCGCGCGACCTCTACGCCGGGCCCGCGCAGACCTTCCTGCGCGTCACCCTGCCGATCGCCGCGCCGGGCATCGCCGCCGGCGGCCTGCTCGCCTTCGCACTCTCGTTCGACGACTTCATCATCACCAACTTCAACGCGGGCTCCACGGTGACCTTCCCCATGTTCGTCTGGGGCTCGGCTCAGCGCGGTACCCCCGTTCAGATCAACGTGATCGGCACCGGGATGTTCGTTCTCGCGGTACTGATTGTGGTGGCCGGTCAAATCATCACGAACCGGCGCAAGAAAACAGCAACAGCCTGAGCGTAGGAAGCTCTCAGGCACCGAAGGAGTTGGAAACCATGGCCCCAGTCGCCATGCGTCTCGCTGCACAATCTCTCTCCGACGCCCAGCCCGTCCCCTTCTGGCTGGAAGACCCCGGCAAGCCCGGCGCCCTGCCCGCCCTCACCGGCACCGAGAAGTGCGATCTCCTCGTCGTCGGCGGCGGCTACAGCGGACTGTGGACCGCGCTCCTCGCCAAGGAGCGCGACCCCTCCCAGGACGTCGTGCTCATCGAAGGCCGCGAGGTGGGCTGGGCCGCCTCGGGCCGCAACGGCGGCTTCTGCGCCGCCTCCCTCACCCACGGCTTCGGCAACGGCCTCGCCCGCTGGCCGGGCGAGCTGCCGAAGCTCGAACAGCTCGGCGCGGCCAACCTCGACGCCATCGAGGACGCCGTCACCCGCTACGCGCTGGACTGCGAGTTCGAGCGCACCGGCGAGATCGACGTCGCCACCGAGGCGTACCAGGTGGAGGAGCTCCACGAGTGGTACGAGGAGGCCGCCCGGCTCGGTCTCGCCGACGGCCTCACCCTCCTGGACCAGGACGCCGTCCGGGCCGAGGTGAACTCGCCGACCTTCCGCGGCGGCCTGTGGGACCGCGACGGCGTCGCGATGGTCCACCCGGCGAAGCTGGCCTGGGGCCTCAAGCGGGCCTGCCTCGACCTCGGCGTGCGGATCTTCGAGAACACCCCGGGCCTCGACCTGATGGCGGCCGGCGCCGGCATGGCCGTCCGCACCCCGTACGGCCGGGTCGCCGCCCGCCGGGTCGCGCTCGGCACCAACGTCTTCCCGTCGCTGGTCAAGCGGCTGCGCCCGTACACCGTCCCGGTCTACGACTACGCGCTGGTCACCGAGCCGCTCACCGGCGAGCAGCTGGCCTCGATCGGCTGGAAGAACCGGCAGGGCCTCGGCGACTCGGCCAACCAGTTCCACTACTTCCGGATCACGGCCGACCACCGCATCCTGTGGGGCGGCTACGACGCCATCTACCGCTTCGGCGGCAAGGTGCAGGCGGAGATGGACCACCGCCCGGAGACGTACCTCAAGCTGGCCGAGCACTTCTTCACCTGCTTCCCGCAGCTGGAGGGGCTCCGCTTCAGCCACGCCTGGGGCGGCGCGATCGACACCTGCTCGCGCTTCTCGGCCTTCTTCGGCACCGCCCACCAGGGCCGGGTGGCGTACGCGCAGGGCTACACCGGCCTCGGCGTCGGCGCCACCCGCTTCGGCGCCGACGTGATGCTCGACCTCCTCGACGGGGAGCGCACCGAGCGGACCGAGCTGGCCATGGTCCGTTCCAAGCCGCTGCCCTTCCCGCCGGAGCCGATCGCCTGGGCCGGCATCGGGATCACCAAGTGGTCGCTGGCCCGCGCCGACGCCAACGGCGGGCGGCGCAACCTCTGGCTCAAGGCGATGGACAAGCTGGGCCTCGGCTTCGACAGCTGAGAAGCCGGACGGCCGGGACCGAGCCGTCTCCGCCGCGACCCATGGTGTGATTCAGATCACAACCGATGGGTAGGGAAACCCGCGTAAGAGCGGGGAACCATCGCGCTCTCTCCGTGTGGACGCGCACCTCCGCGCGTCCCCACGGAGAGGAGTACGCACGATGACGACTACGGGGGCCTCCGGTGTCAGGGCCGCGGTGGAATGGCTGGCCGCGGTCGCGCCGGATCCCGACGCCTGCCGCTGGGAGTGGGAGCGCAACCCGCACGGGGTCGCCCTGCTGCCCGCCGGCCGGCGCTGGGACGTGCTGATCCTGCCGGGGGAGCTCGGCCACCCCACCCTCGACGTCCTGACGCGCCTGGTCGACCGGCCGGGACCCGTCCTCGCCGACTTCGGCGACTCCCGTGTCGGCTTCTTCGTCCCGCCCGGCACGACCGCCCGCTGGCTCGGTACCGGGGTCCGCGGCGCCGGACCCGGCACCTGGATCGTCGTGCCCCACCCGGGGCGGGCGACCGGGGGAGTGCGCTGGCTGGTGGTGCCGGACGGCCGGGGCACCCTCACGGACGCCTCGCTGCTCGAACTCGCCATGCACGAGGCGGCCGGCGGGCCGGCCGGGGGGCGGCCGCGCGGGGGGAGCGCCTCCTGAAACCACCCCCGTGCGCGCACCCCTTCCGCACCCCCTCCCGCATCCCTTTCCCAACCCCCTTCCCGTACAGAGGTCTTGACCACTCGATTGGTCTGGACCATGCTGTGGCGCGCTCCACTCCGATCCCCCACCCCCGGAGGCAGTCGTGGACCGCACCAGACCTCTCAGCCTGCTCCTCGCGGGCGCGCTCGCCCTCGGCGGGCTCGCCGCGCTCGCCCCGGCCGCCCAGGCCGCCGACTCCGAACTCGCCCGCAACGGCGGCTTCGAGGCCGGCCTGGACGGCTGGAGCTGCACCGCGGGCAGCGGCGCCGTCATCTCCTCACCCGTGCACGGCGGGACGAAGGCGCTCCAGGCGACCCCCGCCGGCAGCGACAACGCCAAGTGCGCGCAGACCATCACGGTGAAGCCCAACTCGACGTACACGCTCAGCGGCTGGGTCCGCGGCAGCTACGTCTACCTCGGCGTCACCGGCAGCGGCACCGCCGACGGCTACGCCTGGACCCAGTCGGCCCCGGACTGGCAGAAGCTCAGCAAGACCTTCACCACCGGCGCCACCACCACCTCGGTCACGGTCTACACCCACGGCTGGTACGGCACCCCCGCCTACCAGGCCGACGACCTCTCCCTGTACGGCCCCGGCGGCGACCCGGTCCAGATCCCCGCCACGCCCACCGGCCTCGCGGCCGGCAGCCCGACCTCCAGCACGGTGCCGCTTATTTGGCCCGCGGTCGCGGGCGCCAGCTCGTACAAGGTCTACCGCGGCGGCGCCCTCGTCGCCACGGTCACCGGCACCTCGTACACCGCCACGGGCCTCACCCCGAACACCCCGTACGCCTTCCAGGTCTCCGCCGCCAACAGCGCCGGCGAGTCCGCGAAGTCCACGGCCGTCAGCGCCACCACGACCTCCGGAGGCGGCGGCGGAGGCGGCGAACTGCCCGCCCGCGCCCTCGTCGGCTACCTCCACTCCAGCTTCGCCAACGGCTCCGGCTACACCCGCATGGCCGACGTGCCGGACTCCTGGGACGTCATCAACCTCGCCTTCGGCGAGCCGACCTCGGTGACCTCCGGCGACATCCGCTTCAGCCTGTGCCCGGCGACCGAGTGCCCGAACGTCGAGTCCGTCGCGGACTTCAAGACCGCCATCAAGGCCAAGCAGGCCGCGGGCAAGAAGGTCCTCATCTCCATCGGCGGCCAGAACGGCCAGGTCCAGCTCGCCACCACCGCGGCCCGCGACGCCTTCGTCACCTCCGTCTCGAAGATCATCGACGAGTACGGCCTCGACGGCCTCGACATCGACTTCGAGGGCCACTCGCTCTCGCTCCAGACCGGCGACACCGACTTCCGGAACCCGACCAGCCCGGTCATCGTCAACCTGATCCAGGCGATCAAGACCCTCAAGGCCAAGTACGGCGCCAAGTTCGTCCTCACGATGGCCCCGGAGACCTTCTTCGTCCAGCTCGGCTACCAGTTCTACGGCTCCGGCCCCTGGGGCGGCCAGGACCCGCGCGCCGGCGCCTACCTGCCGGTCATCCACGCCCTGCGCGACGACCTCACCCTGCTGCACGTCCAGGACTACAACTCCGGCCCGATCATGGGCCTGGACAACCAGTACCACTCCATGGGCGGCGCCGACTTCCACATCGCCATGACCGACATGCTGCTCGCCGGCTTCCCGGTCGCCGGCAACACCGAGCGCTTCTTCCCGGGCCTGCGCCCCGACCAGGTCGCCATCGGCCTCCCCGCCTCCACCCAGGCGGGCAACGGCCACACCAGCCCGGCCGAGGTGAACAAGGCCCTGGACTGCCTCACCAAGAAGACCAACTGCGGCACCTACCAGACCCACGGCACCTGGTCGTCCCTGCGCGGCCTGATGACCTGGTCGATCAACTGGGACCGCTTCAACCAGTGGGAGTTCAGCCGGAACTTCGACGCCTACAACTGGAGCTGACGGCGGCGATCCCGCCGACCCCCAGGACCAGGAAACCGAGGAAGCCACTGGCCAGCACGTCGAGCGGCCAGTGGTAGCCCCGCAGGACCAGACCCGTCCCCGTCACCGCCGTCAGCACGGCGGCGACGGGGACGAGCCGTCGCGACACCAGATACGCGGCACCGAAGTAGGCCACCATCGCGGTGGCCGTGTGGCCGGAGGGGTAGTAGCCCTCGGCCCAGGGTTCGAGGGGGCCGGAGCGGGCCGTCCACTCCTTCAGCGGGATGACGAGCAGCGGTACGGCGGCCATCGCGAGGCCCGCGTACAGGGCGTCGGCGCGGCGGCCGCGCCACACCGCGTACGCCATCGCGGCGGCGAGCACGGGAAGCGCCACGGTCAGATTGCCGAGGTCGGAGGCGAGTTCGCTCAGGCGCCGCGGGACGGAGTCCACCACGGCCGCGGACACCCGCTCGTCGAGCCTGGTCAAGGGGCCGTGGACGAGCACCTGCCAGGTCACGACGGCGAGGGCGACGAACGCCGAGAAGAGAGCCGGCCGCCCTGGAACAGGGGGGGTGGTTCCGGGGCGGCCGAGGGGATCGGGCTGCCGCGCGCCCCGGGGGGTGTGGGGCGGGCGGCCATCCGATCGGTGAGGAGTCCCGGAGCGCGAGGCTCCGGTGGTGTGCGCATCGGCACGGTGCGGGCGGGGCTGGGGAGGCTCCGCCCTGGGTGTTTCTCTCATCTGGGGAAGACCGTACGGCACGAGGAGGGGGGCCGACAGCGGGAAACGCGTCCCGCCATCGGCCCCCCACAGAGTCTTCACTCTTTGCGCCGAACCGTCCGTCAGAGGGCGGCCAGCGCCGCCTCGATGACGTCCAGGCCCTCGTTCAGCAGGTCCTCGCCGATGACCAGCGGCGGGAGGAAGCGCAGCACGTTGCCGTAGGTGCCGCAGGTGAGGACGAGGACGCCCTCGTTGTGGCAGAACTTGGCGAGCGAGGCGGCGGCGTCGGCGGCCGGCTCCTTCGTCACCGGGTCCTTGACCAGCTCGATGGCGATCATGGCGCCGCGGCCGCGGATGTCGCCGATGACCGGGAACTTCTCCTGCATCGCGGTGAGGCGGCCCTTCATGACCTCCTCGATGCGCTTGGCCTTCCCGTTGAGGTCCAGCTCCTTCATCGTCTCGATGGCGCCGAGCGCACCGGCGCAGGCCACCGGGTTGCCGCCGTAGGTGCCGCCCAGACCGCCGCCGTGGACGGAGTCCATGATCTCGGCGCGGCCGGTGACGGCGGCGAGCGGCAGACCGCCCGCGATGCCCTTGGCGGTCGTGATGAGGTCCGGGACGATGCCCTCGTCCTCGCAGGCGAACCACTGGCCGGTGCGGCAGAAGCCGGCCTGGATCTCGTCCGCGACGAAGACGATGCCGTTGTCGTTGGCGAACTTCACGATCGCCGGCAGGAAGCCCTTGGCCGGCTCGATGAAGCCGCCCTCGCCGAGGACCGGCTCGATCACGATCGCGGCGACGTTGTCGGCGCCGATCTGCTTGACGATGTTGTCGATCGCCTGGGCGGCGGCCTCGGGGCCGGCGTTCTCGGCACCGGTGGGCCAGCGGTAGCCGTAGGCGACCGGCACGCGGTAGACCTCGGGCGCGAACGGACCGAAGCCCTGCTTGTACGGCATGTTCTTCGCCGTCATGCCCATGGTGAGGTTCGTCCGGCCGTGGTAGCCGTGGTCGAAGACGACGACGGCCTGGCGCTTGGTGTACGAACGCGCGATCTTCACCGCGTTCTCGACGGCCTCGGCGCCCGAGTTGAACAGCGCGGACTTCTTGGCGTGGTCGCCCGGGGTCAGCTCGGCCAGCGCCTCGCAGACCTCCACGTAACCCTCGTACGGCGTCACCATGAAACAGGTGTGGGTGAAGTCCTGGAGCTGCGCGGAGGCGCGGCGCACCACGGCCTCGGCGGAGGCGCCCACGGAGGTCACGGCGATGCCGGAACCGAAGTCGATCAGCCGGTTGCCGTCGACGTCCTCGATGATGCCGCCGCCCGCGCGCTTCGTGAACACCGGCAGCGTGGAGCCCACGCCCCCGGCGACCGTCTCCAGCCGGCGAGCCTGAAGCTCCTGCGACTTCGGACCGGGAATGGCGGTGACGACGCGCCGCTCCTGCGGGACAGCGTTCATGCGGGGCTCCTGGGGTGTTCTGGACGCTCTTGCGGGTTTCCTCCGCAGGCTAGGCGCGGGGGAGCGCTCCGGGCATGCGCCGATCGGGAGTGTTGACGGCGTGTCGTTGGACGGGATGGACAGAGGGCGGCGAGGGCCGCCTTTCGCCGTCCCCCGTCCGGACGCGTCCACGAAACCCTCCCGGGAAGCCCGGGGCCCACTAGATTGACGCTGGCACAGAGGCGGCGACCTGGCTGGTCAGGGGGCAGGGGTTCATGGAGACCGACGGCACGTACGAGTCACACGACACGAGGGGGGCGGCGGTCCCGCCGCCCACGCCCCCGCCGATGCCGCCGGCGCCGCCCGCCCACGCACCGCGGGTGCCCTTCTCCGCGCCGCCTGCCACCGTCCCCTCCCAGCCCACCGGTGCCCCCGGCGCGCGCAGCGCCGTCGCCGACTGGTTGGACGCCCCCCGACCCGAGGCCGCCCCCGGCATCTGGCGTTTCCGCCACGTCCCGCCGACGCCTCCCCGGGAACGGACCCGGCTCGCGCCGGTCACCGTGGCCGGACTCGTCATCCCGATCGTCATCGCCCTGATCCTGTGGTCCGTGTGGCGCCGCGGAGGGGTGCCCTACCTGTGGATCCCGCTGCAGGTCCTCACCCCGGAGGAGTGGTGGTACGCCGGGACGACCACCGCCCGCGACTGGCACGGCGTCGAGGCGCACATCGTCTACAGCGGCGTCGTCTTCGGCGCGATCGTCCTCGCCGTCGCCCGGCTCGGCGCCTGGGGCACCGTCGTACGCCATCTGCTGGAGCCGTACGGGCCGCCCGCCCGGGCGGCCCTCACCGCCGCCGCCGGTCTGGTCACCCTGACCTTCGTCTGGCCCGAGTGGTTCCCCTTCGTCGACTGGGACCCGCTGCCCATCGCCTCCCCGTTCTTCTCCTTGCTCGCCCTCGTCGGCGGCGGCTACGACATCATCACGACCGTCCCCGTCTATCTCCTCTCCCTGCTGATCACCGTCGGCGTGCTGTGGCCCTTCGCCCGGGTCGGCGACTGGCGCGGAGTCCTCAGGACCTGGCGGGGCTCCCGGCGACCGGCCGCCGCGGCCCCCGGCGCCCCCGCCCCCCGCTCCACCTGGCCCGGACTGCGGGACGCCGGGCAGGGACAGGCAGCCGATCTGCTCCAGGACGAGGTGCTCGGCGGGCGCATGAACGAGGTGGACGTCGCCCGCGTCACCCACCGCTGGGAACGCAGCCGTGACGACGCCCGCCGGCTCGCGGGCTTCGTCGACACCGTGTTCCGGCAGGGCGCCGCCGCCTGGGCCCACCCCTCCGGCGACCGCGACCTGCCGCGCCGGACGGCCGCCCACGACCTGCTGCTCGGGCAGGTCCGGATCGGGCGGGCCGCGGACGGCGAGCGGAACCCGGCCGCCTACCGCGGCGCCGGGGTCGCGCTCGACCCGGCCGTGCTCGGCACCTCGATGCTCGTCGTCGGACCGCCCGGCGGCGGACCCGCCGGCGGAGTGACCGCCGCCGCCGCCGAGGCCCTCACCCTCCAAGCCCTCACCGGCGGCTGCGCGGTCGTCGCCGTCGGCGGCCCCTCCGCCCCGTACGGCCCGGACGCGGCGTACGACGTGGTGGTCCGGCTCGGCGACCCCGCCTCCCCCTACGACCTCGACCTCTACGGCGGGCTCACCGAACCGGACGAGGCCGCCGCGCTGCTCGCCGAGGGCCTCGCCGGCGACGTCGAGTCGCTCGACCCGCGCCGCGCCGGGACCGTGCTCGCCCAGCTCCTCGGCCCGTACCGGGCCGTCCACGGGACCTTCCCTCCGGTGCCGGTGCTGCGGGAGCTCCTGGAGGTGGGAGCCGAGCCGCTCACCGCCCTGCTCGGCCGGCTGCCGGCCGACGCCGCGGCCATGCGGCGCGAGCTGGAGGGACGGATCCGCCAGGCGGGCGGACCCGCCGACCCCGGCCCGCTCCTCGCGGACCGGCTCGCCCTCCTCGACCGCCCCGCCTTCGCGGACTTCTTCGGCGCCGGTACGGGAGCGGCGCGGCCCTTCTCCCTGAACACCGTCGCCCACCATCCGCTCAGGGTCCGCCTGGAGCTGCCCGAGCACGGGCACGAGGAGGCGTCCCGGCTGCTCGCGCGCCTCGTCCTCGCCCAGTTCCTGGCCACCGCCCGGTCCGGCGGCCGCCGACCCCACTTCGCCGGGCTGGTCCTGGACGACGCCACCGGCGCGCTGACCGGCGGGACCGTCCGCTCCCTCCAGCGGCTCCGCTCCCACGACGCGGGTGTCGTCCTCGGTCTGCGGACCCTCGGCGACGTCCCCGAGCCGCTGCACGGTCCCCTGCTCGCCGCCGTCGGCTGCCGGGCCGCCCTCTCCGGCGTCACCACCTGGGACGGCCGCGGCTTCGCGGAGGCGTGGGGCACGGAGTGGGTGGAGACCGAGGAGGTCGCGCACCACACCGTCTTCGCCAACCAGCCGATGACCCGGGCCCTGCACGCCGTGCGCAAGAGGCTCACCGGCAAGGCCGTCACCACCGACGCCGTCACGCTGCGGAAGGTCGAACGGGAACGCTGGTCGGCGTCCGAACTCGCCCACTCCCTGCCCCCCGGCCACGCCGTCGTCTCCCTGACCACGGTCCGCGGCGCGCACATGCCTCCCGTCCTGGTCGACCTGCGCGGCTGACCGGCACCGGCCGAAGCCGCCCGAGCGGCCCGACCGCCCGCGCGGGCCCGCGCGAGCGGTCGGCCACCCTGGCACAATCGGGTGCGCCGCCCTCCCCAGCGGCGTCCCCGTCGCCGGGTGCGGTTCGTCCGTGTTCGGTCCGCTCAAAGGTCCGCCGGTTTCCGATGCCGCCCACCCTCGCCTCGCTCGTACAGCACTCCTCCCTCCGGCTCGTGGTCCGGGCCGGGGAGGACCGGCTCGACACGCCCGTACGGTGGGCGCACGTCAGTGAGCTGGCCGATCCCGTGCCGTACATGGAGGGCGGGGAGCTGCTGCTGACCACCGCCCTGACGCTCGACGCCGAGGACGGCGAGGCGATGCGACGGTATGTGCGGCGGCTGCTCGGAGCGGGGGTCGTCGGGCTCGGGTTCGCCGTCGGGGTGAACTACGACGAGATCCCCGGCGCCCTCCTCGAAGCCGCCCGGGCCGAGCACCTGCCGCTGCTCGAAGTGCCGCGCCGCACCCCGTTCCTCGCCATCAGCAAGGCTGTCTCCGCCGCCATCGCCGCCGACCAGTACCGGGCCGTGACCGCCGGATTCGAGGCGCAGCGCGAGCTGACGCGGGCCGCGCTCGCCGAGGGGCCCGACGCCGTCGTCGCCCGGCTCGCCGCCCACGTCGACGGCTGGGCCGCGCTCTACGACGCCGCGGGCACCGTCGTCGCCGTCTCGCCCGACTGGGCCGCCCGCCGCGCCGCCCGCCTCACCCCGGACGTCGAGCGGCTGCGCGAACGGCCCGCCCCCGCCAGCGCCGTCGTCGGCGGCACCGACGACCGGGTCGAGCTCCAGTCCCTCGGCACCGGCCGCCGGGTCCGCGGCGCCCTCGCCGTCGGCACCGGCGCGCCCCTCGGCACCGCCGAGCGGTACGCCGTCCACTCGGCGATCGCCCTCCTCACCCTCACCACCGAGCGCTCCCGCTCCCTCCAGGCCGCCGAGCACCGGCTGGGCGCCGCCGTGCTGCGCATGATGCTCGCCGGGCAGCCCGAGCACGCCCGCACCGTCGCCGGAGACGTGTACGGCGGCCTCCTCGACGCCCCCTTCCGGCTCCTCGTCGCCGAGTCCGCCGGTGGCGAGCAGGCGCCCGCCGAGCCCCCGCTGCCGACCCTCGCCGAGTCCCTGGAGACCGCCGCCGCACGCGCCGGAGAGGCCGTGCTCACGGTCCCGGAGGGCGACGACCGGCTCGTCGTCCTCGCCGGAGACTCCGGCGCGGTCGTCGCCGCCTGCGCCGGGTACGCCGAGCGCGAGGCCGAGGAGACCGGGGTCGTCGTCGGGCTCTCCGCCGCCGCCGGCCCGGTCACCGCCGCCGTCGCGTACAAGCAGGCGGAGCAGGCCCTCTCGGTGGCCCGCCGCCGCGGCCGCGCCCTCGTCGAGCACGAGGACCTGGCGGCCGGCTCCGTCCTGCCGCTCCTCGCCGACGACGCCGTACGGGCCTTCGCCGACGGCATGCTCCGGGCGCTGCGCGAGCACGACGCGACCGGCCGCGGCGATCTGGTCGCCTCGCTGCGCGCCTGGCTCTCCCGGCACGGCCAGTGGGACGCCGCCGCCGCCGACCTGGGCGTCCACCGGCACACGCTGCGGTACCGGATGCGGCGCGTCGAGGAGATCCTCGGCCGCTCCCTCGACGACCCGGACGTCCGCATGGAGCTCTGGCTCGCCCTCAAAACCACCGGCGAGGGCGAGAAATAGCGAGAAATAGCGGCCCTTCCTGCCCGAAGGCGGGCAGAATTCCTGGCCGGACGCGATCAGGATCCCTAATCTCCTGGTCATGACAAGCCCTGCCGTCGATCCCGGTCCCGATCCCGCCGCCCCCTCCGCACGCCCGGCACCCCCGGCGCCCCCGTCCGCGATCACCCTCCCGGGGAAGCCCGGTCCGTCCGGCCGGCGCATCAGCGGAGCCGTCTGGGCCGCCCTCGCCATCGTGTACGTCGTCTGGGGCTCCACCTACCTCGGCATCCGGTTCGTCGTCGAGACCGTCCCGCCCTTCCTCGCCTCGGGTTCCCGCTTCATCGTCGCCGGACTCCTCCTCGCCGTGATCGTGGCCTGGCGCCACGGCCCCGCCGCGCTCAAGGTGGACCGGCGCCGGCTCGGCTCCGCCGCGCTCGTCGGCCTGCTCCTGATCCTCGGCGGCAACGGCCTCGTCAACCTCGCCGAGACGAGCATCCCCTCCGGCCTCGCCGCCCTCCTCGTCGCCGCCGTCCCCGTCTGGGTCGTGCTGCTGCGCCGCGCCGCGGGCGAGCGCCCCGGGCGCGGTGCCTACGGCGGCGTCCTGCTCGGCATGGCCGGTCTCGCCGTCCTCACCCTCCCCGGGCTCAGCGGCGAGGTCGGCATCGGGGGCGTCCTCGCCGTCGTCCTCGCCGCCCTGCTCTGGTCTCTCGGCACGGTCTCCTCGGCCCGCCTCCCCCTGCCCGCCAACCCCTTCACCGCGAGCGTGTACGAGATGCTCGCCGGCGGGGTCGGCGGCATCGTCGTCGGCCTGATACGCGGCGAGCACCGCGGCTTCGACCCCGGCGCCGTCTCCGGCAGCTCCTGGATCGCCCTCGCCTATCTGGTCGTCTTCGGTTCGCTGATCGCCTTCACCGCGTACGCCTGGCTCCTCCAGTCCGCCCCGGTCTCGCTCGCGGCCACCTACGCGTACGTCAACCCGGTCGTCGCCGTCCTGCTCGGCGCGCTGATCCTCGACGAGGCCCTGACCTGGCCGATCCTCCTCGGCGGCGGGATCGTCGTCGCGGCCGTCTGTCTGATCGTCACGACCGAGCGGAGGGGGTGACCGGCGAAGATCGTCCTGGCCCTACCCTGATCCCTCGTAACGACGGGTCGTGAGCATGACGACAGGGGCGGGGGACCGGATGGCGACGACGGGGACGAGGAACGGCAGAGCGGCGGGGGCCGCGAGGCGCGGGAGCGCCGCGGGAGGGCGTGCGGGGAAACCCGCCTCACGCCTCGCCCGGTACGGCGTCGCCGTCGGCGTCGCCCTCGCCTTCCTCGCCGGCTGCGGCGGGATCACGGTCGCCGCCCTCGCCGGCGAGGGCTACCTCCCCGGCGACTCCCTGCGCGAGGTGTGGACCACCCCGCGCGAGACCACCGGCTCCGACTCCGGAAACGGCGCCTGGGCCGCCGGCGACACCCTCGTCAGCAGCCGCTCCGACGGCGTCACCGGCTTCGACGCCCGCTCCGGCGCCCAGCGCTGGCGGTACACGCCGCCCGCGGGCGGCGCGATCTGCTCGGTCAGCCGCACCGCCGAGGACGGCGTCGCCCTGATCGCCCTGGGCGGGTCCGGAGCCGGGAAGACCGCCGAGGCCGGGGCGGGCGGGGGGTGCGCCACCGTCGTCGCCCTCGACCTCGCGGACGGGCGCGCGCTGTGGCGCACCGCCCGGACCTCGGAGAGCGGTGTGCTCCAGGACGAGAAGGACGTCGTCGCCGTCGGCGGCGGGCTCGCCGTCGTCCGCGACGAGTACGCCTACTGGGGCCAGGACTGGGCCAGGAACACGCCCGGCTTCGTCCGCCCCGACCGTGCCGTGCGCGCCCTCGACCTGCGCACCGGCAAGCCGCGCTGGACGGCCGCGGTGCCGAAGGACTGCTTCCCGCACGGCGTCGCCGCCGGGAAGCGCCAGGTCCTCGCGCTCGTCGTCTGCGGGGGCGACGACGTCCGGCTCGCCGCCTTCGACCCGGCCGACGGCAGACACCGCTGGACGACCATGCTCGACGAGCGCCGGGCGGTCGAGCGGTTCACCCACACCCCCTCCTTCCTCTCCGCCGAGCCCGCCGTGGTGAGCGTCACCGACCTCGACCTGAGCGGCTACCCGACGGTCCTCTCCTTCGCCGACGACGGGAGCCCCCAGGGCCGTATCGTCCCCGGCACCGACGGCATCGGCCGCGTCTCCACCGCCGTGCCGGCCCAGGCGCGGGTCGCCTACGGGCGGCTGTACGCGGTCGAGGCGAACGACCACGAGACGGTCACGGCCTTCGACCTGCGCAGCGGACGGCGCCTGTGGCACGCCGACCTGGGCGACCTGGAGGACGTCGTCGGCCTGCGCGTCGCCGACGGCAGGGTCACCGCCGTGGTCGACCTGTACGCGAGCAGGGGCGAGGACGGGCTGCTCGTCCTCGACGCCGACACCGGGGAGGAGCGGGACATGCGCACCTTCCCCGACTCCGTCGCCTCCTCCTCCGGCGAGATCCGGGACCTCTTCGCGTACGAGGGGCGGCTGATCCCCGCCCGGGACGGCGGCCACCGGCCCTTCACCGCGTACGAGGAGCGCTGACCGGCTCCGCACCGCGCCGCACACGGAACGGCGGGCGCGCCGGCCGGCACCGCACCGCCCCCGACTCTTCAGCCGAAGCGGACAGGCCGCCACGCCCATCACTCCACCACGGACAAACGCCATGCACGCGTCCCGGCCCTAACGTGTCTGGAGAGCAACCGCTCGCACCCCGAAACGGAAAGGGCCGGGACGCACAATGACGACCACCCACGCCTTCTGGGTCGCCGGCCGCGAGGCCACCGGCGACACCACCTTCGACGTCACGAACTCGTACGACGGACGTCTGGTCGGCAAGGTCGCCGTGCCCACCGAGGCCCAGGTCGAGGAGGCCGTCGCCGCTGCCCACGCGGTCGTCGACGAGTTCGCCGCCACCCCGGCGCACGTCCGCGCCGCCGCCCTCGACCACGTGTCGAAGCGGCTCGCCGAGCGCACCGAGGAGATCGCCCAGGTCATCTCCGCCGAGAACGGCAAGCCCATCAAGTGGGCCCGCGGCGAGGTCGGCCGTGCCGTCTCCGTCTTCCGTTTCGCCGCCGAGGAGGCCCGCCGCTGGAACGCCGGCGAGGCCCAGCGCCTGGACACCGAGGCCGGCGGCGCGGGTCGCCTCGCCCTCACCCGCCGCGTGCCCAAGGGCGTCGTCCTCGGCATCGCGCCCTTCAACTTCCCGCTGAACCTCAGCGCCCACAAGGTCGCCCCGGCCATCGCCGTCGGCGCCCCGATCATCCTCAAGCCGGCCCCGTCCACCCCGATCTCCTCCCTCATCCTGGGCGAGATCCTGGCCGAGACCGACCTGCCGGCTGGCTCCTGGTCGATCCTCACCGTGCCGAACGACCGCATGCCGGCCCTCGTCCAGGACGAGCGCCTCCCGGTCATCTCCTTCACCGGCTCGGACAAGGTCGGCTACGCCATCGCCGAGTCCGTGCCGCACAAGCACTGCACCCTGGAGCTGGGCGGCAACGCCGCCGCCGTCGTCCTCCCGGACTGGTCCTCCGAGGCCGACCTGGACTGGGCCGCGAGCCGCATCGCGACCTTCTCCAACTACCAGGGCGGCCAGTCCTGCATCTCGGTGCAGCGCGTGATCGCCGACGCCACCGTCTACGACCGCCTGCTCCCGAAGATCGTCGCGGCCGTCGAGGCCCAGGTCACCGGCGACCCGGCGGACGACGCCACCGACGTCGGCCCGCTCGTCGACGAGGCCGCCGCGCTGCGCGTCGAGTCCTGGGTGGACGAGGCCGTCGCGGCCGGCGCCACGCTCCTCGCGGGCGGCAAGCGCGAGGGTGCCACCTACGCCCCGACCGTCCTCACCGACCTCCCGGCCGGCGTCACCCTGGCCCGCGCCGAGGTCTTCGGCCCGGTCCTCACGGTCGCCAAGGTCGACGGCGAGGCCGAGGCGTTCGCCGCGGTCAACGACTCCGACTTCGGCCTCCAGGCCGGCGTCTTCACCCACGACCTGCAGACCGCCTTCCGCGCCCACCGCGCCCTGGAGGTCGGCGGCGTGATCGTCGGCGACGTCCCCTCGTACCGCGCCGACCAGATGCCGTACGGCGGCGCCAAGCGCTCCGGCGTCGGCCGCGAGGGCGTGGCGTACGCCATGGACGACTACACCTACGAGCGCGTGCTCGTCCTGACGGGCCTCGCCCTCTAGGACACGCGCACCACGAGACCAGGCGGTCCGAGCCCACTGTGCGGGGGCTCGGGCCGCCTTTCGTACGCCCCCGGCCGGTACGTGCCCGGCCCCGCCTCACCCCGCCCGTACGTGCCCGGCCCCACCCCGCCCCACCCCGCCCCACCCCGCCCGTACCCCCCCTGAGGCCCCGCCCCTCCCCGCCCGTCCACGGAGCGGAACGCGGCGACGGGTGCCCCGCCCGGCGCGGCAGGATGGGCGGCGTGACCGTCATCGACATCCCCGGCTCCAAGTCCGTCACCGCCCGCGCGCTCTTCCTCGCCGCCGCCGCGGAGGGCACCACGACCCTCCTGCGCCCGCTCGTCTCCGACGACACCGAGGGCTTCGCCGAAGGGCTCGGCGCCCTCGGCTACTCCGTCCGGCGGGAGCCCGGCGCCTGGCACATCGAGGGCCGCCCCGCCGGACCCGGTACCACCGACGCCGACGTGTACTGCCGCGACGGCGCCACCACCGCCCGCTTCCTGCCCACCCTCGCCGCCGCCGGCCACGGCACCTTCCGCTTCGACGCCTCCGCCCAGATGCGCCGCCGCCCGCTCGGCCCGCTCTCCGCCGCCCTGCGCGAGCTGGGCGTCGACCTGCGCCACGGGGAGCGCGACGGCCACCACCCGCTCGCCGTGCACGCCGCCGGGGTGAAGGGCGGCGCGCTCACCCTCGACGCCGGACAGTCCTCCCAGTACCTGACGGCCCTGCTGATGCTCGGCCCGCTCACCGCCGAGGGCCTCGACATCACCGTCACCGACCTCGTCTCGGAGCCGTACGTCGAGATCACCCTGGCGATGATGCGGTCCTTCGGAGCCGAGGTCACCCGCGAGGGCCGCACCTACCGGGTCGCCCCCACCGGCTACCGGGCGGCGCGCTACCCGATCGAGCCCGACGCCTCCACCGCCAGCTACTTCTTCGCCGCGGCCGCCCTCGAACCCGGCCGCGCGGTCACCGTCCCCGGCCTCGGCACCGGCGCCCTCCAGGGCGACCTCGCCTTCGTCGACGTGCTGCGCCGGATGGGCGCCGAGGTCGAGGTGACGCCCGACGCCACCAGCGTCCGCTCCACCGGCACCCTGCGCGGACTCACCGTCAACATGCGGGACATCTCGGACACCATGCCGACGCTCGCCGCGATCGCCCCCTTCGCCGACGGGCCGGTCCGCATCGAGGACGTCGCCAACACCCGGGTCAAGGAGTGCGACCGGCTCGACGCCTGCGCCGAGAACCTCCGCCGCCTCGGCATCACCGTCGAGACCGGACCCGACTGGATCGAGATCCACCCCGGCACCCCCGCGGGCCCCGCCGAGATCGCCACCCACGGCGACCACCGGATCGTCATGTCCTTCGCGGTCACCGCCCTCAGGACCCCCGGCATCACCTTCGACGACCCCGGCTGCGTGAAGAAGACCTTCCCCGACTTCCACCGAGTGTTCGGCGGATTCGGCCCGATCGCCCGGACCGCGTGAAGAGCGCACAGCGTTTGAGGCCAGAATGGGGGGCATGAGCGACCGCCCCTCACCTCTCGCCGACCCGCACATCGCCTTCGACACCACCGAAGGACGCCGGGACATCGTCGTCCTCGGCTCGACGGGCTCCATCGGCACCCAGGCCATCGACCTGGTGCTGCGCCACCCCGACCGCTTCCGGGTCACCGCCCTGGCCGCCTCCGGCAGCCGGATCGACCTGCTGGCCGAGCAGGCGCACCGCCTCGGGGTCGCCCAGGTCGCCGTGGCCCGCGAGGAGGCCGTCGAGGAGCTGCGTACGGCCCTGAAGGCGCGCTGGGGGTCCGCCGGCGCGAGCGGGGGAGGGGCCGCGCCGCTGCCGGAGATCCTGGCCGGGCCCGACGCCGCCACCCAGCTCGCCGCCTCCCCGTGCCACACCGTGCTCAACGGCATCACCGGCTCCATCGGCCTCGCGCCGACCCTCGCCGCCCTGGAGGCCGGCCGGACGCTCGCCCTCGCCAACAAGGAGTCGCTGATCGTCGGCGGCCCGCTGGTCAAGGCGCTCGCGAAGCCCGGCCAGATCATCCCGGTCGACTCCGAGCACGCCGCCCTCTTCCAGGCGCTCGCCGCCGGCACCCGCGCCGACGTCCGCAAGCTGGTCGTCACCGCCTCCGGCGGCCCCTTCCGCGGCCGCACCCGCGCCGACCTGGAGCGGGTGACCCGCGAGGACGCGCTCGCCCACCCGACCTGGGCCATGGGCCCGGTCATCACGGTCAACAGCGCCACCCTGGTCAACAAGGGCCTGGAGGTCATCGAGGCACACCTCCTCTACGACATCCCCTTCGACCGCATCGAGGTCGTCGTCCACCCCCAGTCGTACGTGCACTCCATGGTCGAGTTCACCGACGGCTCCACGCTCGCCCAGGCCACCCCGCCGGACATGCGCGGCCCCATCGCGATCGGCATCGGCTGGCCCGAGCGGATCCCCGACGCCGCACCCGCCTTCGACTGGTCCACCGCCTCCACCTGGGAGTTCTTCCCGCTGGACGACGAGGCGTTCCCGTCGGTGAACCTCGCCCGGCACGTCGGCGAGCTCGGCGGCACCGCCCCCGCCGTCTTCAACGCAGCCAACGAGGAGTGCGTCGAGGCGTTCCTCGCCGGCCGGCTGCCCTTCAACGGCATCATGGACACCGTCACGGCGGTCGTCACCGAACACGGTCGGCCCAGCGGGGGAACCTCCCTGACGGTGCCGGACGTCCTGGAAGCGGAGACCTGGGCGCGGGCCCGGGCCCGAGAGCTCGCAGCGAAGGCAACCGCGGAGGCGCGCGCATGACGGAAGTGCTCCTGACGATCCTCGGCGTCGTCCTGTTCGCCCTCGGGCTGCTCGTCTCCATCGCCTGGCACGAGCTGGGCCACCTCTCCACGGCCAAGCTCTTCGGCATCCGCGTGCCGCAGTACATGGTCGGCTTCGGCCCCACGATCTGGTCGAAGAAGCGCGGCGAGACCGAGTACGGCATCAAGGCCATCCCGGCCGGCGGCTACATCCGCATGATCGGCATGTTCCCGCCCGGCGCCGACGGCAAGATCGAGGCCCGCTCCACCTCGCCCTGGCGCTCCATGATCGAGGACGCCCGCGAGGCGTCCTACGAGGAGCTGAAGCCCGGCGACGAGACCCGGCTCTTCTACACGCGCAAGCCGTGGAAGCGCGTCATCGTCATGTTCGCCGGACCCTTCATGAACCTGGTCCTCGCCCTCGGCCTCTTCTACGGCTCCCTGATGACCCTCGGCATCGAGGGCCAGACCACCAAGGTCGCCGGCGTCCAGAAGTGCGTCATCGAGCAGAGCGCCGAGCGGGACACCTGCGCCGCGGGCGACCCGGTCTCCCCGGCGCACAAGGCGGGGCTGCGGGACGGCGACACGATCGTCGCCTTCAACGGCACCCCGGTCTCCGACTGGGACACCCTCTCCGACCACATCCGCAAGACCATCGGCCCCGCCACCGTCACCGTCGAGCGGAACGGGCAGCGCCTCGACCTGCACGCGACGCTCGTCGCCAACCAGGTCCTGAAGAAGGACGAGAACGGCCAGGTCGCCCGCCCCCTCGCCTACGAGAAGGCCGGCTACCTCGGCTTCGCCTCCAAGACGGAGGTCGCGCCGCTCAGCTTCGGCGAGACCACCGACCGCATGGGCGAGCTCATGGAGAACGGCCTCCACTCGGTCGTCGCCCTCCCCGGCAAGATCCCCGGCCTCTGGGACGCCACCTTCGGTGACGGAGAGCGCGCCGAGGACTCGCCCGTCGGCGTCGTCGGAGCCGCCCGCATCACCGGCGAGCTCATGAACCTGGACCTCCCGCCGGAGCGCATCCTGGTCATGTTCATGAACCTGCTGGTGTACTTCAACGTCTCCCTGTTCCTCTTCAACATGCTCCCGCTGCTGCCGCTCGACGGCGGCCACATCGCGGGCGCCCTGTGGGAGTCCGTCCGCCGCCACACGGCCCGGATCTTCCGGCGCCCCGACCCCGGCCCGTTCGACGTGGCCAAACTGATGCCCGCCGCCTACGTGGTCGCCGGTGTCTTCGTCTGTTTCACGCTGCTCGTCCTCGCCGCCGACATCGTCAACCCGGTGAAGCTGACGTAGCTCCCAGGGGGGCCGTACACCGCCGTGTCCGGCCCCCCACCCCCGGGGCGGTAACCTCGGAAGCCTGAGCCCGCCGACGCACGACCTTTGAGGTTGCACTACTGATGACCGCGATTTCTCTCGGTATGCCCACCGTCCCGACCCGGCTCGCCGAACGCCGCAAGAGCCGGCAGATCCAGGTCGGCAGCGTGGCCGTCGGCGGTGACGCACCCGTCTCGGTGCAGTCCATGACGACGACCCGCACCTCCGACATCGGCGCCACCCTCCAGCAGATCGCCGAGCTGACCGCCTCCGGCTGCCAGATCGTCCGGGTGGCCTGCCCGACCCAGGACGACGCCGACGCGCTCTCCGTGATCGCCCGCAAGTCGCAGATCCCGGTGATCGCCGACATCCACTTCCAGCCGAAGTACGTCTTCGCCGCGATCGACGCCGGCTGCGCCGCGGTCCGCGTCAACCCCGGCAACATCAAGCAGTTCGACGACAAGGTCAAGGAGATCGCCAAGGCGGCCGGCGACGCCCGCGTCCCGATCCGCATCGGCGTCAACGCCGGCTCCCTCGACGCCCGCCTGCTCAAGAAGTACGGCAAGGCCACCCCCGAGGCGCTCGTCGAGTCCGCCCTCTGGGAGGCGTCCCTCTTCGAGGAGCACGGCTTCCGCGACATCAAGATCTCGGTCAAGCACAACGACCCCGTCGTCATGGTCGAGGCGTACCGCCAGCTCGCCGCCCAGTGCGACTACCCGCTGCACCTCGGCGTCACCGAGGCCGGCCCCGCCTTCCAGGGCACCATCAAGTCCGCCGTCGCCTTCGGCGCGCTCCTCTCCCAGGGCATCGGCGACACCATCCGCGTCTCCCTCTCCGCCCCGCCGGCCGAGGAGATCAAGGTCGGCATCCAGATCCTGGAGTCGCTCAACCTGCGCCAGCGCCGCCTGGAGATCGTCTCCTGCCCGTCCTGCGGCCGCGCCCAGGTCGACGTCTACAAGCTCGCCGAGGAGGTCACCGCCGGCCTCGACGGCATGACCGTCCCGCTCCGCGTCGCCGTCATGGGCTGCGTCGTCAACGGCCCCGGCGAGGCCCGCGAGGCCGACCTCGGCGTCGCCTCCGGCAACGGCAAGGGCCAGATCTTCGTGAAGGGCGAGGTCATCAAGACCGTCCCCGAGTCGAAGATCGTCGAGACCCTCATCGAAGAGGCCCTCAAGATCGCCGAGCAGATGGAGAAGGACGGCATCGCCAGCGGCGAGCCGACCGTCGCCGTCGCCGGCTGACCCACCGGAACCACCGCGGAACCCCTCCGGCCCCGGGCCGGAGGGGTTCCGCGCGTCCGCCCCGCGAGCGAGCCGAAGGGCCGCGCCGGGGGAACGGCCCCGAGCGCGCGGAGCCCCGTGCGGGACGAGCCGGGCGGGCCCGCACGGTCCGTGCGCCCGGCGGGAAGCGCCCCGGAGGCGAGCCGAGCCGGAAAGGGGAGGGGTACAGTGCCAGGACCAGCAGAACCCGCACGGTGAGGCCCCCTCGTGTTGACACAGACCACCACCCGGGTCCTCGAACCCGCCGACCTCGGCGCCGCACTCGCCGTCCTGGAGAGCGCCCCGGTCGAGAACGCCTTCGTCACCGCCCGGGTCCGGATCGCCGGGCTCGACCCCTGGCGCCTGGGCGGCGAGATGTGGGGCTGGTACAGCGAGGGACGGCTCACCTCGCTCTGCTACGCGGGCGCCAACCTGGTCCCGATCTGCGCCACCCCCGAGGCCGTCCGCGCCTTCGCCGACCGGGCCCGCCGGATCGGCCGCCGCTGCTCCTCGATCGTCGGCCCGGCCGGACCCACCGGCGAACTCTGGCGCCTCCTCGAACCCGCCTGGGGCCCCGCCCGCGACGTCCGCGCCCACCAGCCCCTCATGGTCACCGAGGAACCCTCCGCGACCGTCACCCCCGACCCCCTCGTCCGCCGCGTCCGCAAGGACGAGATGGACGTGATCATGCCCGCCTGCGTCGCCATGTTCACCGAGGAGGTCGGCGTCTCCCCGATGGCCGGCGACGGCGGCCTCCTCTACCAGGCCCGGGTCGCCGAGCTGGTCGCCGCGGGCCGCTCCTTCGCCCGCATCGACGACGGCAAGGTCGTCTTCAAGGCGGAGATCGGCGCCGCCACCCGACAGGCGTGCCAGATCCAGGGGGTCTGGGTCGCCCCCGAGCACCGCGGCAAGGGCCTCTCCGAGACCGGCATGGCCGCCGTCCTCCAGTACGCCCTCGCCGACATCGCCCCCGTCGTCAGCCTGTACGTCAACGACTACAACACCCCCGCCCGGGCCGCCTACCACCGCGTCGGCTTCCGCGAGACCGGTGCGTTCATGAGCGTCCTGTTCTGAAGGGGCGGGCACTTGTAGGGTGCGCCGCATGGACGACGCACCCGCCGTGATCGGACCCGTCAACCTCGCCGCCCGGGTGGACGAGGCCCTCGCCGTACAGGCGGTCGCCTTCGGCCTCGACGCCGAGGAGGTCGCCGTACGCCGTCACATCGTGCTGCGCCACCTGATGAACCCCGGAGCCCGCGCCTACGGGGCCACCACCCCCGACGGACGGCTGGCCGGCTTCGTGTACGGGATGCCCAACGACCGCAGCCACTGGTGGTCCACCGTGGTGGAGCCGTACCTGCGCGCCACCGGCACCGCCGACTGGCTCGACGCCTCCTTCGTCATCACCGAGCTCCACGTCCACCCCGCCTTCCAGGGCCGGGGCCTCGGCCGGGGACTGATCACCACCATCACCGACACCGCGGACGAGAAGCGCTCCATCCTCTCCGCGATCGACACCGACTCGCCGGCCCGCGGCCTCTACCACTCGCTCGGCTACACCGACCTCGCCCGCCAGGTCCACTTCCCGAGCGCGGCCCGCCCCTACGCCGTCATGGGCGCGCCGCTCCCGCTCCCGCGCCGGAACTGATTTCTCGCGGACGGGGCCGCCCGGATAATCTCGGGGCCATCAGCTCCCCCCGAGCTCTCGGCTCCGCTCGTCGAGCAGGGGGGATCCCCAGCCCCGCAGGAGTACGAGAACCATGGCCAACGCACCGGTCCAGCGCATGTCCCAGTTGATGGCGAAGACGCTGCGCGACGACCCGGCCGACGCCGAGGTCCTCTCCCACAAGCTCCTCGTCCGCGCCGGATACGTCCGCCGCACCGCCGCCGGCATCTGGAGCTGGCTGCCGCTGGGCAAGAAGGTCCTCGCCAACGTCGAGCGGATCGTCCGCGAGGAGATGGACGCCGTCGGTGCCCAGGAGGTCTCCCTCCCGGCCCTGCTGCCCCGCGAGCCCTACGAGGCCACCGGCCGCTGGAGCGAGTACGGCGCCGAGCTCTTCCGCCTCCAGGACCGCAAGGGCGGCGACTACCTCCTCGGCCCCACCCACGAGGAGATCTTCACCCTCCTGGTGAAGGACCAGTGCTCGTCCTACAAGGACCTGCCCGTCATCCTGTACCAGATCCAGACCAAGTTCCGCGACGAGGCCCGCCCCCGCGCCGGCATCCTGCGCGGCCGCGAGTTCCTCATGAAGGACTCCTACTCCTTCGACACCGAGGACGAGGGCCTGGCCCGGTCCTACGGCGTGCACCGCGAGGCGTACCAGCGGATCTTCGAGCGCCTCGGCCTCGACTACCGCATCTGCGCCGCCACCGCCGGCGCCATGGGCGGCTCGAAGTCCGAGGAGTTCCTCGCCCCGGCCGAGGCCGGCGAGGACACCTTCGCCGACTGTCCGAACTGCGACTTCGCCGCCAACACCGAGGCCGTGTACCAGGCGGTCAAGGCCGTCGACGGCTCCGCGGTCCCGGCCCTGGAGGCCATCCCCACGCCCGACACCCCCACCATCGAGACCCTCGCCGCCCACCTCGGCGTCCCGGCCTCCGCCACGCTCAAGAACCTCCTGGTGAAGGTCGACGGCGAGATCGTCGCCGTCGGCGTCCCCGGCGACCGCGAGGTCGACCTGGACAAGGTCGAGGCGCACTTCGCCCCGGCCGCCGTCGAGCTGGTCACCGAGACCGACTTCGCCGGCCGCCCCGACCTCGTCCGCGGCTACGTCGGCCCCCAGGGCCTGGAGAAGGTCCGCTACATCGCCGACCCCCGCGTCGCCCCCGGCACCGCCTGGATCACCGGCGCCAACGAGGAGGGCACGCACGCGAAGAACGTCGTCGCGGGGCGTGACTTCGAGGTCGAGGAGTACGTCGACGTCGTCGTCGTCCAGGAGGGCGACCCGTGCCCCGCGTGCGGCACCGGCCTCAGGCTCGACCGCGCGATCGAGATCGGTCACATCTTCCAGCTCGGCCGCAAGTACGCGGACGCGCTGAAGCTCGACGTCCTCGGCCAGAACGGCAAGCCGGTCCGCGTGACCATGGGCTCCTACGGCATCGGCGTCTCGCGCGCCGTCGCCGCGCTCGCCGAGCAGACCGCCGACGACAAGGGCCTGTGCTGGCCGGCCGAGGTCGCCCCCGCCGACGTCCACGTCGTCGCGGCCGGCAAGGCGCTCCAGACCGAGCTGGCCCTGGAGGTCTCCGACAAGCTCTCGGCCGCGGGCCTGCGCGTCCTGGTCGACGACCGCGCGGGCGTCTCGCCGGGCGTCAAGTTCACCGACTCCGAGCTGATGGGCGTCCCCAAGATCCTCGTCGCCGGCCGCCGCGCGGCGGAGGGCGTCCTGGAGCTGAAGGACCGCCGCACCGGCGACCGCCAGGAACTCACCGTCGAAGAGGCCCTGGCCGCCCTGACCTCCTGACCCCGAACGCCCCCGCCGCCGTTCCCCCGAGGAAACGGCGGCGGGGGCGTCAGGGCGCCGGGTCCACCGACGGGCCCGTCAGGTCCTCGACCGGGGGCAGCGGCGCCGGGGCCTGTGGGGCCGGGGCCTGCCCAGGCGCGGGCGGCGCGGACGCGGGCGGCGCGGACGGCGGTGCCTCCGGGGTCGCGCGCTCCAGGAACCGCAGCAGCTCGACCGGGATCGGCAGCACCAGCGTCGAGTTCTTCTCGGCCGCCACGGCCATCACCGTCTGCAACAGCCGCAGCTGAAGCGCCGACGGCGCGTCCTCCAGCTGATGCGCCGCCTCCGCCAGCTTCTTCGACGCCTGGAGCTCCGCGTCCGCGTTGATCAGACGGGCCCGCCGCTCCCGGTCCGCCTCCGCCTGCCGCGCCATCGACCGCTTCATGGTCTCCGGCAGGGAGACGTCCTTGATCTCGACCCGGTCGATCTGCACGCCCCACCCGATCGCGGGGGAGTCGAGCATCAGCTCCAGTCCCTGGTTGAGCTTCTCGCGGTTGGACAGCAGGTCGTCGAGGTCGCTCTTGCCGATGATCGACCGCAGCGAGGTCTGCGCCATCTGCGAGACCGCGAACTTGTAGTCCTCGACCCGCACCAGCGCCTCCGCCGCGTCCACCACCTTGAAGTAGACGACGGCGTCGACCCGTACCGTCACGTTGTCCCGCGTGATGCCCTCCTGCGCGGGCACCGGCATCGTGACGATCTGCATGTTCACCTTGTGGAGCCGGTCGACCGCGGGAACGACCATGGTGAACCCGGGCGGCCGCACCTCGCCCCGCAGCCGGCCGAAGCGGAAGACGACGCCCCGTTCGTACTGCTTCACGACGCGGGCCGCGGCTCCGACGTACGCCACCGCGGCCACACCGGCTCCCGCCACGGCCAGGAGGATGTCTTCGATCATCGGGACCCCCTGAGGAAGGGATACAAAAAGGGTATTCCCCTCAAAGGGCCCGCGGACTCACAGCCAGCTCGCGAACTCCAGCAGCCACTCGGCCTCCTGCCGGCGCCCGCCGGCCAGCGCCCGCGTACCGGACTCGACGGTCCGGAAGAGCGTCCAGCCGCGCAGCCGCTCCCGGTCGACGTCGAGCGAGTCGGCCAGCTTGTTGACCCGCCGCCGGGCCGCGGGGGCGCCGGCGGAGGAGGCGACCAGGTCCTCGACCCGCTCCCGGACCAGCCGCGCGAGGTCGTAGGCGCGCTCGCCGACCACCGGGTCGGGCCCGACCGCCAGCCAGGGCGCGCGGTCGCCGCCGAGCACCTTGCCCTGCCGGAAGTCGCCGTGCAGCAGCAGCTCCTCGGCGGAGTCCGCGAGCAGTTCCTCGCGGACGGCGAGCGCGGCGGCGGCCAGCTCCCCGGCGGCGGCGTCGGCACGGTGGTGCTCCATGGCGGACGCCTGGCGGGCGGTGCGCACCGCCACCGTCTCGAAGGCGTGCCCGGCCGGCGGGTCCACCCACAGCTTCCGTACGGTCCCGGCCGCTTCGAGCAGCGCCTTGGCCTCCGGCAGCGAGCGGAGCGACACCTCGGGGTGCAGCCGTTCGAGGACGAGGGAGTCCTCGGGCGCCTGCGCGAGGAGCCGAACCGCGCCCCAGCCGTTCCAGTGCGCGAGCGCCTCCCGCTCCCGCTCCGGACGGGTGAACGGCGGCGCGATCTTGAGCGCGGCGGGTTCGCCGCCGGCGTCGCGGACGAGCAGGACCAGGCTGTCGCGTCCGCCGGGGGCCACCACCCGCTCGACGGTCAGACCGGCCTCCTCGGGCACCCGCTCGGCGAGGCCGGGGAGCCGCCCGAGCCAGTCGGCCGCGGCGGCCTCGCCGTACCGCTCCTGGAGCGCCGTCACCAGTCGCCGGGGTGCTTCGAAACCCATGCGTGCGTCGTTCCTTCTGCTGGGGCGGGGTGATCAAGGCTGGTGGGGGCCGGACTCACACCCGCTCGGCGAGCCCAGGAAAGGTTACGTCGCTCCCGCGCCACCGCACCGCACGGACCGCCGCCTCCCGCAGCGCCGCCGCCGCCTCGCTCCGCAGCGGCCCCTCGGAGGCCCGCACCAGATCGGAGTAGACCCCGGCCACCCGGTCCTCCAGGACGGCCGCGAGCCGCACCGCGCCGGCCGGGTCGGCCACCCGGAACGGCAGCTCGTACGCGGCGGCCGCGGCGGCCGGCGTACCGCCGAGGTCGCGGACGGTGCGGCGCAGCGCGTCCCGGCGGGCCCGGTGCGCCTCGTAGGCGGCGGTGGCCTCGGCCCGGCGGTCGTCGGCGACCCGGCCGCCGACGACCCCGTAGCCGTACACCGCCGCGTGCTCGGCGGCGAGGGCGGCCTGGGCGGCGGGGAGGGCGCTCATGCGCGGGCTCCTTCGGTGAGGAGGTAGGCGTGGGCGGCGCCGGCGGCGGCCACGGAGGCGAGCAGCCGGGCGTACTCGGGCGGCGCCGCGAGCAGCTCGGCGGTGTGCGCGTCGGCAGCGGTCCTGGCGGCGGCGGCCAGCTCCCGCAGCGCGGTCTCCGGGTCGGCGGGTACGGCCCGGGCGGGTGTCCCGGTGGCCGTGGGGGCGGCCGCGCCGGTGGCGGCGGCGGACGGCGTCGGGGTGGCCGAGGCGGTGGGGCCGCCCTCGCCGAGGGCCTTCGCGTGGGCCGCGACGGAGGCGCGCAGGGGGGCCACGCGCGCGTGGAGCGCGGGATGGGCGGCGAGGGTGGTGTCGTAACGTTCCAGCAAGATCCGTGAGGCGCTCACCGCGCGGCGGCGGAGGGCAGCCTCGGCGCGGGCCACCCGTTCGGCCTCGCGGGCCGCCGCCTCCTGGGCCGCGCTCGGGCGGCGCGGGCCCCCGGCGTCGGAGGTGCAGCCCGTCAGGGCCGCCGCGGCGGCCGAGGCCCCCGCAACGAGCACGGCGCGTCTCCCCGTCGTCGTCACGCTCTCTCCCTCAGCATTCCGGACCCCTCCCGGCCGCCCGTCGAAGATCACCGCAGGCGAGCGTACCCGCGGGGGCCCCCGCCGTGGACGGCAACACCCTCCGCGACCGGATACCCTTGGTCCGACACGCAGCGACAAGCAGCGACGAGCGACGTACCCACAACAGCACACGCGGCCGAGGAGTCACCCGGATGAGCACCACCCAGAGCGACAGGCTGCGCGGACTCATTGAGCCGCTCGTCCACGCGGAGAACCTGGATCTGGAGGAGATCGAGGTGTCCCGGGCCGGCCGCCGCGGACTGCTGAGGATCGTCGTCGACTCGGACGAGGGCGTCGAGCTGGACGCCTGTGCCGAGCTGAGCCGCGCGATCTCCGCGAAGCTGGACGAGACCGACGCCATGGGCGACGGCGAGTACGTCCTGGAGGTCAGCTCCCCGGGTGCCGACCGTCCGCTCTCCGAGCGCCGCCACTACGTCCGGGCCACCGGCCGGCTGGTGAAGCTCCAGCTCGCCGAGGGCGGGGAGCTGGTCACCCGCATCCTGGCCGTGGACGAGGACGGGCTCGACACCGAGGTCCCGGGCGTGAAGGGCCGCAAGGCCACCGCCCGCCGCGTGGAGTTCGCCGAGATCGCCAAGGCGCGTGTCGAGATCGAGTTCAACCGCAAGGACAAGAAGGAAGAGGAGGCGTAGCCGTGGACATCGACGTGAAGCTCCTGAAGGGCTTGGCACAGGAGAAGGAAATCTCCTTCGAGATGCTGGTCGAGGCGATCGAGTCGGCCCTCCTCATCGCGTACCACCGCACCCCGTCCGCCCGCCGCCACGCGCGCGTGGAGCTGGACCGGCACACCGGGCACGTGACGGTCTGGGCCGAGGAGGACGCGGCCGACCTGGAGGAGGGGCAGGAGCCCAAGGAGTTCGACGACACCCCGTCGGACTTCGGCCGCATCGCGGCGAGCACCGCCCGCCAGGTCATCCAGCAGCGGCTGCGCGACGCCGAGAACGACGTGACCTTCGGCGAGTACGCCCGCCGCGAGGGCGATGTCGTCGCCGGCGTGGTGCAGCAGGGCAAGGACCCCAAGAACGTCCTCGTCAAGCTGGACGACAAGCTGGAGGCCATCCTTCCGGTGCAGGAGCAGGTGCCGGGCGAGGACTACACGCACGGCCTGCGGCTGCGCACGTACGTCGTCCGCGTCGCCAAGGGCGTCCGCGGCCCGTCCGTCACCCTTTCGCGCACCCACCCCAATCTGGTGAAGAAGCTCTTCGCCCTGGAGGTGCCGGAGATCGCCGACGGTTCGGTCGAGATCTCGGCGATCGCCCGTGAGGCCGGTCACCGGACCAAGATCGCGGTCCGTTCCACCCGTTCGGGCCTGAACGCCAAGGGCGCCTGCATCGGCCCCATGGGCAGCCGCGTCCGGAACGTGATGGCGGAGCTGCTCGGCGAGAAGATCGACATCGTCGACTGGTCGGACGACCCGGCGGAGATGGTGGCGAACGCGCTCTCCCCGGCCCGGGTCTCCAAGGTCGAGGTCGTCGACGCCGCCGCCCGGTCCGCCCGGGTGACGGTCCCCGACTACCAGCTCTCGCTGGCCATCGGCAAGGAGGGCCAGAACGCCCGCCTGGCCGCCCGTCTCACCGGCTGGCGCATCGACATCCGGCCGGACACCGAGGCTCCGGCCGAGGAGGGCTGAGCGACTCCGCCACACGTCGGAGATCGTTTTTGGCCAACAGCTGTTCGATTTTTGCCCCAAACGGGTGAGGTCGGTACGGGGAGGTAGACTTAATCGTGTCTGGCCGGACGCATGCCCGCGCGTGCCCTGAGCGAACCTGTGTGGGATGCCGGGAGCGAGCGGCCAAGAGCGATCTGCTGCGGATCGTGGTGAACAAGGACGAGTGCGTCCCCGATCATCGCGGTACGCTGCCCGGCCGGGGTGCGTACGTGCACCCCGCCTTGCACTGTCTCGACCTGGCGGTCCGCCGCAGGGCGTTCCCGAGGGCCTTCAAGGTCCCGGGTCCGCTCGACACGGCGGTTCTGCGGGATCACGTCGAGCAGGCCGCGCAGGCGGCACCGCAGTGAACAAGAAGTACGGCACGGAACACCGTGCGGTCAGGTACCTCGCGAGTCGGAAGTAGGTCGAGATTGCGATGAGCACTCGATGAGTACGCGATGAGTACGCCCATGAAGTAGCGACGGTCCGGCGGTAACCGGACCTATAAAGGAGCGAAGTGGCTAAGGTCCGGGTATACGAACTCGCCAAGGAGTTCGGTGTGGAGAGCAAGGTCGTCATGGCCAAGCTCCAGGAACTCGGTGAATTCGTCCGTTCGGCGTCCTCGACCATCGAGGCGCCGGTCGTGCGCAAGTTGACTGACGCTTTGCAGGGTCCCGGCGGTTCCGCCGGCAAGACCGCTGCCAAGCCCGGCGCGCCCCGCAAGGCGGCGCCCGCCCCCAAGCCGGGTGCCCCGGCGCCGTCCCCGGCGCAGGCCGCCCGTCCCGCCGCCCCGAAGCCTGGAGCGCCCACCCCGGCGCCCAAGCCCGCGGCGGCAGAGAAGCCCTCGACGCCGGCCCCCGGCCCGCGTCCGACCCCGGGTCCGAAGCCCGCGGCTCCGGCACCGGCCCCCAAGCCGGCCCCCGCCGCCCCGGCTCCGACCAACCCGGAGTTCACCGCGCCTCCGGCGGCTCCCGCCGCCGGTGGCCAGCGTCCCGGTGGTGCCGCCCCCGGCCCGCGTCAGACCGGTGCCCGTCCGGGCCAGTCGGCGCCGCGCCCGGGCCAGCAGGCCCCCCGTCCCGGCCAGCAGGCCCCGCGTCCGGGCGCCCCGCGTCCGGCCGGCCCGCGTCCGGGCAACAACCCCTTCACCTCCGGCGGCTCCACCGGCATGGCGCGTCCGCAGACGCCCCGTCCCGGTGGCGGTGCTCCGCGCCCCGGCGGCCCCGGTGCCGTTCCGGGTGCCCCGCGTCCGCAGGGCGGCCCCGGTGGCGCCCCGCGCCCGCAGGGTCAGGGCGGCGCCCGTCCCACCCCCGGTGGCATGCCTCGTCCGCAGGCCCCCCGTCCGGGCGGTGCGCCCGGCGGTAACCGTCCGAACCCGGGCATGATGCCGCAGCGTCCCGCTGCCGGCCCGCGTCCGGGCCCCGGCGGCCGTGGTCCCGGTGGCCCCGGCGGTCGTCCGGGCGGTCCCGGCGGCGGCGGCGGTCGTCCCGGCTTCGCCGGTCGTCCGGCCGGTCCCGGTGGCGGTGGCGGCGGCTTCGCCGGCCGTCCCGGTGGTCCCGGTGGTGGCGGCGGCGGTCGTCCGGGTGGTCCCGGCGGCGGTGGCGGCGGCTTCGGCGGTCGTCCCGGCGGCTTCGGTGGCCGTCCCGGCGGTCCGGGTGGCCGTGGTGGCACGCAGGGCGCCTTCGGTCGTCCCGGCGGTCCCGCGCGTCGCGGTCGCAAGTCGAAGCGGCAGAGGCGCCAGGAGTACGAGGCCATGCAGGCCCCGTCCGTGGGCGGCGTGATGCTGCCTCGCGGCAACGGCGAGACCATTCGCCTGTCGCGCGGTGCGTCCCTCACCGACTTCGCGGAGAAGATCGGCGCCAACCCGGCGTCGCTCGTCGCGGTCATGATGAACCTCGGTGAGATGGTCACGGCCACGCAGTCCGTCTCCGACGACACGCTCGTCATGCTGGCCGAGGAGATGAACTACGTCGTCCAGGTCGTCAGCCCGGAGGAGGAGGACCGCGAGCTGCTCGAGTCCTTCGACATCGAGTTCGGCGAGGACGAGGGCGGCGAAGAGGCCCTGGTCTCCCGTCCGCCGGTCGTGACCGTCATGGGTCACGTCGACCACGGTAAGACCCGCCTTCTCGACGCGATCCGCAAGACCAACGTGGTCGCGGGCGAGGCCGGTGGCATCACCCAGCACATCGGTGCCTACCAGGTCGGTACCGAGGTCAACGGCGAAGAGCGTCGCATCACCTTCATCGACACCCCGGGTCACGAGGCGTTCACCGCCATGCGTGCCCGTGGTGCGAAGTCGACCGACATCGCGATCCTCGTGGTCGCGGCCAACGACGGCGTCATGCCGCAGACGATCGAGGCGCTCAACCACGCCAAGGCCGCCGGCGTCCCGATCGTCGTCGCGGTCAACAAGATCGACGTCGAGGGTGCCGACCCGGTCAAGGTCCGCGGTCAGCTGACCGAGTTCGGTCTGGTGGCCGAGGAGTACGGCGGCGACACGATGTTCGTCGACATCTCCGCCAAGCAGGGTCTGCACATCGACTCCCTGCTGGAGGCCGTGGTCCTCACCGCCGACGCCTCGCTCGACCTCCGGGCCAACCCGGACCAGGACGCGCAGGGTATTGCGATCGAGTCCCACCTCGACCGCGGTCGCGGTGCCGTCTCGACCGTCCTCGTCCAGCGCGGAACGCTGCGCATCGGCGACACCATCGTCGCGGGCGACGCGTACGGCCGAGTCCGGGCCATGCTCGACGACAAGGGCAACAACGTGGAGGAGGCGACCCCGTCGACCCCCGTCCTCGTCCTGGGCCTCACCAACGTCCCGGGTGCCGGTGACAACTTCCTCGTCGTCGACGAGGACCGCACCGCCCGCCAGATCGCCGAGAAGCGCGCCGCCCGCGAGCGGAACGCGGCCTTCGCCAAGCGCGTCCGCCGTGTCTCGCTCGAGGACCTGGACAAGGTGCTCAAGGCCGGCGAGATCCAGCAGCTGAACCTGATCATCAAGGGTGACGCGTCTGGTTCCGTCGAGGCCCTGGAGTCCTCCCTGCTCCAGCTGGACGTCGGCGAGGAGGTCGACATCCGCGTCCTGCACCGCGGCGTGGGTGCCGTCACCGAGTCCGACATCGACCTGGCGATGGGCTCCGACGCCATCGTGATCGGCTTCAACGTGCGCGCCGCCGGGCGTGCGCAGCAGATGGCCGAGCGCGAGGGTGTGGACGTCCGGTACTACTCGGTCATCTACCAGGCGATCGAGGAGATCGAGGCGGCCCTCAAGGGTCTGCTCAAGCCGGAGTTCGAGGAGGTCGAGCTGGGCACCGCGGAGATCCGCGAGGTCTTCCGCTCCTCCAAGCTCGGCAACATCGCCGGTGTCCTCATCCGCTCCGGCGAGGTCAAGCGCAACACCAAGGCGCGCCTCCTCCGCGACGGCAAGGTCATCGCCGAGAACCTCAACATCGAGGGTCTGCGCCGCTTCAAGGACGACGTCACCGAGATCCGCGAGGGCTTCGAGGGTGGTATCAACCTCGGAAACTTCAACGACATCAAGATCGACGACGTCATCGCGACGTACGAGATGCGCGAGAAGCCGCGCGCGTAACACGCGGTGAAGTGCCGGGGCCGGTCGGCGGAGGTTATTCCGTCGATCGGCCCCGGCCGTTCCGTGTACGGTTCCGGTGTCCCCGCCCAGTGGTGGGCGGGGCCACTGAACCCGAACCGGCGGGACATCCGGACATACATGTATGTGGGGACTCTGTCCTTCGACCTGCTCCTCGGCGACGTCCATTCGCTCAAGGAGAAACGCTCCCTCGTGAAGCCGATCGTCGCCGAGCTCCAGCGGAAGTTCTCGGTGAGCGTGGCGGAGGTGAGCGGCCAGAACCTCCACCGGCGGGCCGAGATCGGCGTCGCCATGGTCTCGGGCGACCTGGGGCACCTGAACGGCGTCCTGGACCGCTGCGAGCGCCTGGTCGCCGCGCGGCCGGAGGTGGAGCTGCTCTCGGTGCGCCGAAGGCTCCACACTGATGAAGACTGAATGAGCAAGGCAAAGAAGGAGACGGACCAGTGGCCGACAACGCGCGGGCGAAGAAGCTGGCGGACCTCATCCGGGAGGTGGTCGCCGAGAAGCTGCAGCGCGGCATCAAGGACCCGCGCCTGGGTACGCACGTGACCATCACGGACACCCGCGTCACCGGTGACCTGCGGGAGGCCACGGTCTTCTACACGGTCTACGGCGACGACGAGGACCGGGCGAGCGCCGCGGCGGGCCTGGAGAGCGCCAAGGGCATTCTCCGCTCGGCCGTCGGTCGGGCGGCGGGGACCAAGTTCACCCCCACCCTGGCCTTCGTGGCCGACGCCCTCCCGGAGAACGCGCGGACCATCGAGGACCTCCTCGACAAGGCGCGTGCCTCCGACGCCCAGGTGCGGGAGGCGTCCTCGGGCGCCGACTTCGCGGGCGAAGCCGACCCGTACAAGAAGCCGGGCGAGGACGACACCGCCGAATGAGCGACAAGACGCAGACGCCCGACGGCCTTGTCATCGTGGACAAGCCGTCGGGCTTCACCTCGCACGACGTCGTGGCCAAGATGCGCGGGATCGCCAGGACCCGCCGCGTCGGCCACGCCGGCACGCTCGACCCCATGGCCACGGGCGTCCTCGTCCTCGGCGTGGAGCGGGCCACCAAGCTCCTCGGTCACCTCGCGCTGACCGAGAAGGAGTACCTGGGCACCATCCGCCTGGGCCAGACCACGATCACGGACGACGCCGAGGGCGAGATCACGGCGTCGGTCGACGCGTCGAAGGTCACCCGCGAGCAGATCGACGCCGGGGTCGCGGAACTGACCGGCGCCATCATGCAGGTCCCGTCGAAGGTCTCCGCCATCAAGATCGACGGAAAGCGGTCCTACGCGCGCGTGCGCGGCGGCGAGGAGTTCGAGATCCCGGCCCGACCGGTGACCGTCTCCTCCTTCCGGGTGTACGACGTGCGCGAGGCGACGGCCGAGGACGGCACGCCCGTCGTCGACCTGGTCGTCTCGGTGGTCTGCTCCTCCGGTACGTACATCCGGGCGCTGGCCCGGGACCTCGGCGCCGGGCTCGGCGTCGGCGGCCACCTCACCGCGCTGCGGCGCACCCGGGTGGGCCCGTACAAGCTGGACAGCGCCCGCACGCTCGACCAGCTCCAGGAGGAGCTGACCGTGATGCCGGTCGCGGACGCGGCGACGGCGGCGTTCCCGCGCTGGGACGTCGACGAGAAGCGGGCCCGGCTGCTGCTCAACGGGGTCCGGCTGGAGATGCCGGAGTACCCCAAGGGCGCGGTCGCGGTCTTCGGGCCCGGCGGGCAGCTGCTCGCACTGGTCGAGGACCAGCGGGGCAAGGCGAAGAGCCTGGCGGTCTTCGGCTGAGAAGTACGCCGGGCCGAGACGGCTCCGGTCGATGCGGCTTCGGTCGAGACGGCCTCGGCCGATGCGGCTTCGGCTGATCGGCGGGAACAGGAGGGCGGGTGCGCGCGGCGCGCCCGCCCTTCCGCGTTTCTTCACCCCATCGGGGAAGCGCTCGAAGCGAACCCGGGGAGTGCGAGGGGGCGCGTTCGGCGAACGGCACCGACCCGCGCCCACCTCGGCCTAACCTCCCCACCATGGGACGCGGGGACCTGGCGGAGCCGCCGGTGGGGCTGGTGCGGATCTGCGATCTGGCGGGCCGGCCGCGCGGCACCGGATTCCTCGCCGACCACGAGGGCACCCTCGTCACCAGCCACGAGGCCGTCGACGGACTCAGCCGCGTCGTGCTGCACGCGCCCGGCGAGCGCACCTGGCTCGCCGAGGCCGACGCCGTCACCCCCCTCCCCGAGCAGGGGCTCGCCCTGATCCGCACCGAGGGCCTCGGCGTGCGCCCGCTGCCGCTCGCCACCCGCCCGGCCGTCGAACCCGGCACCTACGTCCGGCTCGCCGCGCACGGCTGGCGCGAGGCCCGCGTCCTCGGCCCCGCCGCCGTCACCTACACCGCCACCGACCGCTTCCACGTCCTCGCCGACGCCCTCGAACTCGCCATCGGAACCGAGGGCGCCGAGGCCCTGCGGCTCGGCGGCCCGGCCGCGGGCGGCCCCGTCCTCGACAGCGTCACCGGCACCGTCCTCGGCGTCGTCGGCACCGCCCTCCAGGGCGACCCGCGCGCCGCCGGACACGCGGTGCCCCTCCGCCCGGACGGCCCCCTCGGCGACCTGCTCCGCCGCAACGCGGCCACCGTCCCCGCCTACGGCCCCGACCTCAACCTCGCCGCCGTCCTCGAACTCACCGTCCCCACCGCGCTCCCGGACCGCGACCCGTCCCCCTGGCCCGCCCCGGTCGCCCGCCCCGCCGCCCTCGCGGTCCTCACCGGCTTCGCGGCCGGTCCGGTGCCCACAGGCCCCGTCCTCGCCGTCGTCGGCGAGCCCGGCAGCGGGCGGACGACCCTGCTCGGCACGGTCTGCGAGGACCGGGCGCGCGGGGCCAAGCCGACCGTCCGGCTCCGGGGCGCCGACCTGCGGGAGGAGGACGCGTCGGTCGCGGACGCGGTCGGGCGGGTCCTGCACCGGGCGGCGCGGATCGCCGCCGCCTCCGGGGACACCGGCGACACCGTCACGGCGGAACGGGCCGCGGCGCTCGCCGGGGAGGCCGGACGGCCGCTCCTCGTCGTCCTCGACGGGCCCGAGGAGATGCCCCCGCGCCTCGGTCTGCGGCTCGCCGACTGGACCACGGCCACCGAGCGGTGGCTGCGCGCCCACGGCGCCCGCCTCGTCCTCGCCTGCCGCCCCGAGTACGCCGACGAGGCGGCCGCCCTCTGGAGCGCCGCGCCCGCCGTCCTGCCGCTCGGCGACCTCACCGAGACCGAGGCCGGAGCCGTGCGCCAGGGGTACGGGCTCCGCGCGGAGGACCTCGCCGAGGCCGACGCCCGGCATCCGCTCGCCCTGCGGCTGCTCGCCGAGGTGCGGGCCGCGCTCCCCGGCGAGGTGCCCGGGCGCCCCGGGCGGGCCGAGATCTTCACCGCCCACCTGGACCTGATGTGCCTGCGGATCGCGGTCCGGATCGCCGCGGGCACCCGCCCGCTGCCCGCCGGACCCGCCGTCCGCCGGCTCGCCGCCCGCGTCACCGGCCAGGTCCACGAGGCCGCCCGGCGCTGCCTCGGCCCCGGCCACGGCCTCCTCGACCGCGCCTCCTTCGAGGAGCTCTTCCCGTGGCGCGACGGCTGGGCCCCCGCCGTCCTCACCGAGGGCCTCCTCGCCCCCGCGGGCTCCGGCTACCGCTTCGCCCACGAGGAGCTCTCCGACTGGCTCCAGGCCGCCCACCTCGACCTCGACACCGCCCTCCACACCCTCGTCCACGCCCACCGGCCCCTCGCCCCGACCGAGGCGGACACCGGTCCCGCCCCGGCCCCCGCCCGCGTCGACGCCCCGGATCCGGCCGCCGGCCAGGGGCCGGACGGGGACGGGGCGCAGCCGGACGCCTCTCCCCGCCCGCGCGGCCGGGGCAGGCGCGGCCGCGCTCCGGGCCCTGACGCGGCGGAGACCTTCGAGACCGGCTCCGCCGCGCGGGAGCCTCGGACCGGCGGGCCCCGGGGGCGTCGGCGGCGGGGGGCGACTGATGCCGGGGACAGCAGCGGCGGGGAAGGCGCGGCCGAGCCGGGAGGTACGCCGCTCGCCGTGCCCCGGCACCGGGTCGGGACCGTGGCGCAGGCGCTGCTGCTCGCCCCGAGAGAGGGCGGCCCCGCCGCCCTCGCCACCCGGCTGACCGGGCTCGTCGACTTCCTGGCCGACGCCGGGCCCGGCACGCCCGACGACGCCGTCTGGTGGGCGACCACCCTGCTCACCCGCGCACTGGCCGGGACCGGCGACCCCCGCCCCTACCTCCCCGTGCTGCGCCGGCTCGCCGACCGGATCGGGGCCGGCCAGGACCCGGCGGGCCGCCTCGCCGCCGCCTTCGGACCGGACTGGTGGCGGGACGCGGCCGTCGGAGAGGACGAACGGCTCGACCTGCTGCGGCGCCTGGTCACCGGCGACCCCGGATACCCGGCCGCCGTCGGCGAGCTGCTCACCGCCGAACCCCGCGCCGTCCAGCCCCTGCTCTGCCGGTGGTTCACCGACGGACGCGCGCTCTCCGCACGCCCGTACACCACCGTCGCCACGCTCGCCCAGGAGCTGCTCCACACCCACCGGGCGGGCGCCGTGGACGACCTGTGCGAGGCGCTGGCCGGCACCGCGCACCCGCTCGCCGAGGGGCTGCTCGGCGCGCTCGTCGACGACGAGCCGTCCGCGCTGTGCCGCGCCGTCGACCGGTGGGCGCACGACGACCTCAGGCCGGAGAGACGGCTGGCCGCCGCCGCGTACGGCAGCCTCCTGGCCGCGCGCGGCCAGGACCGCGAGGACCGCGAGCCGCTGCGGTACGCGGCCTGCGCGCTGCTCGCCAGGACGGGGGACCAGCCGCTGCACGCTGCCGCGCTGGGCATCCTCGTCCGCGATCCGCACACCCGGGACCCGTACCTGGCCCGCGCCCTCGCCGACCCCCGGGTGCCCGCCGACGCGCTCGTCACCGCGCTGCCCGACCACCCCGACGCCGTCCTCGACGCGCTGCGCGACCGGCTCGGCGACGGCCAGGACGCAGGCCCCGTGCTGCGCGCCCTCGCCGCCGTCGACACGCCCGCCCTCACCCGCCGGATCGCCGTCCTCGTCCGCGAGTACGTCACCCGCCACCCCGGCGGCGCCCGGCACGCCGCCGCCTACGTGGACCTCCGGTTCGAGGAGGGACCGACCGCACGCGCGGTGCTCTTCCCGCTCGTCGTCGGCCTGATCCACGGCCGGCCCGCCGCCGTCCGGCGCGCCCTCGCCCCCGTCCTCGCCGCCCCCGGCACCGGCGCCTCCCGCCATCTGCGCGCCGAACTCCTCGACGTCCTCCTCGACCACGAGACCTACGCGGCCGAGCCGGGGGAGCGGACCGTGCCGGACGCGCTGCTCACCGCCGCCGCCGAGGGCGCCGCCCGCCGCCCGCCGCCACGCAACCGCGCCCTGCTCGCCCGTACCACCGCCCTCTACGCCCGCGACCCGGCCGGCGCCGCCCACCGCGACCGGCTGCTCGCCGCGCTCGCCGCCGACCATCCCGCCTTCGCCGCGCTGCTCGCACAGACCCCGCCCGCGCGGCGAACATCGGGCACTCTCCATGCCGATGCCAACCGTCGGGCGCGGGCATGGCAGTCTTAGACCTGCGTAATGGGCGCACAGGGCGAACAGGCGGACGAGGAGCGGTCACAGTGCAGCGCTGGCGTGGCTTGGAGGACATCCCCCAGGACTGGGGGCGCAGCGTCGTCACCATCGGCTCCTACGACGGTGTGCACCGCGGACACCAGCTCATCATCGGGCGGGCCGTCGAGCGCGCCCGCGAGCTCGGGGTCCCCACCGTCGTGGTGACCTTCGACCCGCACCCCTCCGAGGTGGTGCGCCCCGGCAGCCACCCGCCGCTGCTCGCCCCGCACCACCGGCGCGCCGAGCTGATGGCCGAACTGGGCGTGGACGCGGTGCTCGTGCTGCCGTTCACCGCCGAGTTCTCGCAGCTGTCGCCGGCCGACTTCATCGTCAAGGTGCTCGTCGACAAGCTGCACGCCCGGGCCGTCATCGAGGGCCCCAACTTCCGCTTCGGCCACCGGGCCGCGGGGAACGTCGACTTCCTCACCGAGCTGGGCGCCACCTACGACTACGAGGTCGAGGTGATCGACCTGTACGTGAGCGGCACCGCCGGCGGCGGGCAGCCCTTCTCCTCCACCCTCACCCGACGGCTGGTCGCCGAGGGCGACATGACGGGCGCCGCCGAGATCCTCGGCCGGCCGCACCGCGTCGAGGGCATCGTGGTGCGCGGCGCGCAGCGCGGCCGCGAGCTGGGCTTCCCCACAGCCAACGTGGAGACCCTGCCGCACACCGCGATCCCCGCCGACGGCGTCTACGCCGGCTGGCTGACCGCCGACGGCGAGCGGATGCCGGCGGCGATCTCCGTCGGCACCAACCCGCAGTTCGACGGCACCGAGCGGACGGTGGAGGCGTACGCGATCGACCGCGAGGGCCTCGACCTGTACGGACTCCACGTCACCGTCGACTTCCTCGCCTACGTGCGCGGCATGCTCAAGTTCGACACCCTCGACGACCTGCTGGTGGCCATGGCCGGCGACGTCGAGCAGTGCCGGGCCCTGACGGCCGCGTACGACGCCGGGAGGGCGTGACCCCTCCCGGCGGGTTCCTCACTCCTCCCGCGCCACCGCCCAGTGGCAGGCCACCCCCCGCTCCCCGCCACCCGCGCGGAGCACCGGCAGGGCCTCCGTGCGGCAGCGGTCGGCGAAGGGAGCCGCCTCGCCGGAGGCCAGCACATGACAGCGGGCGTGGAAGCGGCACCCGGCGGGGATCCGGGCCGGGTCCGGCGGCTCGCCGGTCAGGACCACCGGCGGCGTCGCCGACTCCGGCAGCACCGACAGCAGCGCGCGGGTGTACGGATGGCGGGGCGCCGTCAGCACCGACTCGACCGGGCCCGTCTCCACCACCCGTCCCAGATACATCACGGCGACCCGGTCCGCGATGTTCCAGGCGAGCCCCAGGTCGTGCGTCACCACCAGCGCGGACAGACCGAGTTCGTCGCGGAGCCGGAGCAGCAGCGCCAGGATCTCGCCGCGCACCGACGCGTCCAGGGAGGCCACCGGCTCGTCCGCGACGATCAGTTCGGGCTCCAGGACGAGCGCTCCCGCGATCACCACCCGCTGTCGCTGCCCGCCGGACAGCTCGTGCGGGTAGCGCAGGAAGAAACGCTCGGGCGGCCGCAGCCCGGCCCGGGAGAGCGCCTCCGCGACCGCCGCGCGCTCGTCCCCCGTACAGCCGTGGATCCGCAGCCCCTCGGCGACCGCCTCGTACACCGTGTGGCGGGGGTTGAGGGAGCCGCTGGGGTCCTGGAGGACGAGCTGGGCGCGCCGGCGGTACGCCTTGAGCGCCCGGGAGGTGTACGCGAGGGGCTCGCCGGCGAAGGAGACCGTGCCGGCCCCGGGCCTGACCAGGCCGAGGAGCGTCCGGGCCAGGGTCGTCTTGCCGCAGCCGGACTCGCCGACCAGGGCCACGATCTCGCCCGCGCCGATCTCCAGGTCCACCCCGTCGACCGCCCGGGCCGGCGGTGCGCCCCGCCGGCCCGGGAAGGTGACGTGCACCCCGCTGGCCGTGAGCAAGGTCATCCGCGATCACTCCCCACATGGACGCAGGCGGCCCGCCGCCCGTCGCCCGCCGCCCGCAGTCGCTGGTCGTCCTCGGCGCACTCCGCGACCGCCACCGGGCAGCGCGGGTGGAAGGCGCAGCCGGCCGGCAGCTCCGCCGGGTCCGGCGGGTCGCCCGGGAGGCCGCGCGGCGCCCGCCGCGAGGCCGGGTCCCCGATCCGGGGGAACGCCGAGGACAGCGCCCTCCCGTAGGGGTGGGCGGCCGACCCGTACACCTCGCGGGCCGGGCCCTCCTCGACGATCCGGCCCGCGTACATGACGGCGAGCCGGTCGCAGGTGTCGGCGAGCACCGCCAGGTCGTGGCTGATCATCATCAGTCCGATGGACTCCTCGGCGACCAGCCGCTCGATCAGCCGCAGGATCTGCGCCTGGATCATCACGTCGAGCGCGGTGGTCGGCTCGTCGGCGACGATCAGGCGGGGTTCGCAGGCGAGCGCCATGGCGATCATCACGCGCTGCCGCTGCCCGCCGGAGAGCTCGTGCGGATAGCCGGCGGCCCGGGAGGCGGGCAGCCCGACCTGGTCGAGGAGGCCGGCGACGCGCTTGCGGGCCTCCGCGGGGGTGGCCCGCCGGTGCACCAGGAGCGGTTCGGCGATCTGATCGCCGATCCGGCGCACCGCGTTCAGCGAGTGCATGGCGCCCTGGAAGACGATCGAGGCGCCCGCCCAGCGGACCGCCCGCAGCCGCCCCCACTTCATGGCGAGGACGTCCTCCCCGTCCAGCAGGATCTCGCCCTCCATGCGGGCGCTCGCGGGCAGCAGCCGCAGCAGGGCGAGCGCCAGCGTCGACTTCCCGCAGCCGGACTCGCCGGCCACGCCCAGCTTGGACCCGGCCTCCAGGGCGAGGTCCACCCCGCGCACGGCGGGCACGGCGCCGGCCCCTGAGCCGTACGTGACCCGCAGGTCCTTGATCTCCAGGAGGCTCAACGCCCCACCCCCAGCCTCGGGTTGAGCACGGACTCGACGGCCCGGCCGCAAAGCGTGAAGGCGAGCGCGACCAGCGCGATCGCGATGCCGGGCGGCGCCAGGTACCACCAGTGCCCGGAGGAGACCGCGCCGGCCTCGCGGGCGTCCTGGAGCATCCCGCCCCACGACACCACGGTCGGGTCGCCGAGCCCCAGGAAGGCGAGGGTGGCCTCGGTGAGGATCGCCGTGGAGATGCCGAGCGTGGTCTGCGCGAGGACCAGCGGCATCACGTTCGGCAGCACGTGCCGGGCCATGACGTGTCGGTGGCCGCCGCCCAGCGCGGTGGCCCGCTCGATGTACGGACGGGACTCGACGGCGATCGTCTGCGCCCGTACGAGCCGCGCGGTCGTCGGCCATGAGGTGACGCCGATGGCGAGCACCACCGTCCACATCGACCGGGACAGCACGGTCGCCAGCACGATCGCCAGGACCAGCGCCGGCATCACCAGGAACCAGTCGGTGATCCGCATGACGACGGTGGAGAGCCAGCCGCCGTAGTGTCCGGCGAGGATCCCGACCAGGGTGCCGATCGCGACCGACAGCGTCGCCGCGAGCAGCCCCACGAGGAGCGAGATCCGGGCGCCCCAGATCAGCAGCCCGAGCAGCGAGCGCCCGAACTGGTCGGTCCCGAGCGGGAACTCCGCGCTCGGCGACTCCAGGGCCGTACCGGGCGCGTTGGTCACCGACTGCACGTCGGCGCCGACGAGCAGCGGCGCGGTGAGCGCGAGCAGCGCGATCAGGGCCAGGCCCGCGAGGCCGTACAGGCCCGCCCGGTGCGTCCGGTACGCCTTCCAGAAGCGCGCCGCGGAGCCCCTGCGGCGCTCCCATGCGAGAGAGGTCATCGGCCCACCCGGGGGTCGAGCAGCGGATAGAGCAGGTCGGCGAGGAGGTTCATCAGGATCATCGCTCCGGCGAAGACCACGAACAGGCCCTGGACGAGCGGGAGGTCGGGCACGCTGAGCGCCTGGTAGAAGAGGCCGCCGAGGCCCGGCCAGGAGAAGACCGTCTCCACCAGGATCGAACCGGCCGCCACATGGCCCAGGTTGATGAAGACCATGGTCACCGTCGGCAGCAGCGCGTTCGGCACCGCGTGCCGGCGCCGCACCTCGTCGTCCTTGAGCCCCTTGGCCCGGGCGGTGGTCAGGTAGTCGCCGCCCATCTCGTCGAGGAGCGAGGACCGCATCACCAGGAGCGTCTGGGCGTAGCCGACCGCGACCAGCGTCACCACCGGCAGGACGAGGTGGTGGGCGACGTCGAGGACGTACGCGAAGCCGGTCTCGCCCGTGCCCGACTCCATGCCGCCGGTCGGGAAGAGCCCCGGGATCGGGCCGACGCCCACGGAGAAGACGATGATCAGCAGCAGCCCGAGCCAGAAGGACGGCACCGACCACAGGGTCAGCGCGACGCCGGTGTTCACCCGGTCGCCGAGGCGCCCGTGCCGCCACGCCGAGCGGGTGCCGAGCCAGAGGCCGAGGGCCGAGTAGAGCACCACGGCGACCCCGGTGAGCAGCAGCGTCGCGGGCAGCTTCGCCGCGATCAGCTCGCCGACCGGGGCGCGGAACTGGAAGGAGGTGCCGAGGTCCCCGCCGAGCGCCTTGGAGCAGTAGTCGGCGAACTGCTGCCACAGCGGCAGGTCGAGTCCGAACTGCCGTCGCAGGGTGGCGAGTTGTTCGGCGGAGGTGGGGACGCCGTGGGTCATCGCCTTCACCGGGTCGCCGGGGATGATCCGGAACAGGAAGAAGCTGGTGACCAGCACGGCGAAGAGGGAGACGAGCGCGCCGCCCAGCTTCCCCGCCGCGTGGCGGAGATAGCCGGAGGCGACGCCGGTGCGGGACGCGCCGTCCGTGGCGCGGGCCTCCTCGGCCCGCGCCACGCCGGCGGGGGTGCTTGCCGTCGTCATCGCTACTCGCGGTCGTCGGCGGTGGCGCGCCGGCGCGTCCGGAGGAGCAGGAGTCCGCCGGCGACGACGATCACGGCCGCCCCGATCCCGATCGCGATCCCGGTCGAGGAGGAGCCGGAGTCGTCCCCGGATCCGGAGGCGGAGGCGGCGGGCACGGCGGACCACCAGCTCCAGTAGCCGTCCTGTCCCCACAGGTTTCCGGCGGCCTCGGGCATGGTGGTGATCGAGGCGATCTGGTCGGTGCGGTACGCCTCCAGGGCGTTGGGGTAGGCCATGATGTTCATGTACCCCGTGTCGTACAGCCGGGACTGCATCCGCTTGACCAGGTCCGCCCGCTTGGCGGTGTCGTACTCCACCGCCTGCCGCGCGTAGAGGGTGTCGAACTCCTTGTCGCAGATGAAGTTGTCGGTGGCGCCGGTGTCCTTCGGGGTGGCCGGGAGCGTGCCGCAGGTGTGGATGGACAGGACGTAGTCCGGGTCGGGGTTGACCGACCAGCCGTCGAAGGCGAGGTCGTAGTCGCCCTTGACCCACGGGTCGGAGACGCTGTCCAGACATTCGACGGTCAGCCCGATGCCGAGCGCGCCCCACCACTCCTGGAGGTACTTGCCGACCGCCTTGTCGTTGGGGTCGGTGGCGTGGCAGAGGATCCGGAAGGCGAGCGGCCTGCCGTCCTTGCCGAGCCGCTTCCCGTCGCCGTTCTTCCGGTACCCGGCGTCGTCGAGGGCCTTCGCGGCGGCGGCCGGGTCGTAGGACCGCTTCTGCGTGCCCTCCGGCTTCCAGAAGTACGAGCCGAAGCGGGGCGGGATGTACCCCTCGCCCTCGACGGCGTGGCCCTGGAAGACCTTGTCGACGAGGGTCGCCCGGTCGACGGAGAGGAAGAGCGCCTTGCGGACGGCCGGGTCGAGGAGGGCCGGGTGGCCGTTGCCGAAGGTCTTCCCGTCCTTCGCGCGGGCGCCCGGGTTGGTGGCGAGCGCGTAGAAGCGGCGGCCGGGGGCGTCGTTGACCCTGATGTCCTTCTGGGTCTTCAGCGCCGCCGCCTGGGCGGGCGTCAGGTTCGGGACGAAGGAGACCTCACCCTTCTGGAGGGCGGCGACGGCCGCGTCCCCGTCCTTGTAGTACTTGAACACCAGCTCGTCGAACTTGGGGGCGCCCCGCCAGAACGTCTTGTTCGGCTTCAGCTTGATGTACTGGTCGACCTTGAAGTCGGTGATGACGAAGGGGCCGTTTCCGACGATCGGGAACTGCTGGTCGTTGTTGAACTTCGAGAAGTCGCCGACCTTCTCCCACACGTGCTTCGGCACGATCGGCACGTCCAGCGCGGTCATCGTCGCCTGCGGCTTCTTGAGCCTGATGACCAGCGTCTTCGCGTCGGGCGCCGTGACCTCGGCGAAGTTGGCGGTGAAGCTGCCGTTGGCGGTGGCCGCGTTCGGGTCGGTCATCATCTTGCCGAAGGTCCAGGCCGCGTCCTCGGCCGTGGCCGGCTTCCCGTCGGACCAGGTGGAGCCCTCGCGGATCTTGTACGTCCACGTCAGCTTGTCCGCCGAGGAGGACCACTCCGTCGCGAAGGCGGGGACGGTCCTGGCGTCCTTCGCGTCGTAGTTGGTGAGGTACTCGTACGCCAGCCGGTGGATGCTGGTCGAGGTGAGCTTCTGGGCCAGGAACGGGCTCAGCGAGTCGATGCTCTGCGAGACGGCCACCGTGAGCGTCGTGCCACCGGACTTGTCGTCCCCGGCGGTGGCGGTGGCGGTGGTGGCGGGGAGGGCCGCGAGCGAGGCGGTGGCGAGGCCGGCGGCGAGCAGCAGGCGGGCGGTCCGCCGGGGCCGGCGGCTCCGGCGGGGGAGCGGGCTGGAGGGAACCTTCGTGACCATGACCATGGGACGTGACCTCGCGTCGGGGGATCTGTCGTGGAGTCGTGGATCTTGGGCTGACGTCAAGTGAAGCGAAGATGTATCAGCGGTGGTCTGCCGTCGTCAACGATGACTCAAACCCCGTGTGGGCTGCGGGAATGCAAGGAGGCTCCGTACCGGTGAACCGGTACGGAGCCTCATTGGTCTACTCCTGTGACGCCCTACTGCTGAGGGGCTGGCGGCGCCTGCGGGGGCGCCTGCGGCGGGGCCTGCGGAGGCAGCGGCTGACCGAACGGCTGCCCCGCCGCGGGCGGCTGCCCGTACGGCTGCGCGGGCTGCCCCGGCTCACCCGGCCGGCCGGAAGGCGCCGCCGGCGGATAGGGCTGCTGCCCGTACGGCTGTCCGGGATACCCGGCTTGACCCGGCATCGGCTCCCCGGGCTGGGTGGGGTACGGCTGGCCGGGCGCCGGCTCCCCGGGCGCAGCGGGGTAGGGCTGGCCCGGGTACGGGGGGTACGGCTGCGGCTGCCCCTGCGGCGGGTAGGGCTGTCCGGGCGCCGGCTGACCGGGGGCGTACTGGCCGGGCATCGGCTGCCCGGGGTACGGGCCGCCCTGCGCGGGCGGAGCGCCGTAGGGCTGCCCGGGGGACGGCTGACCCTGCGCGGGCGGGGCGCCGTACGGCTGTCCGGGGGACGGCTGACCCTGCGCGGGCGGAGCGTCGTACGGCCCCGGGGCCGGCTGTCCCGGGTACGGCTGCCCCGGCTGCCCGGGGACGGCCTGACCCGGCATCGGCTGTCCCGGCGCGTACTGACCCGGCGTCGGCTGACCCGGTGCGTACTGCCCGGGCATCGGCGGCGCCATGTGCGGCGGCAGACCGCCCTGGCCGTCGCCGGTCCACAGGCCCTGTGCCTGCTGCGCCCGCGCGAAGTCCTCGGCCACCATCGCCGAGAGGTCGAAGTACGCCTCCCGGGTCTTCGGCCGCATCATGTCGAGGTCGACCTCGGCGCCGGCCGCCAGGTGCTCGTCGAAGGGCACCACGATCACCCCGCGGCACCGCGTGCGGAAGTGCTGCACGATGTCCTCGACCTTGATCATCTTGCCGGTCTCGCGAACCCCCGAGATGACCGTGATCGAGCGCTGCACCAGATCCGCGTAGCCGTGCGCCGACAGCCAGTCCAGCGTCGTCGAGGCGCTGGAGGCGCCGTCCACGGAGGGCGTGGAGATGATGATCAGCTGGTCGGCCAGGTCGAGCACCCCGCGCATGGCGCTGTACAGCAGACCCGTGCCGGAGTCGGTGAGGATGACCGGGTACTGCTTGCCGAGCACGTCGATGGCGCGCCGGTAGTCCTCGTCGTTGAAGGTCGTCGAGACGGCCGGGTCCACGTCGTTGGCGATGATCTCCAGGCCGGACGGCGCCTGCGAGGTGAACCGGCGGATGTCCATGTACGAGTTGAGGTACGGGATCGCCTGCACCAGGTCGCGGATGGTCGCCCCGGTCTCGCGCCGCACCCGGCGGCCGAGCGTGCCGGCGTCCGGGTTGGCGTCGATCGCCAGGATCTTGTCCTGCCGCTCGGTGGCCAGCGTCGCGCCGAGCGCGGTGGTGGTCGTCGTCTTGCCGACACCGCCCTTGAGGGAGATGACCGCGATCCGGTAGCAGGAGAGGACGGGGGTGCGGATCAGCTCCAGCTTGCGCTGCCGCTCCTGCTCCTCCTTCTTGCCGCCCAGCTTGAACCGCGAGGCCGCGCCCGGGTTCCGGCTGGACTTCGCCTTCTGCTTGTTGTTGCGCAGCAGCCGGTCGGAGGAGAGCTCGACGGCCGCCGTGTAGCCGAGCGGGGCACCCGGCACCGAGCGCTCGCGCTGGTCGTGCGTGACCGACTGCGGCCAGGCCGCCCCGGTCCGCGGGTCGACGGCGCCCTGCGGGTACCCGTACCCCTCCGGACCCTGCGGCGGCGCCTCGCCGGGTGCGCTGGGGCCCTGCGGGTAGCCGTACCCGCCCTGTGCCTGCGGCGGGAGACCGTACCCGGAGGGCCCGCCGGGCGCCTGCTCGGCGGGCTGCGGGGACTGGGGGGCCTGCGGCTGCTGTTGGCCCGGATGCGGGTAGCCGTACCCGGCCTGGGCGGCCGCGGGCGGCTGCGGGTAGCCGTATCCGGCGGGCGCGCCGGGCGCCTGCGCGGGGGCGGGTGCCTGCGGAGGCAGGCCGGGGGTGTCCGGGCCCTGCGGGTACCCGTATCCGCCCTGCGGGGGTACGGCCCCGGGCGCGCCGGCCACCGGCTGCCCGGGCCACTGCGGCGCGGGCTGCGGGGCCTGGGGGGTCTGCGGCGCGTCGGGGGAGGCGGGCGGGAAGTTCGGCGGCAGCGGCGGCAGCGCGCCGCCCGGGGCGGGCGCTCCGGAGAAGGCCGCCGGGGCGCCGGGCGCGGCGCTCGCGTCCGCCGGGGCGCCCTCGGCGGGCAGCGGGGCGGCGGCGGGCAGCGCGGCGGGGACGGCGTCGGAGGGGACGGCGTCGGCGGGGGGCGCCGGGACCTCGTCCTCCGCGGTGGCCTCGGTCTCGGTACCGGCCTCGGCCTCGACCTCGTTCCCGGCGTCCGGGTGCTCGACGTCGGCGATCTCGTGGCTGTCGTTCTCGTCGCTGTCGTCGACATCGGCGGCGGCTTCACCGGTCGCCTCGGCCGGCTCGGTCGCCTGGTCGGGGTCGGCCGTGCCGGCGTTGGGGACGGCCGTGCCGGCGTCGGTCCCGGTCGTCGTACCGCCGGCCGGCTCCGTCACCTCGGCCGCCTCGGGGGCCGGCGCGGCGGAGTCCGTACGGGGGTCGGGGACGGACGCCTCGGCGGCCTCCGGCTCCGTGCCCGGCTCGTCCATGGCGGGGGCCGTGGGGACGTCGGCGCGGGCCAGGCCCGCGGCCTCGGGGGAGCCCGGCAGGGGGCCGTCCGCCGCCGCGGCGGCCGGATGCGCGGACGCGTCCGGGCGCAGCTGGGCGGGGTTGAAGCGCATGGTGGCGCCGCTCTCGACCTCGCCGCCGCCGAAGGGCGCGGCGGGGGCGGGAGCGGGTGCCGGGGCGGGTGCCGGGGCGGGAGCCGGTACGGGAGTGGGCGCGGGGGCCGGGTAGGCGGGCGGCGCGACGGGCGTGCCGGGAGCGCCGGCGCCGGGGCCGTACCCGCCGTACGGTCCGGGCGCGGGGGCCTGCTGGCCCGGGACCTGGCCGGGCGCGGGGGCCTGCTGGCCCGGGACCTGGCCGGGCGCGGGGGCTTGCTGGCCCGGGACCTGGCCCGGAACCTGTCCGGGCACCTGGCCCGGCGCGGGCGGCGGGGTGTGCGACCAGCCGGGCTGCTGGAAGCCGCTCGGCGGCACCCCGGGCACCGGGACCGGCGCACCCGTCGGCGGCGGGGGAGTGGCACCGGTGCCCCCGGAACCGCCCTGCGCGCTCTGCGTGTACCAGGCCGGCGGGGTGTAGTCGATGGTGAACTCACCCGTCATCTCGGCGGGATCCGCGTCGGACTCGTCGGCGGGCACGTTCCAGCCCCCGCGGATGTCGTCGCGATCGCCGTTCACTTTGCCTCCTGGTGTGGTCGAGCACCCTTGTGCCGTCGTGCGTCGGGGCCACCGTTCACGGCCGATCGGGCCGGCTCTCTCCCCTCGGGCCCGGCGGACCCTCCGAGGGATCCTCCGCCGCGCCCCCACCCACCCTAAACGTCCGCAACGCCACCGCGGCAGGCCCGTCCTCTCCCCGCGTCCCTCCCTCGGTCCGGCAGCGCGGCCCGGGTGACGCCGGAGCGGCGGAGCGTGAGGAAGCGCGCGGGGCGAAACCGTACAAGAAGGAGCAACGCGGAGGAATCCCCGCCGCTTTGCCCGCCTCCGCCGGTGCGGATCCCCCAGCCTGCGGCCGGGTTCCCCTCCGTCCCGATGGGTTCCCCTTCGTCCTGCCCGCTCCGACCGTGGCCCGAACGGGTGACGCGACGGACCGGCGGCCACGCGCCCCGCTGAGGGCGCGCGGCCGCCGGTCAAGGGGCGGGCCCCGCCGCGGACGGGCGGGGCCACCGCCTCGGTCCGGGCTCAGTTCAGGTCGAACTCGCCGTCCCGCGCGCCGAGGACGAATGCCGTCCACTCCGCCTCCGTGTACCGCAGCACCGTGCCGTGGTCCAGCGAGGAGCGCATGGCGACGGCACCGCCCGGCAGATGGGCGATCTCGACCCGCTCCTCGTCCGGGCTCGTGCCGGGGGCGCCGATCCACTCGACGCCCGAGATGTCGAGGGCGTACAACTCGTCCTTCTCCTGCGCGCTCCCCATGGGAGTTCCTTTCGCTCACGGCCTGTCGGCGGACCATGTGTCCCGTGGCGCGGGGCAGTTGGCCGGCCCCGTACCACCAGGAGAAATACTAGGGAAACCGGCCCCGCGCGGGGGCCGCTTCGGACGAGACGGCCGCCCCCGCCCGAGCCCCCGGCCCGGTCCGGCGGGCCTCCTCCGCCCAAGCCGTCAGTCCATCCGGCGGGCCGCGCCGCCCGAGCCCTCAGTCCATCCGGCGGGCCGTGCCGAGCAGGCCCGACTCCGCGTCCGTGGCGTGGGTGATGACCCAGTGCCGGTCGCCGCCCGCGCACCACAGCGTCACGCCGTCCGCCAGGGTCGGCAGCGCGTCCACCTCGGTCTGGGACAGGCCCAGGATCCGGCCGGTCTGCTGGGCCTCCTGCGGCGAGACCCGCTGGATGCCGACGAGCGTGGCCGCGCGCATCAGGCGCGGGGCGACCGGACTGAGGTACGGCAGCAGGGTCAGCACCGACTGCCACGGCGAGGAGACGACCCGCCCGCGCGGCGGCCGCATGCCGCAGTCCCGCACCACCACGGCCGGGCTGCCGACGGTCGCGCCCAGCGGCGGGACCCGGCCCACCTCGTGGAGGGTGATGCACTCCAGGCCCGCGCCCGCCGCCTGCGCGAGACCCACCCACGCGTGCGGACGGCCGGTCTCCACCACGACCCGGGACCCGGTGGCGGCGGCGCGCAGCGCCAGCACCTGCGCCGTCCACAGACCGCCGATCAGCAGGACGTCGTACGGCGTCGAGCGGTGGAAGCCCACCAGCTGCGAACGCCCCTCGGAGTCCTCCCCGATGACCACCCCGTCGTCGCCCACCGGCAGGGAGAGCGTGCCGAGTTCGGCCGTCGGGACGGTGTGCCCCGCGTGCCGGGGGCCGATCAGACCGCGCAGCCCCTTCACCGCGGCTCCACCGCGTCCCCTCATCGGGCACCTCCCAGAGGCATCGTCGCCAGTACGCCCGGCAGCTGCTCGCGGTCCAGGCGCAGCAGGCCCACCTTCGCGGTGCGCGCCGCCTGCTCCAGCGTCCGGCGCACCCGCACCAGTTCGTTGTCGGAGCCGCCGGTGACCCGGAGGTGGCCGCCGACCTCCATCGCGCCCTGACGCGTCCCGCGCCGGACGGTGAGGCTGAACGTCGTCGCGTACGCGGGCACCGACGTCAGCAGCGAGACCAGCCGCGGCAGCGGCGCCGCGCCCCGGCCGAGCTCGGGCCAGCGCCCGATCGCGTACGTGGTGTGCCAGCGGTCGTCGCACCGCCAGACGCGGGAGGTCTCGGCCGTCCGCCGCTGCGGCGCCGCACCGGCCCGGCCCGCCCGCGCCGCCGCGTGCGGGCTCGTGCAGGCCGCCGTCGCGATGGCCGAGTTGACTTCTTCCTGGTCCAGGACGACCGCCTGGAAACCGGCGCCGGTGATCCGGCTCGCCAGATGGTCCGCGATCCGCACCAGGCAGCGCTGCGCGCCCTCCAGACCGCCGCCGCGCGCCGCGACCGCCTCCCGGCAGCGCTCGGGATCCAGCTTCACCGCCACCCAGGTCAGCCGCAGGGCGGGTGCCCCGGTCCGCTCCTGGAGCGGCGTGTACGAGAGCCGGGCCACCGCCTGCTGGGGGAGGTGCGGGGCCGGAGCCGGGCGCACCTGCTGCACCAGCTGCACCGACTCCACCACGATGTCGTCGACCTCCAGCGCGTCACCCAGCAGGGTCATCGGGAAGGCCCGGGCGCCGAAGACCGGCCGCAGCGCCGAACCGCTCGCCTCGACGCGCAGCACGGCGGTCAGGAAGGAACCGTCCCCGAGCATGCCGACGGTGCGGTGGTTCCGGTCGACGTACGGCTGCGCGCCGAAGCCCCGCACGCTCTCGGTCACCGGGGCGAGGGAGGGGTCCGCGTCGGGCCCGGAGGGCTCGGTGTCCCGCCGGCGCGAGCGCAGCGCGAGCGCGGTGCCCATCCAGTCCTGCACGGCCTGGCCGCGGCGGCGTATCACCGCGAGGAGCAGCAGGACGCCCGCGACGACGCAGGTCGGGACCAGCCAGAGGCCGCCCATCACGAAGCCGACGGCCACCAGGGCCAGCGCCGACTCCACCAGCACCAGCTGCCGGAGCTGCACCGGACCGATCCGGCCGGTACGCGAGAGCGGCCGGAGCGTCGTCGTCGCGGGGACGGCCCGCGAGCCGCCCGGAGCCGGTGTCCCGGCCCGTTCGTTGCTGCGTTGCCGTCGGGAAGATTGAGGCGCTCGGCCGTTGGTCCGCCGCCCGTCGCGCGCACGCGTCGCCGTACCCATCGCCGCGTTGCCCCCTCGTGTCCGTAATAGCCGAATTCCCCTGGGCGTTGACCGGGCGATCACCCTACCTGAGCGGTGAGACACGGGTGCCGCCAGGCATAGTAGGGGGCGGCGGGACGGCTGACGGACTCGCCGAGTGTGGCAACCTGGTCGGCCGGCGGGGAGAGGGACGACACAACAGATGGCATCACGACGGGACGAACTGAACGCCTACACCTTCGCGAAGCGGAGATTGGTCGCGCAGTTCGTGCAGCCGAACTCGACGGGTTCCGAGGAGGGCGCGCCGCGCCCCCTGCGCGCGGTGGTGCCGGGCGCCATCGTCGGCGTGGTGGTCCTCGCGGTCTTCGGAGCCTGGGGCATGTTCAAACCCGTCGCCCCCAAGGACTGGGACAAGCCCGGCCAGAACGTGATCATCGCCGACAAGTCGACCACCCGTTACGTGGTCCTCAAGACCGGCGAGAAGGTCCAGCTCCACCCCGTCCTCAACATGTCGTCGGCGAAGCTCCTGCTCGACCCCGACAAGGACAAGATCATCACCGTCGCGGAGTCCGTGCTCGACAGCGGCAAGATCCCCCACGGCGCCACCCTCGGCATCCCGTACGCCCCCGACCGCCTCCCGGTCGAGAAGGAGGCCGGCGCCGCCAAGCGCTGGGCCGTCTGCGAACGCCCCGGCGAGGGCGGCCGCGCGATCCAGAAGGCCGCCTTCGTCCTCGCCGCCCGCGAGGAGGCGAAGACCGACGGCCCCGAGCGCCTGACCGGCGGCCAGCTCCTCTACGTCGAGGGCCCCGCCCCGGCCCGCACCCGCTACGTGGTCGACGCCCAGGGGACCGCGTACCCCGTGGAGAAGGACGAACTGCTGCTGCGTCAGCTCGTCGGCCAGAACCGCGTCGCCCAGCGCGTCTCGGAGGCGTGGCTGAACACCCTCCACAAGGGCGACACCATCTCCTTCCCCCGCGTCCCCGGCGAGCCGGGCGCCGCCTCCGTCGCCGACGGCCTGTTGCCGTCGGTCGCCAAGGTCGGCATGGTCATCTCCGCGACCGACGGCACCAGGCAGCAGATGTACGTGGTGCTCCAGGACCGGGTCGCCCCCGTCTCGGACTTCACCGCCAAACTACTCCTCAACAGCCGTCAGCTCGTCCCTCTCGGCCAGGCCGGCCGGCCCAGCCCGCAGAGCGGCGGCGCCTTCCTGTCACCGGGCGACACCTTCAACGGGGACAAGAAGTGGCCGACGGCCGCGCCCGTGCCCGTCAACGAGGCCAGCACCGACGAAGGCAGCCGCAACACCGTCTGCAACGTGCTCCGCGCGGTCGACGAGGACAAGGGCACCACCACCCTCAGCACCTGGGCGGGCAAGGACTTCCCCGCGACCCTGCCGACCGGCTCCAGCAGCGCGTACGTCACCCCCGGCTCCGGCCAGCTCTTCCGCCAGTTCAAGGGCTCCACGACCTCCAGCGGCTTCCTCTTCCTCGTCACCGACACCGGCCTGCGGTACGCGATGCAGTCGAACGGCGACTCCGCCACCGACGACTCCGGCATCGGTTCCTCCGGCTCCGAGGAGGAGAAGCAGGCCCGGCAGGCCGAGGCGCAGCAGGCGCAGAACCGCCTCGGCTACAAGAACATCGAGCCCCTGCCCATCCCCGCCGAGTGGTCCACCTTCCTGCCCACCGGCCCCCGCCTCTCCACCGGCGGTGCCCGCCAGCCCCAGGGCTCATGAGCACGCCCGCGCGCCGCTCCGGGCGCATCCCGCTCGTCCTCGCCACGACGGCGCTCTGCGCCCTCGGACTCCCGCTCACCACGGCACAGGCCGACGACGGCGGCCAGTGCACCTTCCCCAACAAGCCGTACGAGGGCCGCCCCTGGTCCCTCCAGCGCGTCCAACTCGACGAACTCTGGGCACAGTCGACCGGCAAGAACGTCCGCGTCGCCGTCATCGACACCGGCGTCGACGTCAGGAACCCGCAGCTGGCCAAGGCCGTCGACGCCAAGGCCGGGATCAACCTGATCCCGAAGAGCGCCAAGGACGCCAACGGCTACAAGCTGAAGCGCGGCAAGGAGAACGGCACCACCGACACCGTCGGTCACGGCACCAAGGTCGCCGGCATCATCGCCGCCCGCCCGGCCAAGGGCACCGGCTTCGTCGGCCTGGCCCCGGACGCCACGATCATCCCCGTCCAGCAGAACGACGCCGACGGCAACGGCACCGCGGAGACGCTCGCCACGGCGATCCGCCACGCCATCGCCAAGAAGGCGCACGTGATCAACATCTCCCAGGACACGGCGAACGCGGTCAAGCCGACCCCCCTCCTGGAGGACGCCGTCAACGAGGCACTGGAGCGCGAGATCGTCGTCGTCGCCTCGGCCGGCAACGACGGCCTGGGCGGCAACGTCAAGGCCACCTACCCGGCCTCGTACAAGGGCGTCCTCGCCGTCGCCGCCTCGGACCGCAACAACGAACGCGCCCAGTTCTCCCAGTCCGGCGACTTCGTCGGTGTGGCCGCGCCCGGCGTCGACATGGTCTCCACGGTCCCCGCCGGCGGCCACTGCGCCGACAACGGCACCAGCTTCTCCGCCCCGTACGTCGCCGGCCTCGCCGCCCTGGTCAAGAGCAAGCACATGGACTGGACGCAGGAGCAGATCGTCGCCCAGATCCAGCAGACCGCCGAACGCTCCGTCGCCGGCCACGACCGCCTCGTCGGCTGGGGCGTGGCCGACCCGGTCAGGGCCCTCACCGAGGACGACAAGCCCATCGAGAGGCCCGTCGCCCACGAGGGCGTCACCCGGGCCGAGGCTCCCACCCCGGCGGCCCTCCACCTCGGAGAGACCCCCGAACAGCGAGCCACCCGCCTGGCCACCTACGTGGTCGTCAGCGGAGGCGTCCTGGTCGCGGCGATCGCCGGCTCGGCGGTGGCGCTGCGGGACCACCGGAGACGGCGGGCCGCCGTGGCGGGCCGGTGATCATTGCAGACGCACACGACTGATAGCGTCGATCATGACAAACGAACTGTAGAAGTCTCGTGACGAACAAGAGACTTGGGCCTGTCAGTCGCAATCACTAGAGTGGTAAGCGCGTGATCGGTGGATGGCGAGTCGCCACGATCGCAATGCAGGACAGCAGGAGCAAACGGGGAGGATTGGCTCGTGTCCGAGGTAACGGGTGACGGGGGCGGGGGCGACGGTGGCGAGTAACCTTGAGCTCGGCGTCGGTGAGCTGAAGAAGTTCCGTGACAAGGTCGACGGGGTCATCTCGGACCTGGAGGCGAGCGCGGGCGGAGCCTCGAAGCTGGGGCAGAACCGCGTGACACGCGCCTCGCTCGGCACCGGCATGGCCTTCGCAGAGGCGGACGGCTTCTTCACGGAGTACGAGCGGGTCCACGCCTCGCTCGTCGCCCTGTCGAAGTCCCTCAGCGGCCAGATCGAACTCCTCCAGATCGGCGTCCACGCGGCCGACGTCGGCTACGGCAACGTGGAGGACGACCAGCGGCGGCGGTTCCACGAGATCCGCGCGCGCCTCAGCGAGGAGCGCGCCGAGGCCATCCAGGCCGAGGAGCAGAAGCGGACCAAGGACCCGGCGCAGCCCGCCGACCGGCGCGGCGACACCGGCAAGGCGACGGAAGGGATCGGGTGACGAACGATGAGTGAAGAGAAGACCCCCAACCCGAGTACGCCCCCTCCCTCCGACCTGACGCCGCAGGAGCAGGCTCAGGCCAAGGACACGGAGCAGATCAACGCCAAGCACCAGGCCACGGAATTCCTGGAGAAGCTGGACGACATCAAGCTCCCCTTCCCGTTCGGCGGCGACTTCCGCCTGCGCCCCAAGGGCAGCGTCTATGGCGAGACCTCCTTCGAGGGCGCTCGGCTCAACGACATGCTCGACCTCCTCGAAAGCTCCAACCCCTCCGACCTGGAGCAGGCCGGCGAGGCCCTGGAGAACGCCACCAAGTCCCTCAACGCCGCCGCCAAGGAGCTGAACAGCTTCGTCGCCGGCGTCGAGTGGAAGGGCGAGGCCGCCGTCGAGTTCCAGCGCTACGGCTCCGAGGTCGTGACCTACGCCTGGGACATCGGCAAGGTCGCCAACGCGGTCGGCTCCCAGATGAAGGTCGCCAGCACCGGCCTGACCTCGGTCCGCAACGCCAGGCCGCCGCGCGACAGCCGCCTCGTCCAGAAGAAGCCCACGGACTTCACCGAGGTCGAGAAGGTCGAGAAGAACGACGACTACCAGAAGGCCGTCCAGGCGGAGAAGAACCGCCAGGAGGCCATCAACCAGATGAACCGCCTGGCGTCGTTCTACGCGGTGTCGCAGAGCACGCTCCAGGGGCAGCAGCTGCCGAAGCCGCCAGAGGCGTACAAGGCAGGGGTGCCTTTGCCGTCCGGGTTGGTTGACGGAGGCCCGGGAGGAAGTGCATCGGGCTCTGCTTCAGCGTCTCGGGACGGCCTGTCGAGGGAGTCCTCCGGACCCATCAGCTCGGTTGAGGACCGCACAACCCAGACGATGCCCCGCACGGGTGATCAGCTCAACGGCTCCGACCCGATCCGCGAGAAGCCCTCGGACGACACGAGGGTGCAGATCGACACGGTCAAGACGCCCCCGCCGCCCACGCTCACGAACACCCCGCCCACGCCGACGGCGCCCACCAACACCCCGCCCCCGACCGGGCCCGGGATGCCTCCGCCGCTGACGCTGGGCACTCCGCCGCGCACCGGTGGACCCAAGATCACCGGCAATCCTGGCGGGCCGCGTACCGCCCCCGGCCGGACCGGGACCGGCCGCCCGGTCGGGCCGACGGCCCAGCCGGCCGTCGGCCGCACCGGCGGCCCGAAGGGCCCGCAGGCGCTGGGCCGTACGGGCGGCCCCACGAGCTCACCCATGGTGGGCCGTCCGGGCGGCCCGACCAGCTCTCCGGCGGTGGGCCGTCCCGGCAGCCCGACGGGTTCCCCGGCGACGGGGCGGACCGCCGGTCCCATGGGGCGTGCCGGCGGCCCGCCCGCCACCGGCCAGTCCGCTCAGGCGGGGCGCGCCACGCCGCAGACGGGTCGTCCCGGTCAGCCTGCCACCGGTCGTGCAGCAGGTGGCAGGGCCAACCCCATCATGGGCGGCACTCCGCAGCGCGCCACTGGCGGGAGCACGGGGTCGCGGATCCCGCGGGGCACCGTCGTCGGCAGCGAGGGCGCGGCGGCCGGCCGTACGGCGGGGGCACGCCCCACCCAGTCCGGCGTGGTCGGCGCGAACAACGCCAAGGCGACGCCGCGTCCCGCAGGACGGGGCACCCCCAGCTCCAACGGAGTGGTCGGGACACCCCGTGGCATGGGCGGCCGTGGCACCCAGCGCCCTGGCCGTGAGGAGCAGGAGCGTGAGGGCTCTTCGCGCCCCGACTACCTGACGGAAGACGAAGAGACCTGGAACAACCGTCGGCGCGGCGCCGTGCCGCCGGTGATCGACTAACCACGCGGAAGGCTCGGAAGTCAGGATGACGGCAGGAATGATCGAGAGCGGCAGGCTCCGTCGAGCGCTGCTCGGCACCACGACGACCGTGGTGCTGGCGACGGCGCTCGTCGGGGTCGCTCCGACGGCGGTCGCTGCCGACGCGCGGTCGCAGCAGTGGTACCTGGACGCGATGGGCGCTGAGGAGATCTGGAAGAAGGCGACCGGCAAGGGCGTCACCGTCGCCGTCATCGACTCGGGAGTCGATCCGGGCACCCCGTCCCTCAAGGGCAAGGTGTTGAAGGGCTGGGACGCGTCCGAGACCAAGGGCGATGAGACGGACGACTACGACGGCCACGGAACGACGGTCGCCGAACTCATCGTGGGATCCGGAGCACAGGGCGGACTTCGGGGGCTGGCCCCGGACGCCAAGGTGATTCCCTACCGGGTGAGCGACACCGAACTGCAGAATGAGCAGACCGTCAACGCCTTCGACATGGCAGAGGCGATCATGGCAGCTGCCAACAGTCCGGCAAAGATCATCAATATCTCCATGGCCAGCGACTACTACAACGAAGAGGGCAGGGAAGCTGTCCAATACGCCATGCAAAAGGGGAAATTGGTCTTCGCGGGTGCGGGCAACAACGCCGCCAAGGGCAACAAGAAGCAGTACCCCGCGAGTTACCCCGAGGCCATCGCTGTCGCGGCGAGCGATCAGGACGGCTCGGTGGCCGACTACTCGCAGCACGGCGAAACCATCGACATCGCAGCCCCGGGAACGAACATCCCCGCCTACTGCGACAAGAGCCTGACGAAGTACTGCCTCAACTACGGCACCAGCTTCTCCACCGCCATCGCCTCCGCCTCCGCCGCTCTCATCTGGTCCGCCCACCCCGATTGGACCGGAAACCAGGTCCTCCGCGTCATGCTTGAGTCCGCCGCGCGGGGCGACGGCTGGGAGCCCGATACGGTCAGCAATTACCTCGGCTACGGCATCGTCCGCCCCAACGCCAACATCTCGCGCAACGAGGGCAACCCAGGCGACCCGAACATCAACCCGTTGACCAAGGAGCCCACGGGCGGAGCCGCAGCCGGTAGCGCGACCCCGTCCACCACCCCCTCGGCCACCGCGTCCGGGGCGGCGTCCCCGTCCGCGGATGCGTCCTCGGATACGTCCGCCGCGCCCTCCGCAACAGCTTCGACACAAGCCCCCGACGGCAAGTCGACGTCGGGCGCACCTGTGGCAGGCTCCAGCGAGAGCGGGGCGAGCGCCGAGAGTGGCGGCGGCAGCAACACCGGGATCGTCATCGGCGCCGTGGCCGCCGTGATCGTCCTCGCGGGCGTGGGCGTCGTCGTCGCACGCCGCCGACGTACCGCCTGACAACACCCCACACCACACTGCGCCCGCGCGAACTGCGGGCGGGCGCAGGCTCAACAGAGAACCCGAGAAAGGGAGAGCGACACATGTCAGTCTTGAAGGTTGGCGATCAGAGTCTCAAGGATTTCCAGGACGAGCTCACCCGCAAGTTCGATGACGTGAAGGGCCAGCTGTCGGCCCTCCAGGGCGTCATCGACAGCCTCGAAGGCCGCTGGAAGGGCATCGGCGCCGGCGCGTTCGACGCCAAGCAGACCGAGATCAACCAGGGCATGGTGCGGATCGCCAAGCTGATGCTGAACTTCCAGGAGGCCATCCAGGTCACCCGGACCACGTCCAGCAACACCGACGACGAGGTCGAGGCGGCCCTGCGCGGCGTCGACGTCACCGCGGGCTTCTCCGGCGACGCGGGCGCCGAGAAGCAGGCCCGTTCGGGCATCGCCGGTCTCTGACCTCCGGGTCGGAGCCACGCACCAACCCCACCTGAACGACACCACCGACACCCGGAGGGATCATGGCTGCCAACGACGGCATCATGCTCGTCACGTACGCCTCGCTCGACGACGCGGCGAACCAGATCGACGCCCAGGCCAAGCGCCTGGACGAGGCCCTCGAGGCCATCCAGACGAAGATCCGCTCGGTCTCCAGCACCTGGGAGGGTGACGCGAAGACCGCCGCCGACGGCGCCCACGCCAAGTGGGACCAGGAGACGCGCGCGATCCACCAGGCCCTGCAGGGCATCTCCAAGGCCGTCCGCCAGGCCGCCCCGGCCTACCAGGCGGGCGACAAGCGGGCCGCGGGCTTCTTCTAAGCCGTAGCCGTACGACGGCAACACAGGGTGGGCGCGCGCGGGAGGCGCCCACCCTGTCGCGCGTTCGGGGCGCTTCCTCAGGGGGCGCCCCGAACTGCGTTCCGGACGGGCGAAGTTCGTCGCCCCCGGCGCGGGTCTCGCCGAGTGGCCGGGCTCCGGATTGCGACGACCTCCTCGGGGCCACCGTCGTAGAAGTCCAAACGGCGGTGCCAGCCTCCAGGGGCCAGCCTCGAAGACGCACTGCCCCTTGGCGACGCCCGCCGTTCGAGCCCCGAGCGACCCCGTACAGGAAGCGTGGCGCGTCCAGCGGGTCGAGGTCGTCGGAGGAGGAACTGCCTGTCAGGAAGCTTCACTTGGCCAGGCGCACGCCACCGCCAAAACCGCGAACACCCACCGCGGGTCGCGGTGGGTGTTCGCGGAGGGGCGCCCGGGCCCCGGGGGTGCGGGGGGGCTCCAGGCCCACCTCGGGCCAGGGCCGCTATCACCACGGCCACACCGCCCCGAACACGAGCGCCGCCGCCCCGCCTTCCCTACAGCTCCGGCATCCGCCCCGTCTGCACCAGCGGGTTCCCCCGCTGGCGGGAGACGAAGACGCCGCGGCCCGCCGTCATGGGGCGCATGCGGACACCGCCGAGGACGTCGCCCTCCTGCGGGTCGCCGGAGAGGAGGACGCCCTGGGCGCCGAGTTCCATCATGCGCTGCATGAAGGACTCGTACGCCGAGCGGCTGGCGCCCGCCGCGCTGCGGGCGATGATGAAGCGGACGCCCACGTCCCGCGCGAACGGCAGGAGTTCCGTCAGCTTGGCGAGCGGGTTGCCGCTCGACGTGGACACCAGGTCGTAGTCGTCGACGACCACGAACAGGTTCGGCCCCGTCCACCAGCTGCGGTCGCGCAGCTGCTGCGCCGTGACGTCCGCCGACGGCGAGCGGCGGCGCATCAGGTCGGCGAGCGCGTCGACGTGGTGCTCCATGTTGTTCGACATGGGCACGTACTCGGCCAGGTGGGTCGCCGGCGTCACGTCGAGCAGCGCGCGCCGGTTGTCGATCACGAAGAACTTGGCCGAGGCCCCGTCGTACCGCTCCGTGATCTGCTTGATCATCAGTCGCAGCAGGTTCGACTTGCCGGACTCGCTCTCGCCGAAGACGAGGAAGAACGGGTCGCGGTCGAAGTCGACGAAGACCGGCTCCAGGTTGTTCTCGTCGATGGCGAAGGCGACACCGCGCCGCGGCTCCGCGTGGCCCGCAGGCAGGGCGTGCGCGTCCAGCTCGCGCGGGAGCAGCCGGACCTCCGGCGCGCCCGGCGCCGTCCAGTGCCGGGTGACCTCCTGCGTCATCGCGGCCGTCGCCTCGGCGAGGTCGCTGTCGGAGCTGATCCCGTCGATGCGCGGGACGGCCGCCATGAAGTGCAGCTTCTCCGGCGTCAGACCGCGCCCGGGCACCCCGGTCGGCACGTTGACGGCGATCTTGCGGTCCAGCTCGGAGTCCATCGTGTCGCCCAGCCGCAGCTCCAGCCTGTTCATCAGGTGGTCCTTGAGGTTGGCGCGGACCTCCATGGAACGCGAGGCCGTGATGATCACGTGGATGCCGTAGCCCAGACCGCGGGCCGCGATGTCCACGACGGCCGGTTCGAGCCCCTCGTACTCGGTGCGGAAGTTGCCCCAGCCGTCGATCACCAGGAAGACGTCGCCCCACGGCTGGTCGGCCACCGAGATGTCGCCCCGGGCCCGCAGCCTGCGGAAGGTGGCGATGGAGTCGACGCCGGCGCCCCGGAAGTACTCCTCCCGCCGCGACAGGATGCCGTACACCTCGGCGACCGTACGCCGGACCCGCTCGGGGTCGAGCCGGGACGCGACCCCGCCGACGTGCGGCAGCCCGGCGACGGACGCCATGCCGCCGCCACCGAAGTCCAGCCCGTAGAACTGCACCTCGTGCGGGGTGTGGGTGAGCGCGAAGGCCGAGATCAGGGTGCGCAGCAGCGTCGACTTGCCGGACTGCGGGCCACCGATGATCTGCATGTGGCCGGCGGCGCCGGAGAAGTCCCGGTAGAGCGTGTCCCGGCGCTGCTCGTACGGCTTGTCCACCACACCGAGCGGTACGACGAGCCGGCCCGCGCCCTCGTAACCGGGCTGCGTCAGCCCCCGGCCCTCCACACCCGCGAGCCCCGGGAGGACCGAGTCGAGCGCCGGCGGGTTGTCCAGCGGCGGCAGCCACACCTGGTGCGCCTCCACGCCGCGCCCCTCCAGCCGGCGCACGATCACGTCGAGCACCGAGTCGGCCAGCGCCTCGTCCTCGGCCGCCCGGGCCTCGGGGACCTGCGGCCGCGCGGTCGGCTCCAGATAGCGCACCGGCACCGGCGCCGCGGTGAACGGCACCGGCCGCCGGTCCACGGGCAGCGGCCCGCCCGGCGTCACGGCGTGCTGGTTGACCCGGTACGTGCCGGAGACGTACGCGGCCTTGAACCGCACCATCTCGTCGGTGCCGTACTTGAGGTAGCCGGAGCCCGGCACGTTCGGCAGCGAGTACGCGTCGGGCACGCCGATCGCCGCCCGGGACTCGGCCGCCGAGAAGGTCCGCAGACCGATGCGGTACGAGAGGTACGTCTCCAGGCCGCGCAGCCGGCCCTCCTCCAGGCGCTGCGAGGCCAGCAGCAGGTGGACGCCGAGCGACCGGCCGATCCGGCCGATCTGCACGAACATCTCGATGAAGTCCGGCATCGCCGTCAGCAGCTCGGAGAACTCGTCGATGACGAGGACGAGCGACGGGATCGGCTGGAGCGGGGCGCCGGCCGCGCGCGCCTTCTCGTAGTCGTGGATGTTGGCGTAGTTGCCCGCGTCGCGGAGCATCTCCTGGCGCCGGTTCAGCTCACCGCGGATGGAGTCACCCATGCGGTCCACCAGCGTCAGGTCGTCCGCCAGGTTGGTGATCACCGCGGCCACGTGCGGCATCTGCGACATGCCCGCGAAGGTCGCACCGCCCTTGAAGTCCGCGAGGACGAAGTTCAGCGTCTCCGAGGAGTGCGTCACCGCCAGGCCGAGGACCAGGGTGCGCAGCAGCTCCGACTTTCCGGAGCCGGTCGCGCCGACGCACAGGCCGTGCGGGCCCATGCCCTCCTGCGCGGCCTCCTTGAGGTCCAGCATCACGGGGACGCCGTCCTCGCCGACGCCGATGGGGACGCGCAGCCGCTCCGACCGGGAGCGGGGACGCCAGGTGCGGCTCACGTCGACCGAGGCCGCGTCGCCGAGGTTCAGCAGGTCGGTGAAGTCCAGGTTGGCGAGGAGCGGCTCGTCGTCGTCCGAACCGCCCGCCACCCGCAGCGGCGCGAGCTGCCGGGCCAGCGCCTCGGCGGCGTCCAGGCTCAGCGCGTCCGCACTGCCGTCGTACACGTGCCCGTGCCCCGACTCCAGGCGCAGCTCACCGCCCTCGACGATCACCGACAGGTCGCCCCGGGTGCCGGGGCCGCGTCCCTGCACGACCTCGATGATGGTGACGCCCTGGATGCCCTCGGGCGAGGCGAGCGCCGAGGTCTGCGGCACGGACTGCCCGTCGAGCACCACGACCAGGTGCGGGAAGTCGAGCAGCGGGTGGTTCGGGCCCTGGAAGCGGGGCCGGCCCTCCAGCCGGCCGAGCACCAGGTCCTCCAGCTCCCGCGCGTCCGTCGTCATCAGCCGCCGGCTGCCCGCGCCGTCGGCGGGGCCCGACGCCTGCACGTGCGGCAGCCACTTCGCCCACTCCCACGCCGGGGCGGCGTCGTCACCGGTGGCGACGACGATGACCATGTCCTCGGGGGAGTGGAGCGCCGCCAGCGACCCCACCATGGCGCGGGTCGTCGACCGGGCCGCGTCCGGGTCCCCGCCCACCGTCAGGTGGTAGAAGGCGCGCAGCGACACCGCCATGGGCAGCCCGTCGAGGGTGCTGTGCGCGGTGAGGAACTGCTGCATCGCCCCCGCCGTCAGCGGCTCCAGCTCGTCCACCGGCGCCGTCTCGGGCGCGAGCAGCGGCGTCGCCAGCTGCTGGCTGCCCAGACCGACCCGGACCTGCGCGAAGTCGCCGTCGCCGATCCGCCGCTCCCAGATCCGGCTGCCCTCGGCGACCAGCGCCCACAGCTGCTCGGGCGAGGGGTGCAGGTAGAACTGCGCGTCCCGCTGGAGGTGCGCCGTCCGCAGCACCGCACGGCGCGTCTGCGTCAGGTACTTCAGGTAGTCGCGCCGCATGTCGGCGAGCTGTCCCTGGGTGCCCCGGCGGTAGCGGACCAGCATCGCGATGGCCATGGCCACCGTCGACGCGATCATCACCATGCCCATGATCCGCATGATCGGGTTCGGCGTCATGAAGAAGAACACCACGGAGCCGCCCATGCCGAGCATCGGCAGGAGCTGCATCAGGGCACCCTCCTGCTGCCCCCGGGGCAACTCCGGCGGAGGTTGCAACTGCACCTGCTCGTCAGGCACTTCGGACGGCAGGGCCCGCGGTGGGCGCTTGACGACGATCTGGCTCACAGCTCACCAATTTCCGTTGCCGGACGGAAAGTTCCTCCAGACGCCCCCGTGGCGACAGGATCCATCCGCGGGGAGGGATCCTACTTTGGTGCGGGGTCACGGGTGGGCGGTAGGGTGGCCCGAAATATTTGCGTGGCCATGAACTATCGCAAAAATCGGGTCATTCGGAGCGCAATATCCGGGGCGCGAGGACCACCGGTCCACGCGCCGCTCCACGGTCCGCGGGGGGTACGGTCCACACGCCGTTCCACGGTCCGGCGAGGACCATCCGTCCACGCCGCTCCACGGTCCGGCGAGGGGTACGGTCCCCACGCCGCTCCACGACCCGAAAGGGTCACGGCCCGCACGGACCACGGCCCGACCGGGTCACAGCCCGCACGGACCACAGCCCGACCGGGTCACAATCCGACCGGGCCACAGCCCGCACGGACCACGGCCCGCACGGGCCACCGTCCGCGACCCGGCGGCCGGACCCGCCGGCAGGAGCACCGGGATCACAGGATCACCACGAGGGGAAGCAGCAGGTGAGTATGACGGCCCCAGCCACGGCCGGCGGAGCCGGCCAGTCGGCTCCCACCACCGTGTTCCACGGCGGCACCGGCTTCTGCCGGATCACCGTCGTCGCGCCCGACGGCCGCGTCGACGTCGCACTCCCCGAGGACGTCGCCCTCGCCGACCTCTACCCGGAGGTGCTCCGCCTCTCCGGCCAGACCCCGGCGCCCGGCGCACCGGTCGGCTACCACCTGGTGCGCCGCGACGGCACCGTCCTCGACGGCAGCCGCTCCCTGGCCGCCCAGCGGATCCTCGACGGCGAGCTGCTCTCGCTGCGCCCCTTCGCCGACTCGCTGCCCCCGGCCGTCTTCGACGACGTCTCCGACGCCGTCGCCTCCGCCGTCTCCAAGGACCGCACCCTGTGGTCCGACGCGCTGATGCGCGGCGCCGGCCTCCTCGGCGGAGCGGTCCTCCTCACCCTGCTCGCCTTCGTCCTGTGGACGGCCGAGCCCCGCCACGACATGCACGGACTGCCCGGCATCCTGGCCGGCGTCACCGCCGTGCTGCTCCTCGCGCTCGCCGCCGTCCGCGCCCGCGTCTACGACGACCGCGGCTCCGCCGTTGCCCTCGGCACCGGCGCCATGGCGAACGCCGCCGTCGCCGGCTCCGGACTGCTCGCCCTCACCGACGGCCAGGGCATCGGCAAGCTCCAGTTCCTGCTGGCCTGCACCGCCGTCCTCGTCTGCGCCGTCATCCTCATGATCGTCTCGCCCGGCGGGGACGGCCCCTTCGTCGCCTTCGTGCTCGCCTCCACCATCGGCGTGCTCGTCGGCTTCGCCGCCATCCTCACCGAGCTCACCCCGGCCGAGACCGCCGCGGTCTGCGCCCCGGTCGCCGTCGGCGCCCTCGCCTTCCTGCCCGGCCTCTCCACCCGCTTCGCCCGCCTCCCCATCGGCTTCGAACCGCCCAGGACCGCCATCGGCGGATACGGCTCCGAGACCGAGCCCCAGGGACCGGTCGACGCCGCCCGGATCGCCGCCCAGGCCCGCCGCGGCCACGAGCTCCTCGTCGGCCTCGTCGGCGGCTGCGCCCTGGTCGCCGTCGGCTCCGCCGCCGTCCTCGGCTTCTCCGACACCGTCTGGGGCCAGCTCCTGGCCCTCGCCACCGGCGTCGCCATGCTCATGCGCGCCCACCTGTTCCGCTACACCGCGCAGGTCGGCTGCGCGCTCGCGGCGGGCCTCGGCTCCCTCGTGCTGCTCGGCCTCGGCCTCGCCCTGAACCCGCCGGCGGAGCTCGTCCTGGAGGCCCTGAAGGGCGACGGCACCGCCCTCGACATCCGTACGGTGTGGCTCTCCGCGGCCATCGCCGCCGTCGCCGCGCTCCTCACCGCCATCGGCCTCATCGTGCCGCGCAAGGGCGTCACCCCCTTCTGGGGCCGCTTCCTGGAGATCGCCGAGACGTTCGTGCTGCTCACGCTGCTGCCGCTCTGCCTCGCGGTCTTCGACGTCTACCACTCCATCCGGGCGCTCACCTCCTGAGCCGCCTGGTACGCTGTGTGACGGCCGTTTGTGTACGCGCTCCCTGTAGCAACCCGCAGCACCCGCCGATGCCCCGCATCGGCCCCGCCTCGGGGAGCAGCGCGCATCGGACCTCCGCTCCCGAGTCACGGAAGCTCCCCTGAGATGTAGACCAGGGGCACTCGTGGGCACGAAACCTGAGGAGAACCGCGTGGCTCTCGACGCCGCCGTCAAGAAGCAGATCATGACCGAGTTCGGCACCAAGGAGGGCGACACCGGCTCCCCCGAGGTCCAGGTCGCCATGCTGTCCCGCCGCATCTCGGACCTGACCGAGCACCTCAAGACCCACAAGCACGACCACCACTCCCGTCGTGGTCTGCTGATCCTGGTCGGTCAGCGCCGCCGCCTGCTGCAGTACCTGGCCAAGAAGGACATCCAGCGCTTCCGTGCGCTGGTCGACCGCCTCGGCATCCGCCGCGGTGCGGCCGGCGGCGCCAAGTAAGGACGCCGTGAAGGGAGCGGTTCCCACTTTCAGGGGGCCGCTCCCTTTGCTGTACGTGCGCGAAGTACCGACCGGCAATTACTCTGGTCGCAGAACGCCACAACCCGCGCGAGAAGCAGCCGGCACGCCGCCGGTCCTCGGTAGTGGCCCCCGGACCTCATCCCGGGTGCTTCGATCGAAGACCGGCCCGCCACTTCAGTGCTTCTCCCGCACCCGTCCGGCGCCACACGGGCGCATGGACCAAAGACGAACGTAGGAGAAACCCATAGTGGAGAACGAGACCCACTACGCCGAGGCCGTCATCGACAACGGCACCTTCGGCACCCGCACGATCCGTTTCGAGACGGGCCGCCTCGCCCGCCAGGCCGCCGGCTCCGCCGTCGCCTACCTCGACGACGACACCATGGTGCTGTCGGCGACCACCGCCTCCAAGCGCCCCAAGGACCAGCTCGACTTCTTCCCCCTCACGGTGGACGTCGAGGAGCGGATGTACGCGGCCGGCAAGATCCCCGGCTCCTTCTTCCGCCGCGAGGGCCGCCCCTCCGAGGACGCGATCCTCACCTGCCGTCTGATCGACCGCCCGCTGCGCCCGTCCTTCAAGAAGGGCCTGCGCAACGAGATCCAGGTCGTCGCCACGGTCATGGCGCTCAACCCCGACCACCTGTACGACGTCGTCGCGATCAACGCCGCGTCCGCGTCCACCCAGCTGGCCGGCCTGCCCTTCTCCGGCCCGATCGGCGGCGTCCGCGTCGCGCTGATCAAGGGCCAGTGGGTCGCCTTCCCGACCCACACGGAGCTCGAGGACGCCGTCTTCGACATGGTCGTCGCCGGCCGTGTCCTGGAGGACGGCGACGTCGCGATCATGATGGTCGAGGCCGAGGCCACCGAGAAGACCATCGCCCTCGTCAAGGGCGGCGCCGAGGCGCCGACCGAGGAGATCGTCGCCGCCGGCCTGGAGGCCGCGAAGCCGTTCATCAAGGTCCTCTGCAAGGCCCAGTCGGACCTCGCCGCCAAGGCCGCCAAGCCCGAGGGCGAGTTCCCGATCTTCCTGGACTACCAGGACGATGTCTTCGCCGCTCTCTCCGACGCCGTCCGCGGCGAGCTCGCCCAGGCGCTCACCATCGCCGGCAAGCAGGAGCGCGAGGCCGAGCTGGACCGCGTCAAGGAGATCGCCGCCGAGAAGCTCCTCCCGGCCTTCGAGGGCCGCGAGAAGGAGATCTCCGCCGCGTACCGCTCCCTGACCAAGGCCCTGGTCCGCGAGCGCGTCATCAAGGACAAGGTCCGCATCGACGGCCGCGGCGTCACGGACATCCGGATGCTCGGCGCCGAGGTCGAGGCCATCCCGCGCGTGCACGGCTCCGCCCTGTTCGAGCGTGGCGAGACCCAGATCCTGGGCGTCACCACCCTCAACATGCTCCGCATGGAGCAGCAGCTGGACACCCTCTCCCCGGTGACCCGCAAGCGGTACATGCACAACTACAACTTCCCGCCGTACTCCGTCGGCGAGACCGGCCGCGTCGGCTCCCCGAAGCGCCGCGAGATCGGCCACGGCGCGCTCGCCGAGCGCGCGATCGTGCCGGTCCTCCCGACCCGCGAGGAGTTCCCCTACGCGATCCGTCAGGTGTCCGAGGCCCTCGGCTCCAACGGCTCGACGTCGATGGGCTCGGTCTGCGCCTCCACCATGTCGCTGCTGAACGCCGGTGTGCCGCTCAAGGCCCCCGTCGCCGGCATCGCCATGGGCCTGATCTCCCAGGAGATCAACGGCGAGACGCACTACGTCGCCCTCACCGACATCCTCGGTGCGGAGGACGCCTTCGGCGACATGGACTTCAAGGTCGCCGGTACGAAGGAGTTCGTCACCGCCCTCCAGCTCGACACCAAGCTGGACGGCATCCCGGCCTCCGTCCTGGCCGCGGCCCTCAAGCAGGCCCGCGACGCCCGCCTCCACATCCTCGACGTGATGATGGAAGCGATCGACACGCCGGACGAGATGTCCCCCAACGCCCCGCGGATCATCACCGTCAAGATCCCCGTGGACAAGATCGGCGAGGTCATCGGCCCCAAGGGCAAGATGATCAACCAGATCCAGGAGGACACCGGCGCCGAGATCACGATCGAGGACGACGGCACCATCTACATCGGTGCCGCCGACGGCCCGGCCGCCGAGGCCGCCCGCGCCACGATCAACGGCATCGCCAACCCGACCATGCCGGAGGTCGGCGAGCGCTACCTGGGCACGGTCGTCAAGACCACCACCTTCGGTGCCTTCGTCTCCCTGCTCCCGGGCAAGGACGGCCTGCTGCACATCTCGCAGATCCGCAAGCTCGCCGGCGGCAAGCGCGTGGAGAACGTCGAGGACGTGCTCGCGATCGGCTCCAAGGTCCAGGTCGAGATCGCCGAGATCGACCAGCGCGGCAAGCTCTCCCTCATCCCCGTGATCGAGGGCGAGGACGAGACGAAGGACGACGCCTCCTCGTGACGTCCCGTAGTTCCGCGACGACGGCCCGCCCCTCCTCCGAGGGGCGGGCCGTCGCCCGTACCCAAACGCTTCTCCCGGGCAAGGACGGCATCGGCACCGTCCGCCGCACGACGCTCCCCGGCGGCCTCCGCATCGTCACCGAGACCCTTCCCTCGGTCCGCTCGGCGACCTTCGGCATCTGGGCCCACGTCGGCTCCCGCGACGAGACTCCCGCGCTCAACGGCGCCACCCACTACCTGGAACACCTCCTCTTCAAGGGCACCGCCAAGCGCTCCGCCCTCGACATCTCGTCCGCGATCGACGCGGTCGGCGGCGAGATGAACGCCTTCACGGCGAAGGAGTACACCTGCTACTACGCCCGGGTCCTCGACACCGACCTGCCGCTGGCGATCGACGTCGTCTGCGACATGCTCACGGGCTCGCTCATCCTCGACGAGGACGTGGACGCCGAGCGCGGCGTCATCCTCGAAGAGATCGCGATGACCGAGGACGACCCGGGCGACGTGGTCCACGACCTGTTCGCGCAGACCATGTTCGGCGACACCCCGCTGGGCCGCCCGGTCCTCGGCACCGTCGACACGATCAACGCGCTCTCCCGCGGCCAGATCGCCCGCTTCTACAAGAAGCACTACGACCCCACCCACCTGGTGGTCGCCGCCGCGGGCAACGTGGACCACGCCACGGTGGTGCGCCAGGTCCGCCGTGCCTTCGAGCGGGCCGGCGCCCTCACCCGTACGGACGCCGTCCCGATCGCCCCGCGCGAGGGCAGCAAGGTCATCCGCACGGCCGGGAAGGTCGACCTCCTCGGCCGCAAGACCGAGCAGGCGCACGTCGTCCTCGGCATGCCCGGCCTGGCCCGCACCGACGACCGCCGCTGGGCGCTCGGCGTGCTGAACACCGCCCTCGGCGGCGGCATGTCCTCCCGCCTCTTCCAGGAGGTCCGGGAGAAGCGCGGCCTGGCCTACAGCGTGTACTCGTACACCTCGGGCTTCGCCGACTGCGGCCTCTTCGGCGTGTACGCGGGCTGCCGCCCCAGCCAGGTCCACGACGTGCTGCGGATCTGCCGGGACGAGCTCGACAAGGTCGCCTCCGACGGCCTCACCGACGAGGAGATCGCCCGCGCGGTCGGACAGCTCTCCGGCTCCACCGTCCTCGGTCTGGAGGACACCGGCGCGCTGATGAACCGCATCGGCAAGAGCGAGCTGTGCTGGGGCACCCAGATGTCGGTCGACGACATGCTGGCCCGGATCGCGGCCGTCACCCCGGACGAGGTCCGGGAGGTCGCCGGGGACGTACTGACCCGGCGTCCCTCGCTCTCGGTGATAGGACCGCTGAAGGACAAGCAGGCGGACCGCCTCCACCAGGCCGTCTCCTGACCTCCACCCCTAAGGAAGAAGTGCGATGAGCAAGCTGCGCGTGGCGGTCCTCGGTGCCCGGGGCCGTATCGGCTCCGAGGCCGTCAGGGCCGTCGAGGCCGCCGAGGACATGGAACTGGTCGCGGCCCTGGGCCGCGGCGACGAGCTGGAGACCCTCGCCGAGGCGGGCGCCCAGGTCGTCGTCGAGCTGACCACCCCCGACTCGGTCATGGCCAACCTCGAGTACTGCGTGGGCCACGGCATCCACGCCGTCGTCGGCACCACCGGCTGGACCGAGGACCGCCTCGCGCGGCTGGACGGCTGGCTCGCCGCCTCCCCGGGCACCGGCGTCCTCATCGCGCCGAACTTCTCCATCGGCGCGGTCCTCACCATGAGGTTCGCCCAGCTCGCGGCGCCGTACTTCGAGTCGGTCGAGGTCGTCGAGCTGCACCACCCGAACAAGGTGGACGCCCCCTCGGGCACCGCCACCCGCACCGCCCAGCTGATCGCCAAGGCCCGCGCCGAGGCCGGCCTCGGCCCGCAGCCGGACGCCACCGCGACCGCCCTCGAAGGCGCCCGCGGCGCGGACGTGGACGGGGTGCCGGTGCACGCGGTACGCCTCCGGGGCCTGCTGGCCCACCAGGAGGTGCTGCTCGGCGGCGAGGGCGAGACCCTCACCGTCCGCCACGACTCGCTGCACCACTCCAGCTTCATGCCGGGCGTGCTGCTCGGTGCCCGCCGCGTGGTGAGCACCCCGGGCCTCACGTTCGGCCTGGAGCACTTCCTGGACCTGGGCTGACGGTCATGGGCGGCAAGATCACGTACGTCTTCCTCGCCACCGTCCTCGTGCTGGTCTTCGGGGTGGTGGCGATGGAGGGCGTCCTGCTCCTCCTGACCGGCGAGCCGGCGGCCATGGGCATGGGCGCGGTGGCGTTCCTGCTGCCCTGCGTCGGCGCCTGGTTCCTGTGGCAGAACACCCGCTTCGCGCGCCGGGCCAACCGGCTGGCCGCGGAGCTGGAGGCCGAGGGCGGACTCCCCGTCGACGAGCTGAAGCGCACCCAGGGCGGCCGCATCGACCGCGACTCCGCGGACGAGGTCTTCGCCCGGCGCAAGGCCGAGACGGAGGACTCGCCGGAGGACTGGCGCTGCTGGTTCCGGCTGGCGGTCGCCTATCACGACGCCCGCGACACCCCCCGGGCCCGCAAGGCGATGCAGCGGGCCATCGCCCTCCACGCGGGCCGGACGGTCAGCGCCTGACGCCGTACTCCGCGTGCCACGCCTCGACGGTGTCGGCGGCCCGGTCGAAGGCCTCGATCCGGGACAGGAAGTCGGCGTTGTGGTCGGTGAGCAGCACCAGCCGCTCGCCGGCCGTCCGGTCGAGGAGCAGCGCCTGACCCTGGACGGTGCGCGGGAAGTTCAGCCAGCGCACCGGCTGCTGGGCGGTGCGGACCTCGACCACCTTCGCCCAGGGCGTGGTGCCGGTGGTGAAGAAGCCGACGCGGCGCACGCCGGCGCGGCTCACCCAGGTGCCCATGCGGAGCAGACGCAGCGCGGCCAGGATGATCAGCAGGGCGAAGCCGAAGGTGACGGCTGCTCCGCCGACGGCGCCCGCGGCGGCGATGATCACCGCGGCGAGCAGGACGAACGAGGCGAGCAGCAGCGCGAGCGCCGCCGCACCGACCCGGTAGGGCCCCGGACGGTACGGACGGCGCCACTGGTCGTGGTCGTCGAACGGGAGCGCGACGGCGTCGGTGGTGTCGAAGGCACGGTCGGCCGTCAGAAAGGTCAGGGGCACGGCGGTTCCTCACTCACAAGCACGCTCGAAGGGGCGGTGCCCGGTGAGGCTACCTCAGCGGTTGTCGGAGGCTTCGGACTGCTGCTGACGCGTGGGCGAGTCCGTGCTGTCGAGCGACGGCATCCCGAGGACCAGGGAGCCCACGAGTCCGGCGGCGACGGTCAGCCCGAGCAGCGTACGCCCGACGATCTGGCCGGGCCGGAGCCGCTCCCGGGGCGGCGGAGTGACGTTACTGCGGAACTCGTCGGCCTCCGCCACGAACGCGAACGGTACGACCTCTGTCCGCCTGAACATGGGTGTCACTCTCCTCGGGGGTTGTCGTGTGCCTCACAGGTAGAGACGAGCCGACCGAGGGTTTGGTGCCGTTTTTCACCGAAGCAGCCGAATCTCATCCTTCAGACGGAGGGCCGGGGCGGGTGCGTCCCCAAGGAGTCGGACGTCGTTAGAGTGGGCGACTGCGATTGGCGACTGGAAGGTATCCCTGGTGACCGACACCCCCACCGAGCCCGTGAAGATCGACCTCCGGAGCGACATCACCGTCGAGCTGGTCAAGAGCGCCGCGGCCGACTCCGACGTCCTCTGGGCGGCCCGGGTCTCCACGGCGGGGGAGCAGTCCCTCGAAGAGCTCCAGAAGGACCCGGAGCGCTCGAAGGGCCTGATCAACTACCTGATGCGGGACCGTCACGGCAGCCCCTTCGAGCACAACTCGATGACCTTCTTCATCAGCGCCCCGATCTTCGTCTTCCGCGAGTTCATGCGGCACCGGGTGGGCTGGTCGTACAACGAGGAGTCGGGCCGCTACAGGGAGCTCCAGCCGGTCTTCTACGTCCCCGACACCTCGCGCAAGCTGGTCCAGGAGGGCCGTCCGGGCAAGTACGTCTTCGTCGAGGGCACCCCGGCCCAGCACGAGCTGGTCGGCCGCGCCATGGAGGACTCGTACCGCCGGGCGTACGAGACGTACCAGGAGATGCTCGCCGCCGGCGTCGCCCGCGAGGTGGCCCGCGCCGTCCTCCCGGTCGGTCTGTACTCCTCGATGTACGCCACCTGCAACGCCCGCTCGCTGATGCACTTCCTCGGCCTGCGCACCCAGCACGAGCTGGCCGCGGTCCCCTCCTTCCCGCAGCGGGAGATCGAGATGGTCGGCGAGAAGATGGAGGAGCACTGGGCCCGGCTGATGCCGCTGACCCACGCGGCCTTCAACAAGAACGGACGCGTCGCGCCCTGAGGCACAGATGTTCGTCCACTCTCGCGAAGTGTCCGTATTGCGACGTTTCGTGAAGTTCATCTAGGCTGATCAAACGGACCCGGCACTGCTTGAACCCCCGAGCAGGCAGTGCCGGGCTCCTCTTCTCACGTCCCCCCGAGGGGACACCCGGCGCTGAGCAGCGAGTAGCGTGTTACCCATGGCTCCGATCTCCACTCCGCAGACCCCCTTCGGGCGGGTCCTCACCGCCATGGTCACGCCCTTCACGGCGGACGGCGCACTCGACCTCGACGGCGCCCGGCGACTCGCCACCCACCTGGTGGACGCAGGCAACGACGGCCTCGTCGTCAACGGCACCACCGGCGAGTCCCCCACCACCAGCGACGCGGAGAAATCGGAGCTCGTACGCGCCGTACTGGAGGCGGTGGGCGACCGCGCCCACGTCGTCGCCGGCATCGGCACCAACGACACCCACCACTCGATCGAGCTGGCCCGCACCGCCGAGCGCGACGGCGCCCACGGCCTCCTCGCCGTCACGCCGTACTACAACAAGCCCCCGCAGGAGGGCCTGCACCGGCACTTCACGGCCATCGCCGACGCCACCGGCCTCCCGGTGATGCTCTACGACATCCCCGGCCGCTCCGGCGTCCCGATCGACACCGAGACCCTCGTCCGCCTGGCCGAGCACCCCCGGATCGTCGCCAACAAGGACGCCAAGGGCGACCTCGGCCGCGCCAGCTGGGCCATCGCCCGCTCCGGCCTCGCCTGGTACTCCGGCGACGACATGCTCAACCTGCCGCTGCTCTCCGTGGGCGCCGTCGGCTTCGTCTCCGTCGTGGGCCACGTCGTCACCCCCGACCTGCGCGCCCTCCTCGACGCCCACCTCGCGGGCGACTTCGAGAAGGCCACCGAGATCCACCAGAAGCTGCTCCCGGTCTACACCGGCATGTTCCGCACCCAGGGCGTCATGACCACCAAGGCGGCGCTCGCCCTCCAGGGCCTCCCGGCCGGCCCGCTCCGCCTGCCGCTCGTCGAGCTCTCCGACCAGGAGACCGCCCAGCTCAAGGTCGATCTGGCGGCCGGCGGGGTAGACCTCTGACATCCGACTTCACAACTGAATACGGCGACAACTGAAAACGGCTACAACCGAAAACCGACAACAGCAAGTGCACGATTGTCATGCGCGCCACGTGCCGACCGGTACGTGGCGCGTGTGGTGAGGAGAGACTTTTGAGCCATCCGCATCCCGAACTCGGCGCCCCGCCGAAGCTCCCCCAGGGCGCCCTGCGCGTCACCCCGCTCGGCGGTCTGGGCGAGATCGGCCGCAACATGACCGTCTTCGAGTACGACGGCAAGCTGCTGATCGTCGACTGCGGCGTCCTCTTCCCCGAGGAGGAGCAGCCGGGCGTCGACCTGATCCTGCCCGACTTCACCACCATCCGGGACCGCATCGACGACGTCGTCGGCATCGTCCTGACCCACGGCCACGAGGACCACATCGGTGGCGTGCCGTACCTGCTGCGTCTGCGGCAGGACATCCCCCTCATCGGCTCCAAGCTGACCCTCGCCCTGATCGAGGCCAAGCTCCAGGAGCACCGGATCCGTCCGTACACCCTCGAAGTGGCCGAGGGCCACCGCGAGCGGCTCGGCGCCTTCGACTGCGAGTTCATCGCGGTCAACCACTCCATCCCGGACGCCCTGGCGGTCGCCATCCGCACCCCCGCGGGCATGGTCGTCCACACGGGCGACTTCAAGATGGACCAGCTGCCGCTGGACAACCGCCTCACGGACCTGCACGCCTTCGCGCGTCTCAGCGAGGAGGGCATCGACCTCCTGCTGACGGACTCGACGAACGCCGAGGTCCCCGGCTTCACGGCGCACGAGCGGGACATCTCCAACGTCCTGCGGAACGTCTTCGCCAACGCCCAGAAGCGGATCATCGTGGCGAGCTTCGCCAGCCACGTCCACCGCATCCAGCAGATCCTCGACGCCGCCCACGAGTACGGCCGCCGGGTCGCCTTCGTCGGCCGCTCGATGGTCCGCAACATGGGCATCGCCCGCGACCTCGGCTACCTCCGGGTCCCGCCGGGCCTCGTCGTGGACGTGAAGACGCTGGACGACCTGCCGGACGACGAGGTCGTGCTGGTCTGCACGGGTTCCCAGGGCGAGCCGATGGCGGCCCTGTCCCGGATGGCCAACCGCGACCACCAGATCCGGATCGTCCCCGGCGACACGGTCATCCTGGCCTCGTCCCTGATCCCGGGCAACGAGAACGCGGTCTACCGCGTGATCAACGGCCTGACCCGCTGGGGCGCCAACGTCGTCCACAAGGGCAACGCCAAGGTCCACGTCTCGGGCCACGCCTCGGCCGGCGAGCTGCTGTACTTCTACAACATCTGCAAGCCGAAGAACCTCATGCCGGTCCACGGCGAGTGGCGCCACCTGCGCGCCAACGCCGAGCTCGGCGCGATGACGGGCATCCCGAAGGACCACATCGTCATCGCCGAGGACGGCGTCGTCGTCGACCTGGTCGACGGCCGCGCCCGCATCACCGGCAAGGTCCAGGCGGGATACGTGTACGTGGACGGCCTCTCGGTCGGCGACGTCACCGAGTCCTCGCTGAAGGACCGCCGGATCCTCGGCGAGGAGGGCATCATCTCGGTCTTCCTGGTGGTCGACTCCTCCACCGGCAAGATCACCGGCGGCCCGCACGTCCACGCGCGCGGCTCCGGCATCGACGACTCCGCCTTCGACGCGGTGCTCCCGAAGATCGAGCAGGCGCTGAACAAGTCCGCCCAGGACGACGTCGTCGAGCCCCACCAGCTCCAGCAGCTGATCCGCCGCACCGTCGGCAAGTGGGTCTCCGACACCTACCGCCGCCGCCCGATGATCCTCCCGGTCGTCGTAGAGGTCTGAGCCCGAAGGGCCTGACCAGCAGGGTTACGGAGCGGGGCGCCTCGATTTGCATCGGGGCGCCCCGCTCCAGTACGTTTACGGCTCCGCCAGAACGGGAAGCCCCGGCGCCGCAGTGCGCCCGGCCGGCTGAACGGGAGGCGGGAAATCCGACTCAGAACTTCTGATAAAGTCGGAAAGCGCCGGAAGGCCCCGAGAAAAACAAATCGGGACCGGAAAGCACCGAGGAAATCGGATCGGAAAGATCTGATAGAGTCGGAAACGAAGAAAGCGCAGGAAGCGCCCGGAGGGCCTGGAAACAGGAACGAAGGAAGCGT
>NZ_JBIAMB010000006.1:375030-450928 GCF_042873895.1 Streptomyces sp. NPDC004435 | reverse complement strand
CCCGTCGAGCGCATGATGCGCGACGCCAAGATCACCCAGATCTACGAAGGCACCAACCAGATCCAGCGCATCGTCATGGCCCGCAACCTCCCGTAACCGACCGCTTTCACCGAAAGGAGACAGGCCGTGACCCTGAGGATCGCCGTCTGTGTGAAGTACGTGCCCGACGCGACCGGCGACCGTGGTTTCGCCGACGACCTGACCGTGGACCGCGACGAGGTCGACGGTCTGCTGTCGGAGCTCGACGAGTACGCGGTCGAGCAGGCCCTGCGGATCTCCGAGGAGGCCGACGACGCCGAGGTGACCGTCGTGACCGTCGGCCCGGACGACGCCAAGGACGCCCTCCGCAAGGCGCTGTCGATGGGCGCCGACAAGGCCGTCCACGTCAACGACGAGGCCATCCACGGCTCCGACGTCATCGCCACCTCCGCGATCCTCGCCAAGGCGCTGGAGAAGACCGGATTCGACCTGGTCGTCTGCGGCATGGCCTCGACCGACGGCACCATGGGCGTGCTGCCCGCGCTCCTCGCCGAGCGGCTGAACCTGCCCCAGGCAACGCTGCTCTCCGAGGTCTCGGTGGAGGGCGAGCTCGTGAAGGGCCGCCGGGACGGCGACGCCGCCACCGAACTCGTGGAAGCCCCGCTGCCGGCCGTCGTCTCGGTCACCGACCAGTCCGGCGAGGCCCGTTACCCCTCCTTCAAGGGGATCATGGCCGCCAAGAAGAAGCCGGTCGAGGAGCTGGAGCTCGACGACCTGGAGATCGACGAGGACGAGGTCGGCCTGGCCGGCTCCTGGACCCTGGTCGAGTCGGCGGACGCCCGCCCGGCCCGCACCCAGGGCACGATCGTCACGAACGAGGACGGTGACGGCGGCAAGCAGCTGGCCGCCTTCCTCGCGTCCCAGAAGTTCATCTGACCGACCGTCACCCCACCTCAGGAGCAAGGAATCATGGCTGAGATCCTGGTTCTCGTGGACCACGCCGACGGTGCGGTCCGCAAGCCGGCCCTCGAACTGCTCACCCTGGCCCGCCGGCTGGGCGAGCCGACCGCGGTCGTCCTCGGCGCCGGCGAGGCCGCTGCCTCCGTCGCCGCCACCGCCGCCGAGTACGGCGCGGCCACCGTGTACGTCGCGGACGGCGCGGAGTTCACCGAGCAGCTCGTCGTCCCCAAGGTCGACGCGCTCACCCAGATCGCCCAGGACAAGGGGGTGGCCGCCGTCCTGGTGACCTCCTCCGGCGAGGGCAAGGAGATCGCGGCACGCGTCGCGCTCCGGCTCGGCTCCGGCCTCATCACCGACGCCGTCGAGCTGGAGGCCGGCGCCGAGGGCCCCGTCGCCACGCAGTCGGTCTTCGCCGCCTCGTACCAGGTGAAGTCCCGCGTCTCGCACGGCGTTCCGGTCATCACGGTCAAGCCGAACTCCGCCGCCCCGGAGGCCGCGCCGGCCGCCGGTACGGTCGAGAACGTCACCGTCTCCTTCACCGGCAACGCGGCGAAGGTCGTCTCCCGCACCGCGCGCGTCTCCACCGGCCGCCCGGAGCTGACCGAGTCCGCGATCGTGGTCTCCGGCGGCAGGGGTGTCGGCGCCGCCGAGGGCTTCGGGGTCGTCGAGAAGCTGGCCGACTCGCTCGGCGCGGCCGTCGGCGCCTCCCGCGCCGCGGTGGACGCCGGCTGGTACCCGCACGCCAACCAGGTCGGCCAGACCGGCAAGCAGGTCTCCCCGCAGCTGTACGTCGCGGCGGGCATCTCCGGCGCGATCCAGCACCGGGCCGGCATGCAGACGTCGAAGACGATCGTCGCGGTCAACAAGGACCCCGAGGCCCCGATCTTCGACCTGGTCGACTACGGCGTGGTCGGCGACCTCTTCGAGGTGCTGCCGCAGCTCACCGAGGAGATCGGCACCCGCTGACCCGCTCGGACACCCGACACGACGAAGGTCGGGCACCCGGACACGACGAAGGGGGTGGCACTCTGTGCCACCCCCTTTCGGCCTGCCCTCCCGGCTCAGATCCAGCCGTCCAGCGCGACCTCCTCGCAGAGCCGGACGACCGGCCTGCGCCCGGTGTCCGCGGCGCTCGCGAGCCTGACCCGGACGCCCGGGCGCACGGCGTGCGGCGGCCCGTCGACCCGGCAGCGGACGACGAAGCCCTCGGCCATGTGCACCGGCCAGAGGTCCGCCTCCGCGGCGGTGTGGGCGCGGCGGACGGTGATCACGCCCTCGCCCTCACTGAGCTGGGGTGCCAGCTCGGTGGACCCGCAGGTCGGGCAGAGCAGGCGCTGGAAGGTGGTGGTGTGGCACCAGGCGCAGCGCTGGAAGTAGAGATCGGTGCCCTCGGCCGATTCCTCGGTCCGGACGGCGCCGGGGTTCCTCAGTCCCGTGTGGAACACGATGCCTTCTCCTCGCACTCGGCGGCTCGACCGTGCATGGAGCCCAAGATATGGCACTCAGTGCCAGCAAAGAAAGACCTGAGTTCCCTCAAATCGAGATACTGAGACCCCTTTGTGTTCCGGGAGTGATCTCCCGCCGCTCAGCCCTCGCCGAGGCTCGACTCGACCTCGCGCACCACGCGCCACATCGGCGTGGACCGCTTGGTGATGACCACGACCACGTCGTCGGCCCCTTCGGCGGCGGCCTCGCCGGAGGTGCCCGCGGCCGCGCCGGGGCTCCAGGTGGCGCGGACGAACTCCAGCGCGCGGTCGACCTCCGCCAGCGGGTCGCCCTCGCCGCCCGAGCGCAGCCAGTGCCGCAGGGCGTGGTTGTGGGCGGCGACGACGGCCGCGGCGGCCACGTTGGCGCGCAGGGTGCCGTCCCTGCGGTCGGCCCAGCGGGCCCGCAGGTGGTCGCCGAGGGTCTTCTCGTACCGCCAGACGACGGAGAGCTCGTAGGTGCGCAGCCCGGCGACCTCGCGGGTGAGCCGGTAGCGCTGGACGGAGAAGGTCGGGTTCTCCGCGTACATCCGCAGGACCAGGCGGGCGGCGTCGCAGACCTGGGCCATGGGGTCGTCGGTGTCGGCGCCGGCGGCGAGGAAGCGGGTCATGTCGTCGAGGCACTGCTCGTGGTCGGGGAAGACCACGTCCTCCTTCGACGGGAAGTAGCGGAAGAAGGAGCGCCGGCCGACGCCGGCGAGCGTGACGATGTCGTCGACGGTGGTCTGTTCGTAGCCCCGCTCCAGGAAGAGCTGGAAGGCCGCGGCGATGAGGGAGTCCCGCATCGCGGGCTTCGGGGTGGTCCGGGGGTTCGTCGCCGCTGCTGCCATGGCACGAACCTAACACCGGTGACGCGATCGTGCGGCACTCGGTGCCGGAATTATCCGGCACCGAGTGCTCTACGAGGGGGCCCCGGTGCGGCGGGAGGGTCCCCGGGTCCGCATCAGCGGGCGGCCATCCGCAGGGCGCCGTCCATCCGGATCGTCTCGCCGTTGAGGTAGTCGTGCTCGGTGACCATCGTGATCAGGCGGGCGTACTCCTCCGGCTGGGCGAGGCGCTGCGGGAAGGTCACGCTGGCGGCGAGCCCGGCCCGGATCTCCTCGCTGAACCCGGCCATCATCGGGGTGTCGACGATGCCGGGGGCCACGGTGACGACCCGGATGCCGAACTGGGCGAGGTCGCGGGCGGCCGTGATGGTCATCCCGGCCACGCCCGCCTTGGAGGCGGCGTAGGCGATCTGCCCGACCTGGCCCTCGAAGGCGGCGATCGAGGCGGTGTTGACGACGAGGCCGCGCTGCCCGTGCGCGTCGGGCTCGTGCCGGGCGATGGCCTCGGCGGCGAGCCGCATCACGTTGAACGTACCGATGAGATTGACGTTCACGACGGTACGGAACAGGTCGAGGTCGTGCGGACCCTTGCGGCCCAGGACACGGGCCGAGGGGGCGATGCCCGCGCAGTTCACGGCGAGCCGCAGCTCGGCGCCGTCGGCGTCGATCTCCGCGAGCGCGGCGCGGACCTGGTCCTCGTCGGTCACGTCGGCGACGATCAGCCGCACGCCCTCGGGCAGCGTCCCCGCGGCGGCGACGGACTTCTCCAGGTCGAGTCCGTAGACCGTGGCGCCCCGGGCGGCGAGCGCGGCGGCGGTGGCGGCGCCGAGCCCGGAAGCGGCACCGGTGACGAGAGCGGCGGAGCCGGCGATGTCCATGGAACTCCTCGTTCGTGTCGTGCGGGTGACCCTGCCGGCGGGTTGGCCGCCGGGCCGGGGGCGCGTCCCCGCGGGGGACCGCGCGGTCTGCGCGATCTGCGCCGCCACCATAGAACCCCGTTCGGACCGGGCTCGGGGCCGGGGTCATCCGATCGGTGGACCCCGGCGTCCACCGTTCCGCCCGCCGCCCGCAGCCGGTGCGCCGACCGTCCGCGCCCGGGACCGGCCGGAGGATGAGGCGTCAGTCGATCTTCGACCCCCGAGCCCTGGAGCGACAGCCCTATGAAGCACGTGAAGAAGGCCCACAGGACCCGTCTGACGACCGGTGGCGCGATCGTCGCCCTCGGTCTGGCGGGCGTCGGCGCCTACTCCGCGAGCGCCGGCGGTGAGCGGGCCGCCGCCCCGACGACGGTCACCGAGGCCGCGGCGGGGCACACGGCCTCCGCCGGCCGTCTCACCATCGCCGCGGCGACGAAGGCGGCCAGGGCGGTCCTGGACGCGGCCGAGGCGGAGAACCAGCGCGTCACCGTCGCCGTCGTCGACCGTGACGGCAACACGCTCGTCACCCTGCGCGGCGACGGCGCGGGCCCGCAGTCCTTCACGTCGGCGGAGCGGAAGGCGTTCACGGCCGTGGCGTGGAACGCGCCGACCTCGGTCCTCGCCGGGCGCCTGGACCGGGCACCGCACCTGAAGGACATCCCCGGCACGCTCTTCCTCGGCGGCGGCGCTCCGGTCACCGCGGCGGGCGCCCCGGTCGCGGGCATCGGCGTGGCGGGCGCGCCCTCGGGCGACCTCGACGAGAAGTACGCCCGCGCGGGCGTGTCGGCCCTGGAGCGGTGACCTCCGGAAACGCCGGACCCCGGTCCGCCTGAAACGGGGGAACACAGGCGAACCGGGGTGGCACTCCGAGCATACGCCCCAACTTGTTCAAAACGAAATCACCCGGGATCCACCCGGCGGCCCCCGTTCCTCGGGCGCGAGGGCCGGCCCGTTCCCGCACGGATGCGCCGGTGCGCGCGCTCGTCCTCCGGCGCAACGGCCGGATTCACCCCGCCCCATCGGTGCGGTGCCTCGCAGTGCGGCCACGGCCCGCCGGGCGGCCGGAGCAGCGGCCCGCCAGAGGTTCTGGCGGGCCGCTGCGCAGGCCGGGGAACATGTCACTGGAGCCCGCGGCGGAGCCTGTGAGCGCTCCCGCCCGCGGGCCCGCCCGCCGCCGCACGAACACCGAACCCTAAGCGTCCGTGCTCTTGGTGAGCCTCAGGGACCACGACCCGTCCGGAAGGCTGAACTCGACCTTCCCTCCGCCGAGCGTGTAGAGCTGGACACCGGAGACCTCACCGATGCCACGCTCTTCGATGTTCAGGTAGACGAAGTCGCTGCCGGAGCTGTCGACGAAGTCCCATTCGCCGTGGAAGTCGGCGGGTTCGGCGCCCTCGTCCGTCGACAGATCAGTGGCGGTGAACGTGCCGTCGGCTTCGAGCCGGATCTCGCCGCCGGTCTCATCGTCGCGGTACAGGCCGGGCAGGTCCTCGGCGTCGACCTGAGCCATGCAGCCTGCGGTGAGCACCGCGGAAGCGGCCAGGGCGGCGGCGAACCGACGTCGACTCGTCAGCCTGCGCGTCACGGCCCGAGCGTCACGTTGAACTCGACGACCACGGTCATGGTCGACCCCGGCCCCGAGTCGCCGCTGACCCAGTCGATCAGACCGTTGATGGCCTTGCCGGCGGTGTCCTTGTACCACTCCTGGTACCCGATGACAGGCGGGCGGGTCGCGGACTCGATGCTCTGCGAGCTGAACGCCGTGTACCGCCACACCACGCTGCCGTCCGCGTTCTTCCGGATGGGGGTCATCCGGATCTGCTGTGAGCCCAGGAACGCGTACGCGGAGTTGCCGGTGTACCCGGTCAGGAGTCCGTCTCCCGGTTGCGTGAACCCGGCGTCTCGGAGCCACTTCAGGCCCTGGAAGCCGGCGAGACTGTAGTCGTACTTGTACGTGTGGCCCATCTCGTACTTCCCGGTGCGCATCCAATCGTTGAGGAAGTACGCGAGCACCTCCTTCGTGTGCGGGTGATCGCGGTAGGTCTGGGTGAACCCGTCGTTCGGGCCGAAGCACTGGGACCGGTCGCCGCCGCCCGTGAGCCAGCTCCACCCCAGCTCGAACGGGTTGTTGCCGTTTCCGGACGGGATGGGCTTGCCGAACGGGGTCAGACAGCTCTCGGCTCCGGCCGGAAGGCCGTTCTCGCCGGGCTTGATGGGAGTGGACGCGTTGTCGATCGCCTTCTGGATCGCCTCGCGCACCGCGGCCTCGACCACCAGACGGTAGGCCTGGGTTGCGGCGTGCGCGGCGGCGACGGCGTCCTTGCCGGCATCGATCGCCTGCTTGCGGGCTATCGTCGCCGAGATCGCGGCGTCCGTGGCGTAGCGCGCGGCGGTCTCGGCGGACCGTACGGCTCGCGTGGCGGCCTGGCGTGCCACGCTGCTCGCCTTGACTGCCGCGGCGGCCGCGTTGCTCGCGGTCTGGGCGGACTTCGCCGCTTCGGCCGCGGACCTCTCGGCGGCCGCGGCGTTGTCACGTGCTTCCTGCGCAGAGGTCTCCGCGGCCTGGGCGTAACCCTTGGCGAGGTTGGCCCACTCCTTCGCCTTGTCAGCGGCCTGGCGTGCGATGGCGGCGGCCTCGGAGGCGCGGGCCGCGTCCTCCTGCGCATTCGCCGCGGTCTTGGCCGCGCGTGCGATCGACGCACGGATCGCGCTGATGTGCGTGGCGCGATCGTGGTCGATCCGCGCGAAGTCGTATTGAGTGGTGGAGATGAACTGGCGGAGCATGAAGGTGTCGCCCTCGAGCGCGATCTGCGCCGCCGCCTTGGTGTAAGGACCTCCGCTCGCGAGCAGTGCGGACGCGGCCACCCGGTCGTCCTCGCGAACGGCCGCCTCGCGACCGACCCACAGGAAGGTGTGCACGGCCTCGGCGGTCCCCGCGTCCAGCGCGGCCGATGCCTCGCTTCGCACCCTCGTGCCGCTGCTGGGGTCGGCCAGGATCCTGGCCACCTCGACCCGGTTGTCCTCAGCGGCCGCCTCGATCGCTCCGGTCTCCAGGAACTCCCTGATCTTGGCGTGGTCCTCGGTCTTCAGAGCCGCCGCGGCCGCCGTGGCCACGGCCTGCGTCGACATCGCGGCCTGCGTCCCGACGTTCTCGACGTTGTCCTGCTGCAGCGCGAGGACGCGGTCGGTCGAGATCCAGTTGACGACGTCCTGGTCCGAACCGGCCAGCGCGTACTCCGCTGCCTGACGGGTCCAGGTCCCCGAGCTCTCCAGGAGGCGGACCGCAGCCTTGCGCCCGGCCGCCGCGGCCTGCTCGACGGTTCCGTTCTGCAGCGCTGATTCCGCGGAGCCGATGAGTGCCAGGAGCTCTGCGGAGAGGCGGGCTTCCTGGGTCCGCTCCCGGTTGAACCGTTCGAGCTCGTTCAACTCCGCGCTCGCCGCGAGCCGTGCCTGCGCGATCGCCTCGCTGGTCTCCTCGGCCAGACTCTCGGCCTCGGCCTGGCGGGCCGCCGCTTCGACATCCCGCGCCTTGACGACCGCGGCGGCGGCGGCGTTGGCAGCCTCGACAGCGGCGTTGGCTGCCAGCGTGGACCGGTTGGCGTAGTCGACCGCCTGACCGGCGTGGGCGGCCGCTTCCTTGGCCGCGGCCGCGGCCTTCTCGGCGTGATTGGCGGCGCTGTTGGCCGCGTCACGCGCCGCGCGGGCAGCGACGGCCGCCTGCACGGCCAGGTTCCGCGCCCTGCCGGCCGCCTGGGTCGCCCGGGCCGCGGCGGCGTCCGCTTCGGCGGCGGCCCGCTTCGCGGCGGCGGCCTCGGACTGGGCCGCTCCGGAGGCCACGGCCGCGTCGGCCGCCGCGCCCGCGGCGGCGGCCGCGTTGACCGCCGAGTTGCGTGCGGCGTCGCCCGCCCGCACCGCCGCGTCGGAGGCCAAGGCCGCCATGTCCGCCTTGGCGGCCACCGTGCGCACGAAGCTCACCAGCTTCAGCGCGACGTCCGCCGCCGCGGTGGCCGCGCCCGCCATCGCCCTGTCCTTGGATGCGGCGATCGCCGCACGGTAGGCATTTGCCGCGGCGCGTCCCGCCGATGCCGCAGCCGAGGCGGCGGCGTTGGCGGCAGCCACCGAACGCTGTGCGGCGGCCTGTGCCGTCCGTGAGGCCGCCACCGCGGTCGACGCGGCCGCGGCCGCGCCCTTGGCCGCCTGCGCGGCCTTCCCTGCCGCCTTGGCCGAGCGCTTGACGTCCTGCTCGGCGGCCAGGGCCTCGGCCTTGGCTTCCAACGCCGAGGCCTTCGCCTTCTCGGAAGCCTTGACCGCCTGGTCGGACAGCTCGACGGCCTCGTCGGTCTTCTGGCTGGCGCGGCGGCCCTCCTTCTCCACGAGGTCGACCAACTGCTGGATCGTGGCCGCTTCCTCGTCGCGCGCCCGGGCGATGTACTGACCCGTCTCCAGGAACCACCGGACGGCCCTGGCCGACCCGTCGTTCATGGCGCGGTTCGCGTACTCACGCACCTGTGGTGACCCTGAGGCGAGAATGGTCATCACCTGCAGACGGTCGTCCTCCGCCTGCGCGGCGAACCGCCCGTCACTCAGGAAGGCGCGCAGCGCGAAGGGCGAATCGGCCGTCAGCGCGGCGGATGCGTCACGCTTCACAGCCTTGGCACCGTGGGCCTGGACCGTGCTCACGGCCACCCTGAGATCCTCGTCCACAGCAGCCTGGAAACCGCCCTGGAGGAGGGTCTCGACCGCTGCGTCCCCGCTGGACAGCGCCGCACCGATGGCGTTGCGCGTCGCCGAACCGGCTGTGGCCAGGGACTCCGCGAGCGCGAACCTGTTGTCCTCGGACCAGGCCACGGGTGCCTTCTGGACGAGGAAGTCCGTGATGTCCGCGGCGGAGCCCGTCAGCGCCGTGGCCGCCGCGGCGCGGACGGCCCGGCGGCCCGTTCGGTACGCCCAGACCACCTTGCCGCGATCGGTGTCCGGAAGTCCGGATTCCTCAGGCACCGCCGCCGTGCCACCCGGACCGCTCGCGGCGTACGCCGTGCGCGTCCCGAACACACCGGATGACAGCACGCTGCCGGCCGCCACCCCGGTGAAGATTGCCAGCGTCTGACGCCTGCTCAGCATCCGTCGCGGTTGCTCTGACATCACGACTCCATTCCGCTCTCACTGTGTCTGTCCGACCCGCCACGCCGCCCGGACAGACGCACGAATAGCGCGCAGGTTCTTTCCGGACTTCGAGTCGACACGTGATCCCAACACCCATTCCGTTAAACGTCAATTGGCTCGCGCACAAGGTGAGGTTCTCCGGCCGGCCATGACGGATCGCAAAGCGCTACCCATCCAGCAAACTGGAAATTTCGACCCCAAACATCTCTCGACAGAATTTCTATCCCCGCGTCACGTCCCACACATCGACGAAGATCGCCCCTCAGGTTCTTCACAATTCCCTCACGACCATCCCTACAACCTTCGAGAGACTGGCTGTTTCAGCGGGTGAATTCGCCGAACCTGCACAGCCTCCTCCGGTTTGCCCTGTTGGACACGTGGAGGGCATGCGCACTTCAATGAGGCGCCACGGAAAGAAACTTCAGCTCGCCTGGACGAATTCGCACGCCTCGGCCAGGTGGCCTGAGAGGGCCTGAACGGAAATATCGGCAGCCGTCACCACGGCTGCGTCCAAGGCTTGCTCGCATTTCCCTGAAACAGGCTTAGAGGCATCCGGTCGGGAGGTGTCGCTATGCACAGAAAAAGGGGATGAGGCACCTGATCTACAAGAGGGAAGTGCGCATGAAACTCGTCACTCGCATCATTGCGGCGGCATGTTCCGCCGGATTGGCCGCCGTGCTGTGGACGACTTCGTCGGCGGGCCCCGCGACGGGGAACACGGAATCCGTGGCCGACGCGGCTCCCGGCTATGCCGTGGAGCACTACAACTACCCGAACGCGGAAAAGATCCTCACCGAGAAGAACATCGTCCTGAAGCGGGGCGACGGGCACATCGTGCTGGCCGACTGCGCGAGCGAGACCGGACTGCTCGAGGTCTGGGCCCGCAGCAAGGAGAAGGTCTGCTTCAAGGTCACGGGCAACAGCGGCTGGCTGACGCTCGAGATCCCCTCCGTGTACGCCGTGAAGGGCAGCGTCGACCAGAGCGCCCAGGTCGAGATGACGGTCGGCACGGAGGAGAAGTCCTTCGACGTCGCCAAGAACACCTGGACCTCGGTCGGCGAGAGCGCCGACCCCGAGGGCCGCGACCACATGCTCGTCGAGATCCGCACGTCCAAGTAACCAGCGAGGAACTGAACTTCATGTCTAGCACCAGAAGTATCCGCCTCGCCGCCCTCGGCGCGGCCGTGGCCGCCGGATCGCTCGTGCTGTCCGCGATACCCGCGTCCGCCGTCACGGGCGGCACGCCCGTGGCCGACGCGGACACCACCTACGCGTACAGCGCCAAGATCGTCGTCGGCGACCACGACCGCGGCTGCTCCGCGACCCTCGTCGACGCCGAATGGCTCATGTCGGCGGCCAGTTGCTTCGCCGATGACCCGGCCGCCTCGCTCGCGGTCCCCGCCGGCGCGCCCGCCAGGCCCACCACCGCGATCGTCGGCCGCTCCGACCTCGCCGGCACCCAGGGTGCCGAGCGCAGGATCGTCGAGATCGTGCCGCGCACCGACCGCGACGTGGTCCTCCTCCGCATGAGCCGCCCCGTCACGAACGTGACGCCCGTCGCGCTCGCGACCGCCGCGCCCGCCGCGGGCGCAGAGGTCGGCTTCGCCGGTTACGGCCGTACGAAGACCGAGTGGGCGCCGATGCGGCTGCACACCGGCGCGTACAACGTGGACTCCACCACGGCCACCTCCGCCGACGTCACCGGCAAGAACGGTCAGGCCGCCTGCGCGGGCGACACCGGCGGCCCGGTGGTCTTCGGCGGCAAGCTCGTCGGCCTCAACAGCCGCTCTTTCCAGGGCGGTTGCCTGGAGATCGATGCGGCCCAGACCTCCACGGCCGGTGTCATCTCCCGTGTGGACGACCTCGCCGCCTGGCTGAAGTCCACGGTCGGCCGGGCCAAGATCACCGACTTCAACGGTGACGGCGTCGAGGACATCGCCATCGGCGACCCGATGGCGACCGTGGGCACCCACACCACGGCCGGGAACGTCAACGTCGTGTACGGCGGCGGCAAGGGCACCGTCAGGATCGACCAGGACCTCGACTGGGTGGCCGGCAGCGCCGAGGCCGGCGACCACTTCGGCAACAACCTCGCCACCGTCGACTACAACGAGGACGGCTACACGGACCTCGTGGTCAGCGCGTCCGAGGAGAACGTGGGCGATGTCGTCGACGCGGGCTTCTTCGACATCCTCTTCGGCGGCAAGAGCGGCCTGGGCAGCGGACCGGCCTACCGCCACTTCGAACAGGGCGCCGGCGTCGGGGCCTTGAAGACCGAGGTCGCCGAGACCGGTGACCGCATGGGCGCCGCGCTGGCGGCGGGCACCACCGCCGCCGGTGAGCCGTGGATCCTGGCCGGTGTTCCCGGTGAGTCCGCCGGCACACTCGCCAAGGCGGGCTCCGCGGTCTACGTGCGCGGCGACACCAACGTCGTCATCAGCCAGGACACGTCGAACGTCCCCGGCGCCGCCGAGGCCGACGACGACTTCGGTACGGCCGTCACGGGTGACGCCAACTTCATCGCCGTCGGGGCCCCCGGTGACGCCATCGGCGGTGACAAGGGCGCGGGCAACCTGGCCGTGTTCAGCCACAAGCTGGACGCCAACGGTCACCCCACCGTGGTGACGGGTATGGACCAGGACAACGAGAAGATCAACGGTGCCGCGGAGGCCGGTGACAAGTTCGGCGCCGCGCTCGCCCTCGTCGCCTACCGCCCGTCCGGTGCGGCCACGGCCACCGACTCGATCCTCGCGGTCGGCACCCCGGGCGAAACCCTCACGGGCGACGGCGGAACGACGCAGAGCGCGGGTGCGGGCGGCGTGTACCTCGTGCACTTCAACGCCGACGGCACCTGGGACTACCTGCGCGCGCTCACCCAGGGCACCGCCGACGACGACGTCTCGGGCACGATCGAGGCCGGTGACGCCGCGGGCAGCTCCCTCAGCGCGGTCAACCTCGCTCCCCGCGAGGTCGGTTCGGCCACGACCCTCAAGGTCGCGGTCGGTGTCCCCGGCGAGGACCTCGGTACCGCCGCGGACGCCGGCGCCGTCCACACCTTCTCCCTGATGGGTGCGGCCGGCGCCAACGACCTGTGGGTCGAGGCCGGTGACGGCGACGGCATCCCGGGCTCCCCGTCCGCGGGCGCCAAGATCGGCAAGAGCATCCACTTCACCGGTACGAGGCTGTACGTGGGTCTGCCCTACGGCCCCGTCGCCACCGGCGCGGTGTACGCGCTGCCGACGGCGAACGTGGTCCCGGGCGGCACCTCCACCGCTGCCACCACGTACCAGCCGGGTCAGGGCGGTATCCCGGCCGGCGGCGAGTACTTCGGCTACTCGGCGCGCTGAGCCCGAGCCGCGACGGCATGAGAACTCCCAGCCGTAGAAAATGAGTTGGAGTGCCCCCTCGGACCGGTCGGTCCGAGGGGGCACTCCATTGCATGACCCGCTAGCTCTCCGGACGCGCCAGTCCCCGGCTGATCACCAGTCGCTGGATCTGGTTCGTGCCCTCGAAGATCTGCATGATCTTCGCCTCGCGCATGTAGCGCTCGACGGGGAAGTCCCGGGTGTAGCCGTAGCCGCCGAGGACCTGGACGGCGTCCGTGGTGACCTTCATGGCCGTGTCCGTGGCGATCAGCTTGGCGGCGCTGGCCTGGCGGCTGAAGGGGCGGCCGAGGTCGCGGCGGCGGGCCGCGTCCAGGTAGGTGGCGCGGGCCGCGTCGACGGCTGCTGCCATGTCGGCGAGGAGGAAGCCGAGGCCCTGGTGGTCGACGATCCGGCGGCCGAAGGTGGTGCGCTCGTTGGCGTAGTCGACCGCCGCGTTCAGGGCGGCCTGGGCGAGGCCGGTGGCGCAGGCGGCGATGCCGAGGCGGCCGTTGTCGAGGGCGCTGAAGGCGATCTGGAGGCCCTGGCCCTCCGCGCCGACGAGCCGGTCCTCCTCGATGAGGGCGCCGTCCCAGTAGGCGGAGGTGGTGGGGACCGCCTGGAGGCCCATCTTGCGCTCCGGGGCGCCGAAGGAGAGGCCGTCGGTCTCGCCGGGGGCGAGGAAGCAGGAGACGCCGTGGCCGCCGGGGGCGGTGCGGGCGAAGAGGGCGTAGAAGCCGGCCTTGCCGCCGTGGGTGATCCACGCCTTGGTGCCGGTGATCCGGTAGCCGCTGCCGTCCTCCTGGCGCTCCGCCTTGCAGGCGAGGGCGGCGGCGTCCGAGCCGGCCTGCGGCTCGGAGAGGCTGTAGCCGCCGACGAGCCGGCCCTCCAGCATCGACGGGAGCCAGCGCTCCTTCTGCGTGTCGGTGCCGAAGGCGTAGAGCGGGTGGCAGGCGAGCGTGTGGACGCTGGTGGCGACCGCGACGGCCGCCCAGCGGGCCGCCAGCTCCTCCAGGACCTGGAGGTAGACCTCGTACGGCTGGCCGCCGCCGCCGTACTCCTCGGGATAGGCGAGGCCGAGGAGGCCGGCCCGGCCGAGCGTGGCGAAGAGACCCTCGGGATAGGTCTCGGCGGCCTCGTGCTCGTCCACCCGCGTCGAGAGCTCGTTGTCGGCGATCTCGCGGGTGAGGGCGATGAGGTCCGCCGCCTCGGGGGTGGGAAGCAGGCGGTCGACATCCATGGCGACTCCATCGGCGCGCAAAGTGGTACTTGGACGGGTACTCCAGTACCGCTAAAAATAGCGCACTCACGAACGGACGTCCTCCCTCCGCGCGGACGGCCCGGCATACTGTCCAGGTGATCGAGACCTCCGCCGCCGACGCCCCGAAGCTCACGGGCCGGGGAGCGGCGCGCCGCTCCGCCCTCTTCGAGGACCTGGTCGCCCTGCTCGTCGGCGAGGGCTTCGCCCGGCTCACCCTGGACGACCTGGCGGCACGGCTGCACTGCTCCAAGCGCACCCTGTACGGCCTGGCCGACAGCAAGGAGCAGCTGGTCCGGGCGGCCGTGGTGCACTTCTTCCGGCGCGCCACCGCCCGCGTCGAGGCGGTCCTCGCCGCCGCGAACGGACCCGCCGAGCGGCTCTCCGCCTACCTGCGGGCCGTCTCCGCCGAGCTGGCGCCGGTCTCACCGCAATTCTTCGACGACGTGGCCGCCTTCGAGCCGGCCGCCGAGGTGTACGAGCGGAACACCCGGGCCGCCGCCGGGCGGGTGAAGGAGATCATCGAGGAAGGCGTCAGCGCGGGCGTCTTCCGGGAGGTCCACGTGGCCTTCGCCGCCGACGTCATCGCCTCCGTGATGGTCCGCATCCAGCGCAGGCAGGTGGCCTCGGCCACCGGCCTCGCGGACGCCGAGGCGTACGACCAGCTGGCCGAGCTGCTGCTCAGCGGACTGCGCCGGGCCTGAGGCGGCCCGGAATGACCCACCTCCGCCCGTTGGACCACTACCGCGAGGGGCCCCAGTGACCAGACCGAACGGCCGGACCGTGCGGGACCTGCGGCGCGAGAACCGCACCGCGGTCCTCCGGCGGCTCTACTTCGACGGCCCCATGAGCCGCTTCTCGCTCGGCCCGGCCACCGGCCTCAGCTCCGGCTCCATCAGCAACGTGGTCGCGGAGCTGGTCGCCGAGGGCCTGGTCGAGGAGGCCGGCAGCGTCGACTCGGCCGGCGGCCGCCCCCGGATCCTGCTGCGCGTCGCGCCCGCCAGCGGCCGCATGATCGGCGTGGACGTCGGCGAGACCCGGATCCGGATCGAGCTCTTCGACCTCACCCTCACCGAACTCGCCCGCACCGAACGCCCGCTGGCCCCCGCGGCGGAGGGCGCCGAGCGGTACGAGGTCGGGATCGTCGTCGACCACATCCGCGAGGGGATCGCCGAGGTGCTGCGCACGGCGGACGTCCCCGCCGAGGCGCTGCTCGGCGTGGGCGTCGGCGTCCCCGGCATCGTCGAGCATCCCGAGGACGGCGGAGCGGGCGGCGCCCTCGTGCACGGGCAGACGGTCGGCTGGGACGCGGTGCCGCTGGAGCGGCTGCTGCGCGAGGCGGTCGAGCTGCCGGCGGAGGTCCCGTACCGGATCGACAACGGCGCCAAGACGCTCGGCCAGGCCGAGATGTGGTTCGGCGCGGGCCGGGGCGCGAGCAGCGCGGTCGTGGTCCTCTTCGGCTCCGGCGTCGGCGCCTGTGTCACCACCGACCCGCCCGCGCCCGGCCGGGCGCTCGAATGGGGCCATCTGAAGGTGCAGGTCCGGGGGCGGCGGTGCCGCTGCGGCGCCCTGGGCTGCCTGGAGGCGTACGCCGGTGCCGAGGCGCTGCTCGAACGGTGGCGGGAGGCGGGCGGCGAGCCGCCGACCGGGGCGGGCGAGGAGGCCGCGTTCGCGGCGATGACGGCCGCCGCGTATCCCTCCGACGGCGGGGAGCCGGACCCGGCGGCGGTCGCCGTGCTGGCGGAGACCGCCGAGTACCTGGGCGCCGGTTTCGCCGACCTGATCAACCTCTTCCAGCCGGAGCGGATCCTCGTCGGCGGCTGGGCCGGGCTCCTCCTCGGCACCCGCTTCCTGGCGGAGGTCGAGCGCCACGCGCGCGCGTACGCGCTGGCGTACCCCGCCGCCCGCGTCACTCTCGGCCTCGGCACCCTGGGCCCCGACGCGGTCACGGTCGGCGCGGCGATCCTGCCCCTGGCCGACTTCTTCGCCCGCGGCGGCCGCCGCGAGGACCCGGCCCCGGCGGAGGAGCCCCCCGCCTGGACGGAAGCGGTCCGCGACCGCACCGCCCACTGACCGGGACGGCGACGGCCCCCGCGTCCTGCCGGACGGGGGGCCGTCGCCGTGAAGGGCCGGGCGCGCGGCCGGGGGTCAGGCCACGGAGCCTATGCGGCCCGCGAGCGGGCTGTCCGGGCCGTCGTGGTGGATCGGGGTGTGGGCGCCGGTGAGGGAGGCGCCGCTGCCGCCGCGCCGGTTGGCGACGATCTCCGCACCGATCGACAGGGCCGTCTCCTCCGGGGTGCGGGCGCCGAGGTCGAGGCCGATCGGGGAACGCAGCCGGGCGAGTTCGAGTTCGGTGACGCCGACCCCGCGGAGGCGCTCGTTGCGGTCCTCGTGGGTGCGGCGGGAGCCCATCGCGCCGATGTAGGCGACGGGAAGCCTGAGTGCGGCCTGGAGGAGGGGGACGTCGAACTTGGCGTCGTGGGTGAGGACGCAGAGCACGGTCCGGCCGTCGACCTCGGTCGACTCCAGGTAGCGGTGGGGCCACTCGACGACGATCTCGTCGGCCTCGGGGAAGCGGAGCTTCGTCGCGAAGACGGGCCGGGCGTCACAGACGGTGACGTGGTAGCCGAGGAACTTGCCGACCCGGACGAGGGCCGAGGCGAAGTCGATGGCGCCGAAGACGATCATGCGGGGGGCGGGGACGGAGGACTCCACGAGCAGGGTCAGCGGCTGTCCGCAGCGGCTGCCGTCCTCGCCGATCTCCACCGTGCCGGTACGGCCGGCGTCCAGCAGGGCGCGGGCCTCGGCGGCGGCGGTGCGGTCCAGCTCGGGGTGGCCGCCGAGCTTCCCCTCGTACGAGCCGTCCGGGTGGACGAGGAGCGCCTGGCCGAGCAGCTCGCGGGGACCGGAGACGATCCGGGCGAGAGCCGCCGCCTCCCCCGAGACGGCGGCGGCCAGGGCGGCGGGGAAGACCCCGCCGCGGACCGGCGTGACGAGGATGTCGATGATGCCGCCGCAGGTCAGGCCGACCGCGAAGGCGTCCTCGTCGCTGTAGCCGAAGCGTTCGACGACGACCTCGCCGTCGTCGAGCGCCGTCTGGCACAGCTCGTACACCGCGCCCTCCACGCACCCGCCGGAGACCGAGCCGATCGCCGTGCCCTCGCTGTCGACGGCGAGGGCGGCGCCGGGCTGGCGGGGCGCGCTGCCGCCGACGGCCACCACGGTGGCCACGGCGAAGTCGCGTCCCTGCTCGACCCACCGGTGCAGCTCTTCGGCGATGTCCAGCATGTCGGTCTCCTAGGCGGTGTGAGGGGAGGGCGGTCGGGCGTCAGCTGACTCCCAGCCATCCCTCGATCGGGTGAAGGGCGAAGAACACGATGAAGATCGCGGTCAGGCACCACATGAACGCGCCGACCTCGCGGGCCTTGCCCTGCGCCACCTTGATGACGGTGTAGGCGATGACGCCGGCCGCGACACCCGGGGTGATGCTGTAGGTGAACGGCATCAGCACCACGGTCAGGAAGACCGGGATGGCGACGGAGCTGTCGCCCCAGTTCACGTGCTTGGCGTTCATCATCATCATCGCGCCGATGACGACCAGGGCGGCGGAGCCGACCTCGCGGGGCACGATCTGGGTGATCGGGGTGAAGAAGAGGCAGGCCGCGAAGAACAGGCCGGTGATCACCGAGGAGAAGCCGGTACGGGCACCCTCGCCGACGCCGGTGGCGGACTCCACGAAGACGGTCTGGCCGGAGGCGCCGGAGACGCCGCCGATCGCGCCGCCCGCGCCGTCGATGAAGAGGGCCTTGGACAGGCCGGGCATGCGGCCCTTGTCGTCGGCCAGGTTGGCCTCGGTGCCGACGCCGATGATGGTGGCCATGGCGTCGAAGAAGCCGGCGAGGACCAGGGTGAAGACGATCACGCCGACGGTGATGTAGCCGACGTCGCCCCAGCCGCCGAAGTCGACGTCGCCGAAGAGCGAGAAGTCGGGGGCGGAGACCGCGCTGCCCTTGAGCTCGGGCGAGCCGTTGGCCCAGGCGCCTGCGCCCTTGGCCGGGATGTCGGCGACGGCGTTGACGATCAGCGAGATGATGGTGCCGCCGACGATGCCGATGAGGATCGCGCCCGGGATCTTGCGGGCCTGGAGGGCGAAGATCGCGAGCAGGGTGACCGCGAAGATCAGGACGGGCCAGCCGACGAGTTCGCCGCCGGAGCCCATGGTGACGGGCGGGCCGAACTGCGGGCCGGCGCCGACGAAGCCGGCCTTGTTGAAGCCGATGAGCGCGATGAAGAGGCCGATGCCGATGGTGATGCCGTGCTTGAGCGGCAGCGGGATGGCGTTCATGATCATCTCGCGGAGGCCGGTGACGACCAGGAGACAGATCACCAGACCGTAGATGACGCACATGCCCATGGCCTGTGCCCAGGTCATCTGCGGTACCACCTGCGTGGCGAGCACACCGGAGACGCTGAGGCCGGCCGCGAGGACGAGCGGCACCTTGCCGACGAAGCCCATCAGCAGGGTGGTCACCGCCGCCGCGAGGGCGGTCGCGGTGATGACGGCCGAGGAGGCGAGGACGTTCTTGTCGACGTCCGGCCCCCCGAGGAGGATCGGGTTGAGCAGGAGGATGTACGCCATCGCCATGAAGGTGGTGACGCCACCGCGGATCTCCGTGCTGACGGAGGATCCTCTCTCCGAGATGTGAAAGTACCGGTCGAGCCAAGAACGTCCGGCGGGGTTGCGCGAGCCGGAGCCCGCGTCTTCCGCGGCGGTCTTGGGCTCCACAGACGACTGGGTCATGGGGCCTACTCCCAAGGTTCAAAGGGGCACCCGCATCAGACTTCGGAAGCTCTGACGTTGAAGCTGCGGGATTTGGGATATTGCGTTGGCTGCACGACCCGGGGGACGGCCCGAGACGAACGGGGTGGTGCGGTACTGCGGGTACTTCGGTCACTACGGGTACTGCGGGGGGTACGACTCCGGGCGGTGCGGGCGGGGAAGGTGTGACGTTCCTGGGAAGGCACACACCGCCCGGAGGGTCCTACAGGGTGCCGGTGAGCGCCTCGGGGCGGACCGGCGTCTTGTTCAGCTCCAGGCCGGTCGCGTTCCGGATCGCCGCGAGGACGGCCGGGGTGGACGACAGGGTCGGAGCCTCGCCGAGTCCCCGCAGGCCGTACGGCGCGTTGGGGTCGGCCAGTTCGAGTACGTCGACCGGGATGGTCGGCGTGTCGAGGATCGTCGGGATCAGGTAGTCCGTGAAGGAGGGGTTGCGCACCTTCGCGGTCTTCGGGTCCACGATGATCTCTTCCATCACCGCGACGCCCAGGCCCTGGGTGGTGCCACCCTGGATCTGGCCGACGACGGAGAGCATGTTGAGCGCCTTGCCCACGTCCTGGGCGGTCGCGAGCTCGATGACCTTCACGAGGCCGAGCTCGGTGTCCACCTCCACCACCGCGCGGTGCGCGGCGAAGGTGTACTGGACGTGGCCGTCGCCCTGGCCGGTGACCAGGTCGAACGGGACGGTCGGGCGGTGCCTGAACTCGTGCTCCTGGTCCACGGCCTCGCCCTCCAGGACGTCGGCCAGGTCCGCGAGGACCTCGCCGCCGTCGGTGACGACCTTGCCGTTCTCCAGGAGCAGTTCGGCGGTGGCCCACGCGGGGTGGTAGGAGCCGAACTTGCGGCGGCCGATCTCCAGGACGGCCTCGCGCACCTTCTCGCAGGTGTTCTTCACCGCGCCACCGGTCATGTACGTCTGCCGGGAGGCGGACGTCGAGCCGGCGGAGCCGACCTGGGTGTCGGCCGGGTGGATGGTCACCTGGGTGACGCCCAGCTCCGTACGGGCGATCTGGGCGTGGACGGTGACACCGCCCTGGCCGACCTCGGCCATGGCCGTGTGGACCATCGCGACGGCCTCGCCGTTGATGACCTCCAGGCGCACGCGGGCGGTGGAGTAGTCGTCGAAGCCCTCGGAGAAGCCGACGTTCTTGATGCCGACGGCGTAGCCGACACCGCGGACGACGCCCTCGCCGTGCGTGGTGTTGGACAGACCGCCCGGGAGCGCCCGGACGTCCGCCTGCTCACCCGCGGCGAGCCACTGCTGCTCCGGCGGGAGCGGACGGGCCTTGACCCGGCGCAGCAGCTCGGAGACCGGGGCCGGGGAGTCCACGACCTGGCCGGTCGGCATGATCGTGCCCTGCTCCATGGCGTTGAGCCGGCGGAACTCCACCGGGTCCATGCCGAGCTTGGCCGCGAGCTTGTCCATCTGGGCCTCGTAGGCGAAGCACGCCTGGACCGCGCCGAAGCCGCGCATGGCGCCGCAGGGCGGGTTGTTGGTGTACAGCGCGACGGCCTCGATCTCGACGTCGTCGACCACGTACGGGCCGGCGCCGAGCGAGGAGGCGTTGCCGACGACGGCCGGGGAGGCCGAGGCGTAGGCCCCGCCGTCGAGGACGATCCGGGCCTTGAGGTGGGTGAGCTTGCCGTCCTTGGTGGCGCCGTGCTCGTAGTGCAGCTTCGCCGGGTGGCGGTGCACGTGGCCGAAGAAGGACTCGAAGCGGTTGTAGACGATCTTGACCGGCTTGCCGGTGCGGAGCGCCAGGAGGCAGGCGTGGATCTGCATCGACAGGTCCTCGCGGCCACCGAAGGCACCGCCGACGCCGGAGAGCGTCATGCGGACCTTCTCCTCGGGCAGGCCGAGGACCGGGGCGATCTGCTTGAGGTCCGAGTGCAGCCACTGGGTGGCGACGTACAGGTCGACACCGCCGTCCTCGGACGGCACGGCGAGGCCGGACTCCGGGCCGAGGAAGGCCTGGTCCTGCATGCCGAAGACGTACTCGCCCTCGACGATGACGTCGGCGCGCTTGCGGGCCTCCTCCACGTTGCCGCGGATGATCGGCTGACGGTGCACGATGTTCGGGTGCGGGACGTGACCGGAGTGGTGGTCGTCGCGGCCCTCGTGGATCAGCGGGGCGTCGGGGGCGAGGGCGGAGGCCTCGTCGGTGACGACCGGCAGTTCCCTGTACTCGATCTTGACCTTGGCGGCCGCCCGGCGGGCGGTCTCCGGGTGGTCGGCGGCGATCAGGGCCACCGGCTCGCCGTGGTGGCGGACCCGGCCGTGCGCCAGGACGGGGGTGTCCTGGATCTCCAGACCGTAGTTCTTCATCTCGGTCGGCAGGTCGTCGTACGTGAGGACGGCGTACACGCCGGACATCGCGAGCGCCTCGGAGATGTCGATGGAGACGATCTCGGCGTGCGCGACGGTGGAGCGGAGCGTCTGGCCCCAGAGCATGTCCTCGTGCCACATGTCCGAGGAGTACGCGAACTCGCCGGTGACCTTGAGGGTGCCGTCGGGACGCAGGGTGGACTCGCCGATGCCGCCCTTGGTGTGCTTCTGGGTGACGTTGGTCGGCGTGCCCGCCGGAGCGGTGCGCGTGTTCTGAGCCATGGTCAGACCGCCTCTCCCTGACGGGCGGCCGCGAGGCGGACCGCGTCGAGGATCTTCTCGTAGCCCGTGCAGCGGCACAGGTTGCCGGAGAGGGCCTCACGGATGTCCTGGTCGGACGGGTCGCTCTGGCGCTCCAGGAGCTCGTCCGCGGCGATCAGCAGACCCGGGGTGCAGAAGCCGCACTGGACGGCGCCGGCGTCGATGAACGCCTGCTGGATGGGGCTCAGTTCGACGCCCTCGCCGGTCTGCGAGTCCTGGGTGGGCTTCGCCTCCCAGCGCTTGGCCTGGTCGAGCGTGGTGCCGCAGGCTCCGGAGGCGCAACCGCCGTGCTCGGCGCGGTCCTTGGCGAACTCGGCCAGGCCCTCGACGGTGACGACCTCGCGGCCCTCGACCTGGCCGGCGGCGACCAGACAGGAGCAGACCGGCACGCCGTCGAGACGGACCGTGCAGGAGCCGCACTCGCCCTGCTCACAGGCGTTCTTGGAGCCGGGCAGGCCCAGGCGCTCACGCAGAACGTAGAGGAGCGACTCGCCCTCCCAGACGTCGTCGGCTTCCTGCGGACGACCGTTGACCGTGAAATTCACGCGCATGGTTATGCAGCTCCCTCAAGCGTGCGGCCGGCGCCGCGGTACTGCTCCCACGTCCAGCCGAGCTGGCGGCGAGCCATGATGCCGACGGCGTGGCGCCGGTACTTGGCGGTGCCTCGGACGTCGTCGATCGGGTTGGCGGCTGCCGAGCAGAGGTCGGCGAACTGCTTGGCGATCGCGGGGGTGATGATCTTCCCGTTGTCCCAGAAGCCGCCCTCCTCCAGAGCCGCGTTCAGGAAGGCCTCGGCCTCCTTGGCGCGGATCGGGGTCGGCGCGGCCGAGCCGATGCCGGTGCGCACGGTCCGGGTCTCCGGGTGGAGCGCCAGGCCGAAGGCGCAGACGGCGATGACCATCGCGTTGCGGGTGCCGACCTTGGAGTACTGCTGGGGGCCGTCCGCCTTCTTGACGTGGACGGTCTTGATGAGCTCGTCGGGCTGGAGCGCGTTGCGCTTCACGCCGGTGTAGAACTCGTCGATCGGGATGAGGCGGCTGCCGCGGACCGACTCGACCTCGACCTCGGCGCCGGCGGCGAGGAGGGCGGGGTGGGCGTCACCGGCCGGGGAGGCGGTGCCGAGGTTGCCGCCGACGCCGCCCCGGTTGCGGATCTGGGGGGAGGCGACCGTGTGGGACGCGAGCGCCAGGCCGGGCAGCTCGGTCCGCAGGTTCTCCATGATCTGCGTGTACGGAACGGAAGCGCCGAGTCGGACGTTCTCCTCGCCGACCTCCCACTCGCGCAGCAGCTCGATGCGGTTCAGGTCCAGCAGGTACTCGGGGCGCCGGTGGTCGAAGTTGATCTCGACCATGACGTCGGTACCGCCGGCGATGGGCACGGCCGTGGGGTGCTCTGCCTTGGCGGCGAGCGCCTCCTCCCAGCTGGCGGGGCGAAGGAAGTCCATGGTGGCTCTCTTCTAGTGATTCTGGTGATCGGGGGTCGGACGTCTGGGCCCTGGGGGACGTTCGGCCCTCGACTTCGGTGTTCATGTCCTGTTCACGCGGTGTGTGGCCTAGTACACAAGCCAGCCCGCCCCGTGTGCAGTAACCGAAAACATGAAGGAGTTGGCCGGTGCCCATGCACGTCTTGTAGATTCGAACGAAAGACGGTGAACGGACACCTCACCGTTTCCCCCTGGAAACGGCGGCACCACCTGGCCGACCCCCACCCGTCGAATACGCGACAACCCACTCGAAGGAACGGCGGCGACACCATGCGGCTGCGCGCACTGCTGGAGAACGACGCGCTCGGGCTGCGCCTGCTGGGCGGCGAGGACGAGCTGGACCGTACGGTCCGTGGCGTGATGACCACGGACCTCAAGGATCCCAGCCGGTACCTCTCCGGCGGCGAGCTGGTCCTCACCGGGCTGGCCTGGCTCGGGGAGCCGGCCGAGGCCGAACCCTTCGTCCGGATCCTCAGCCAGGCGGGCGTCGCCGCGCTCGCGGCGGGCGAGGCCGAGCTGGGCGACATCCCCGACGCTCTCGTACAGGCGTGTTCACGCCATCGGCTGCCGCTGTTCGCGGTCAACGAATCCGTTGCGTTCGCGACGATCACCGAGCATGTCGTTCGACAGGTCTCCGGCGAGCGGGCGGGCGACCTGGCCGCCGTCGTGGACCGCCACAGGCGTCTGATGACCTCCGGTCCGGCGGGTGGCGGCCCGGAGGCCGTGCTCGACCTGCTCGGCTCGGACCTGGACCTGCGCGCCTGGGTCCTCTCCCCCACCGGGCGGCAGATCGCGGGCGCCGGCGAGCCGCTGGACCCGGCCCTCGCGGCCGGCCTGGCGGGCGAGCACCTTGCGGCCACCCGGACCGGCCGGCGCGGCCCGCACCGGCTGACCGTGCAGGGCACCGCGTACTCGCTCTTCCCGATCCGGAACACCGGCCGGGCCGCGGCCCCCGCCTCCCGGGACGTCCGCGAGAGCGTCCTGTCCGACTGGCTGCTCGCCGTCGAGGCGGACGCCGGGGACTGGCCGGCCGCCCGTCTCGACCTGCTCCAGGGCGTGACCCAGCTGATCTCCGTCGAGCGCGACCGGCGCGACGCGGCCCGCACGGTCCGCCGCCGGCTCGCCCAGGAGGTCCTGGAGCTGGTGCAGACGGGCGCGGCTCCCGCCGAGATCGCGGCCCGGCTCCGGGTCGCCGCCCCGGTGCTGCTGCCCGGCCTCGGGGCCGCCCCGCACTGGCAGGTCGTCGTCGCGCGCGTCGAGTGGGACCAGGAGGGCGGGCAGTCCCCCGTGGAGCCCGGGCCGGTCACCCAGGCGCTCCTGGAGGAGGTCCTGGTCGACCCGTCGACCGTCGGCGCCGAGTCCGCCGACCGCATCGCCGTCGCCCACACCGGCGACGAGGCCATCGCCCTCGTCCCGCTGGCGGCCGGGCCGCTGCCGGAGAGCGAGGACGACGGTCCGGCGACCGCCCTGGGCCTGCACGCCGACGCCCTGCTCGCGGCGGTACGCGCTCCGCTCTCGGCCGGCCTCGCCGACGACGGGCGGCTCACGCTGGGCGTCAGCGCCGCCGTGCACTCGGCCGAGGGGCTGCGCGGCGCCCTGGAGGAGGCCCGGCACGCCCGCCGGGTCGCCGCCGCCCGCCCGGGCCGGGTCTGCGCGGCCGGGCACCACGAGCTGGCCTCGCACGTCCTGCTGCTGCCCTTCGTCCCGGACGACGTGCGGCGCGCCTTCACGGCCCGGCTGCTCGACCCGCTGCGGGACTACGACCGGCGCCACCGGGCGGAGCTGATCCCGACCCTGGAGGCGTTCCTGGACTGCGACGGCTCCTGGACGCGCTGCGCGACCCGGCTGCACCTGCACGTGAACACGCTGCGCTACCGGGTCGGCCGGATCGAGCAGCTGACGGGCCGCGACCTGTCCCGCCTGGAGGACAAGCTCGACTTCTTCCTGGCCCTGCGGATGAGCTGACGGAGCCGGTCCGCCGGATGCGGAATTCACTCGTTCGGTTGAGTCCGGAGGAGTGACGGAGGGCCTCCGTCCGCGCCCCTCGGGCGGGGGCGGCCGCACCACCCCCCTCCCTGATCACCCCCGTGATCACGGGCCTCAGCACCCCCTGACGCCCCGCCGGACCCGTTCCCGGCGGGGCGTCACGCATGTCACGCGGCTTTGTGAAATTTTTCACCCGACCCCTTGGCCGGGTGCGGGCGTTCGTGCTGAGATGCCGTCCTACTCAACAGCTCGACGGCGCGCTCGGGGAGGGCAATGTGGCGGACACCGCCATGTCTGGTTCCGAATCAGGGGGCGGCGGAGGTCCGTCCCTCGCCTACGGCAAGGAGACTCCGGTGGAGACCGCCATATGGCGGCTCCGCTCCCGCGGCTGCTGGGCCGACGCGGCGGCGCTGCTCGCCCCCCGGGCCCACGAACCGGCCGCCGCGCTCGAACGGGCCGCGCTGCTGATCGAGCGCTGCCTCTACACGGAACAGGGCTGGGCCGAGGCCGAGGAGGCGCTGCGCGCCGCCGAGGCGGTCGCGGGCAGCGACGAGGAGCGCGGGGCGGCGGCCTGCGAACGCGGCTATCTCGCCTACGCCTCCACCCTGTTGGGGGTCAGGGACCGGGCCGACGAGGCCCGGATGGCGCTGGGCCGCGCGGCGGCCCTGATCGCCCCCTCGGAGGCGGGCCGGCCGCTCCTGGACTACCGGCGCGGGCTGATCGCCCAGAACCTGGGCGACTCCCCGCAGGCGGCCCGGGCCGCGTACCGCCGCGCGCACGCCGGCGCCACCGCTCAGGGCGACTCGCTGCTGCTCTCCTCCACCTGGCGCCACCTCGCCGGTCTCGCGCTGCGCGAGGGCGAGCTGGCGGAGGCCCGGCACGGCTTCGCCGAATCGCTGAGGATCCGGGAGGAGTTGGGCTATCTGGTGGGGACGGCCCCGGCGCTCACGGCGCTGGCCGACACGGAGACGGAGCCGGAGGCGGGACGGCTGCGCGCCGAGGCCCGGCGCCTCTTCCGCCTCCTCGGTGGCGTACCGACCTGGCTGGCGGGGCAGTTGACGCCCCGGACGGCCATGTGACACCGCGAAGCGCCCTCGCCGACATCAGGTGACGCTCTGTCACTTGCCGCTCGGTTCCAGGCAGATGAGGCTTTCGTCGGTTCCGACGAGGAGCGCCCCGGTGGCCGTGACCGCGACGGCGCGGACCGCCGGGCCCGGCCGGAAGGCGAGCCGCCGGCCGCCCTCGGCCGGGATCAGTTCGACCCGCCCGTCGGCCCAGGCGGCCGCGACCAGCGGGCCGTCGGGGGCCGGGGCGGCGTGCAGGGCGACGACCGGCGCCGGACGCTCCGCGAGTGGTTCGGGGACCGGCGCCCGCCCCGGCGTCCAGAGCCGTACGGTCCCGTCGGCGCCGCCCGAGCAGACGAAGGGCGTCTCCGACTCGACGGCGGTCACGGCGGTGACCCGGCCGCTGTGCGAGGCGGCCTGGTGGAGGCCGTTGACGCCGAAGGCGTGGACCGAGCCGAGCCGGTCCCCCACCACCACGGAGCCCGCGATGGCCGCGAGCGCCGTACCGGGGTGCCGGGAGAGGGTGGTGGAGACGGCCTCGGTGAGCCGCTCCAGATAGGGCGGGCGGGGCGCCGTGCCCCGTACGGTGTGCAGCCGGCCACGCTCGTCGAGCAGCAGCACGGTCCCGTCGGCGGTGGGCGCGAGCGCGGTGATCCGGCCGCCGACCCGGTGGGCCAGCCGCCCCTCGCCGGAGGCGTCCGCCTCCCGCAGCAGCCGGACCGTGCCCGTGCGGTCGCCGACGAGCACCAGATCGGCGGAGGGCCCGCCGGCCGTCGCGCCGAGCACGGCGACCGGACCGGGCCACGGCGGGGAGACGTCGCCCCGGTGCCGGGCCCACCGCACCCGCCACGGCGCGGCCTCCGCCCGCTCGGTGAGGGCCGGCCGCAGCCGGGGGTCGGCGCCGTCGCCGAGGGCGGTGAGCAGCACCAGCGCCCGGCCGGCCGGTCCGTCCGCCGCGCACAGTGCCTGCCCGGCCCGCAGCCAGGCGTCGCGCAGCCCGCCGTGGTCGTCGGCGGACGCGGTGGTGTAGCCGGTGGTGACGTGGAGCGGGTCGGCGGCGCAGACGGCGACGGGATCGGAGAGGTCGGGAAGCGGCTGGACCGGCCGCGCCGGCTCCGGGCTCCCCTCCCCGTCGAGGTCGACCACGGTGGTACGGGCGGCCCGGGGCGGCCGGGTGCCGGTGCGGGTCTCCACGACGAGCCGGATCCGCCCGGCCTCGGCGAGTCCCGCGAGCAGCTCGGCGACGGCGTCCGGTTCGGCGGCGGCGTGCAGATCGGTGAGGAGCAGCACGGTCCGGCCGGTGCGGCGGGCCTCGCTGGTGGCGAGCGCGTGGCCGAGGTCGGCCGGTGTCCTGGCCACCACGCCCAGCCGGTTCGCCAGCGTCCAGGCCACGCCGAGGGCGCTCTGTCCGGCGAGCGGGACGAGGATCCGGTCGGTGCGCCTCCGGCCGCGCCGGGCCCGGGTCTCGTGGGCGGCGAGCCAGCCGAGGAGGGCGGTCTTGCCGCTGCCGGGGGCGCCGGTGACCACGCACAGGCGGGGGGCGTCGGGGTCGGTGAGCCAGCCGAGCAGGGCGGCGGCCCCGGGGTGCGTACCAGTGGGGGAGGGTCGGCGTCCGTCCGCCGGGGACGGGGTCGCGGACGGCATGGGGCAACCTCACGGGCGGCGCGGTACGGGCGGCTGTCGACCACGACCTTAGTGGGCGCGGGGCCCGGGGAGACCGTCCCGTCACGGGTCCGGTCCCCCCGGGGTGCGGTCACTTCTTCGGGTCGTGGCCCGCCGCGATGGTCCTGATCCGGTCGGCCTGCATCTTCGCCGACTCCTGCGCCTTCTCGGCGGGGACGCCGCTGCCCGCGACGTAGGAGACGACCGAGCCGACGCGCATGTAGACGTTGGCCCCCTCCGGGTCGCTGTAGGTGAACGCCTCGGTGGTGTCGGCGCCGCTGTCGAAGGTCAGCGGCTTCACGGAGCGCTTCTTCTGGACGTCCGCCTTCTTCCAGCCGGCCGTCATCTTCTCCACGTGGGTGGTGGCCTGCTCCTGCGAGCCGAAGACGAAGAGCAGGTAGTCGACCCGCGCCCCGCCCGCCACGGTCTCCCTCAGCCCGCTGAGCGTGACGCCCTCGCAGGGCGCGTCCGTCCGCTGGGTGCAGAGCTCGACCGCCCCGGCGCCCTCGGCCGTGACCGGCTCGCTGCCCTGGAAGGGGTCGACGACATCGGTGTCCCGCGGCAGCGCCCGGCCCACTCCGGTGGCGTCGAGCGAGATGTTGTCGCCCTCGCCCGTGGCCTCGTCGAGGGCGTCGAGGGCATCGCCCGCGCATCCCGTCAGGCTGATCAGAAGCGTCGCCGCGACGGCGGTGGCGCGTAAACCCGTCCTCATCCGAAGTCCCCCTGTGACTCGGTCGATTGACATGATCACCCCACCCTAGCGGAGGCTCACGCCCACCCGTCGGCTCCCGTGAAGTGCTCGCGCACCAGGGCCTCGACGACCGGGAGGTCCTGTGCGGCGAGGGCGTCCAGGAGGGCGCTGTGCTCGGCGGCGTCCGCGACGAGGTCGGCGTGGCGCGGGACCGGGGCGCTGAGGAGGGGCCACTGGGAGCGGCGGTGGAGGTCGTCGGCGATGGCCAGGAGCTGTTCGTTGCCGGCGAGGGCGAGGACCGCCCGGTGGAAGGCGCGGTCGGTCTCGGCGTAGTGGGCCCGGTCGCCGCGGGCGGCGGCGGCGCCGGTGGCCTCGGCGAGCGGGCGGAGTCCGGCCCAGCGGGCCGCCGGGACGGTGCGGGCCAGCCGGAGCATGACGGGGACCTCGATCAGCGCCCGCACCTCGGCCAGCTCGGCGAGCTCGCGGGGGGTGCGGACGACGACGCGGAAGCCCCGGTTGGGGACGACCTCGACGGCGCCCTCGACGGCGAGGCGCTGCATGGCCTCGCGGACGGGGGTGGCGGAGACGCCGAAGCGCTCGCCGAGGGCGGGGGCGGAGTACACCTCGCCGGGCCGCAGCTCGCCGGAGACGAGGGCGGTGCGCAGGGCGTCGAGGATCTGGCCGCGGACCGAGTGCCGGCGCACGGCGCGGGGGCCGTCGCCGGGGAAGGGGAGGGGGGTCTCCGCGTGGGTGTGCTCGCCGCGGGCCTGCTCGGGGACGCGCACGGCGCCGGGAGCGTCGTCGGGCGGTCCGCACCGCTCCCGGGACGAGGCGCCGGGGGCGGCCTCGCGGGTGTCGTCCCGCGGTCCGTTCCCGGGGTCGCCGAATCGCACGGACGGTCCCCCCGTAGCCCGCTCGCGCGCTGCGCCCTGCTCCACCCGGGTCCTCCTGCGGCCTCGTGCCGGGCCCGGCTCGCGATACCGGGGTCCCCTGTGCACCATAGGCGAAATGACCGTTCCGTGGGATCGCGCCCAGGGGGTGCGGGCAGGGCGCGGGGCGCCGGTGGTGAGAGGCGATGACGTTTCGGGTAAGGTAAGGCTAACCTGCTAACGATCGCGATTCGGTGGTCCGCATGACCGTCCACGCCCTGCTGTCCTCGCCCCTCGCCTCGCCCGTCGCGGCCTCGTACGCCCGACTCGCCGAGGTCTTCTCCGGCCTGCGGATCGAGGAGTCGGCCGGGGACGAACGGCTGCCGCGCGGTGCCGGCTGGGTCGGCGCCGCGGAGCTCGCGGCCGGCGGAGCCGCCCTCGACGCCTTCCTCGCCTGGGACAACGCGCAGGTGCTCCGCGACTACGGGCAGCAGGCCCGCCCGGACGTCGTCGCCAGCTTCGGGCTCCACCGCTACGCCTGGCCCGCCTGCCTCCTGGTCACCGTCCCCTGGTTCCTGCACCGCCGGGTGCCCCGCCTCCCCGTCGACTCCGTCTCCTTCCAGCGGGCCCTGGGCCGGATGACGGTCCGCGTCGAGGAGTTCGCCTGCCTGCCGGACGATCCCGCCGCCGCCCTCCCCGGCGCCCGGGTCGTCCCCGACGAGGACGCGCTGCGCGCGGAGGTGCGCGCCTCGCTCGCCGAGCACTTCGAGGCCCTCCTGACTGGCTTCGGCCCCCGGATGCGGCGCGGCCGGCGCGCCCTGTGGGGGATGGTCACGGACGAGATCGTGGAGAGCCTCTGGTACATCGGCGCCCTGCTCGGCGAGGAGGAGCGGGCCATGGCCGAGCTGGAGGAGCTGCTGCCGGGGACGACGGGCAGGCCGGAGAAGCCGTACGCGGGCGGGGCGGCGTTCCGTCCGCTGCCGGGGGCCGAGGCGCCGGACGGGACGCCGCGCGCCACCCGGGACCGGGCCACCTGCTGCTTCTTCTACACGCTGCGCCCCGAGGACACCTGCATCACGTGCCCCCGCACCTGTGACGCGGACCGGGTCCGCCGCCTCGCCGCGACCGCCTGAGCCGCCCGCCACCCCCTGCGGCTCACACCACCCTCGCGAGTGACGTGAATCGAACGCAACTCCAGCCCCACGGGCGGTCGTTCGACCAGAAGGTACCTATTCGTATGCCCTGAGCCCCCGTTGGCGTGCTCTTGCCCCGAAACACCGTGTGCCCACCGATCGGTCGGACAGTATGGGCGGCCAAACGCCCCACTGCGATGCGAGGGACACCGCATGAGACTGACCGACATATCGCTGGACTGGCTGCTTCCGGGCGGCGTGCTGGTGGCCGGAGTCCTGACGGCGGTTGCGGTGCTCGCGCGCGGGAAGCGCGCCGGTGACCAGGCCGCGGCCGAGGACTCCTGGGAACGCAGCGAGGAGCGGCGCAGACGCAAGGAGGCCATCTACGGCTTCGCCTCGTACGGGCTGCTGTTCTGCTGTGCCGCGGTCGCGGCGGCGCTCTCCTTCCACGGGCTCGTCGGCTTCGGCCGGCAGAACCTCAACCTGACCGGCGGCTGGGAGTACCTGGTGCCGTTCGGCCTCGACGGCGCCGCGATGTTCTGCTCGGTGCTCGCCGTCCGCGAGGCCAGCCACGGCGACGCGGCCCTCGGCTCCCGTCTCCTGGTCTGGCTCTTCGCGGGCGCGGCGGCCTGGTTCAACTGGGTGCACGCGCCGCGCGGCCTGGGCCACGACGGGGCCCCGCAGTTCTTCGCGGGGATGTCGCTGTCGGCGGCGGTCCTCTTCGACCGCGCGCTGAAGCAGACCCGGCGGGCGGCGCTCCGCGAGCAGGGCCTGGTGCCCCGCCCGCTGCCGCAGATCCGCATCGTGCGGTGGATAAGGGCTCCGCGCGAGACCTTCGCGGCCTGGTCGCTGATGCTCCTGGAGGGCGTACGGACCCTGGACGAGGCGGTGGACGAGGTCCGCGAGGACCGGCGGGAGAAGGAGCAGAACCGGATCCGCCGGCGCGAGCAGGCCAAGCTCGACCGGGCGCAGATCAAGGCGCTCAACCGCCAGCACCGGGCCTTCGGGCGCGGCGGCGGACGTCAGGTGGAGGTGGCGGCGCTCGGCGCCGCCACCGGGACCGGCGGGGGCCAGGCCCCCGGGTCCGGGCCGGGTTCCGCGACGCCGGCGGTCTCCGCCGCCGTCGCGGAACCCGCCATACCCGACCCGGGACAACTGCCGCTACGGCCCCGGCCCTCCCTGCAAGCCGTCGGGCGGAGTGACGCCCGCGGCGACGCCCGCACGGTGGACCTCACCGCGGAGGACGACACCCAGTCGCTCCCCCGGATCGCGGAGTTCGACAACCTGGAGCGCGAACTCTCCGAGATGAAGCGCAAGCTCGGTTAGCGGACCGGACGGCGGGGCCGCCTCTCAGGCGGCCCCGCCGTTCAGTTCGAACCAGACGACCTTTCCGGTGCCGCGCTCCTCTATGCCCCAGGAGTCGGCGAGTTCTCTGACGAGGAAGAGCCCCCGGCCGTGCGTACCGTCGTCGGCGGGCGGTACGAGCGGACCGGTGAGTCCGCGCTCGAAGTCACGGACCTCGACCCGGAGCTGGACCGGGTCGAGCGTGGCGCTCACCACCGCTCCGTACGCGGTGTGGACGAGCGCGTTGGTGACCAGTTCGCTGGTGAGCAGTTCGGCGACGTCGCCGGCACCGGGACCGCCCCAGGCGCCGAGGAGTTCACGTAACGCGTGCCGGAGCTCCGGCACCGCGGTCAGGTCCGCTCCCCCCACCTTTCTGAGCATCTGAGTCGGCTGTCGCGCCTTCCCGGCCATAGCCCCCCACCCACGATCGTGTCGAACAGGCTCACGGAGAAGCCTGCCCCGCGAGCCTGGCCGCATGCGCGGAGCTCCGGGCGGCTCAGGGGCGCGGCACGTTGCGCAGGTTGGACCGGGCCATCTGGAGCATCCGGCCCACTCCCCCGTCGAGGACGATCTTTCCGGCGGAGAGGGCGAAGCCGGTGACCATCTCGGTGCTGATCTTCGGCGGGATGGAGAGGGCGTTGGGGTCGGTGACGACGTCGACGAGGGCGGGGCCCTTGTGCCGGAAGGCGTCCTTGAGGGCACCCGCCAGGTGCTTGGGCTTCTCGACGCGCACCCCGTAGGCGCCGGCCGCGCGGGCGAGGGCGGCGAAGTCCGGGTTGCGGTAGCCCGTGCCGTACGAGGGCAGCCCCGCGACCAGCATCTCCAGTTCGACCATGCCGAGCGCGGAGTTGTTGAACAGCACGATCTTCACCGGGAGTTCGTACTGGACGAGGGTGAGGAAGTCGCCCATGAGCATGGTGAAGCCGCCGTCGCCGGAGAGCGTGACGACCTGCCGGCCCCGGTCGGTGAACTGGGCGCCGATCGCCTGCGGCAGCGCGTTGGCCATCGAGCCGTGACTGAAGGAACCGATGATCCTGCGACGCCCGTTGGGGGTGAGGTAGCGGGCCGCCCAGACGTTGCACATGCCGGTGTCGACGGTGAAGACGGCGTCGTCGTCGGCGAGTTCGTCGAGGACGGAGGCGACGTACTCGGGGTGGATCGGGGTGTGCTTCTCCACCTTGCGGGTGTACGCCTTCACCACGCCCTCCAGGGCGTCGGCGTGCTTCTTCAGCATCTTGTCGAGGAAGCGGCGGTCGGTGCGGGCCCGGATCCGGGGGATCACGCACCTCAGGGTCTCCCGGACGTCGCCCCAGACCGCGAGGTCGAGCCGGGAGCGGCGGCCGAGGTGTTCGGGGCGGACGTCGACCTGCACGATCCGGACGTCGTCGGGGAGGAAGGCGTTGTACGGGAAGTCGGTGCCGAGCAGGATCAGCAGGTCGCACTCGTGGGTGGCCTCGTAGGCGGCGCCGTAGCCGAGGAGTCCGCTCATGCCGACGTCGAAGGGGTTGTCGTACTGGATCCACTCCTTGCCCCGCAGGGCGTGCCCGACGGGGGCCGCCAGCCGCTCGGCGAACTGCATCACCTCGGCGTGCGCGCCCGCGGTGCCGCTGCCGCAGAAGAGGGTCACCCGTTCGGCCGCGTCGATCATCCGGACCAGGGCGTCGATCTCGGAGTCGCCGGGGCGGACGGTGGGGCGCGCGGTGACGAGCGCCGATCCGGTGGTCTTCTCGGGGGCGGGCTGGTCGGCGATGTCGCCGGGGAGCGCGACCACCGAGACGCCGCCGCGGCCGACGGCGTGCTGGACGGCGGTGTGCAGCAGCCGGGGCATCTGCTTCGGGTGGGAGATGAGTTCGCTGTAGTGGCTGCACTCGCGGAACAGCTGGTCGGGGTGGGTCTCCTGGAAGAAGCCGAGCCCGATCTCGCTGGACGGGATGTGGGAGGCGAGGGCGAGCACGGGGGCCATCGAGCGGTGGGCGTCGTACAGGCCGTTGATGAGGTGGAGATTGCCCGGGCCGCAGGAGCCCGCGCAGGCGGCGAGGCGGCCGGTGATCTGCGCCTCGGCGCCCGCGGCGAACGCGGCGGTCTCCTCGTGGCGCACCTGGATCCAGTCGATGGCGGGGTTGCGCCGGATGGCGTCGACGACCGGGTTCAGGCTGTCGCCGACGACGCCGTACAGCCGCTGCACGCCGGCGCGGACGAGGATGTCCACGAATTGTTCCGCTACGTTCTGTTTGGCCATGGGTCCATCAACACACGGCCCGGCCCGTCACGCCTCCCAGACGGCGGCCCCCGTGCGGTCGTCGGCGTAGCCGGTCACCCGCAGCTGGGTGTCGGCGAGGAAGGCGGCGAGACCGGGCGGTTCGGCGCCGGTCCAGCGGGCCGCCAGCTCGCGGGCGAGCTCGGGCTCGCCGCGCATCGGCTCGGCGAGCCCGGGCGAGGCGAGGAGGAGGGTGTCGCCGGGGCGGGCCACCGAGGCGCGGAAGCGGAAGGGTTCGGCCGGCGGCGGCACGGGCTCCTCCACGAGCGGCCCCGGCGCGGTGGTGATGCCGAGGTCCATGGTGAGCCGGTCGCCCTCCTCGGTGGCCTCGGGCGTCCCGTGCGGCGGGGTCGAGCCGAAGCCGACGACCGGCGCGCCGGTGACCGACGCCGGATCGGGCAGCAGTGGCTCGATGTCCTGCCAGGCGCCGTCGCGGAGCCGGAAGAGCCCGCCGCCGCCGACCCCGAAGAAGACCCGGGTGCGGCAGTCGGGGTCGGCGGGGATCAGCAGGCAGCGCAGGGTCGCGGTGTACAGGTCGGGTGCTATGCCCCGCTCGGCGGCGCGGGCGCGGAGCCGTCCGTAGGTGCGGTCGGTGAGCCGGTGCAGCCCCGACTTGAGGTCGCCGCGGCGGCCGGAGCGGATGTCCTCGGCGAGCCGGGCGTGGCTGCGGCCGACGGCCTCGCCGATCCAGCGGCAGGCGTCGGCGGCGGCGAGGTGGGCCTCGTCGGCGGCGCGGGAGCCGGCGGCGACGGCGACGAGGACCAGGGCCGTCTCGTCGTGCCCGAAGCGGGCGGTGAGCAGGGCGTCCCGGCGGGGCTCGCCCCGGTAGCGGGCGGAGTCGCCGCGCACGGAGGCGGCGCGGAGGGTGGCGGTGCCGTAGCGGGCGCCGTCGAGGACGGTGTCGGCGACCAGGTCGCCGAGCTCTCCGGGCCGCGCGGTGGGCAGCGCGGTCGGCTCGGCCTCGTAGGTGGGCGGCCTGCTGCCGACGAAGCCGGTACGCGGCCGGGGGACCGGCGCGGCCACCGGCACCTGGACCGTCGGCTCGTGGCCGACGGGCAGGTGCACCCGCACGGTGGCGTCGTCGGCCGGGGGCCGTCCCGCCCGGGGCGCGGGAGCCGGTCCGGGCTCGGGTTCCGGGGCCGGCGGGGAGGTGTGCGGCGAGGGGAAGGTGCGGGGCCCGCCGGCGGGCGCCTCCCAGGGCGCCGGCCCGAACACGGCGGGCGCGGGCGGGGCGGACGGCACGGGCGGCGCGACGGGGCGGGCCGGCGGGACCGGTGCGGGGTCGGCCGGCCGGGGCGGCGCGGGGTCGGTCGGCCGGGGCGGCGCGGGCGCCGGGGGCACATCCGCCGCGGGTGCCTCGGCGCGCGGCGCGGCCGGGTGGGCCGCGGGGCGGGCCGGAGGGGCCGGGGGCTCCTGGGGCGCGGGAGGGGGTGGCGGCGGCGGTGGGGTGGTGGGTTCGGACGCGGTGGCCCGGGTGGCGGAGGCGAAGCGGGCGTCGAGGGTGTCACCCGGTGGTGCCGGGGCGACCTCCTCCGCCGCTTCGTCGTAGAGCGCGTCCCACCAGTTGTCCCCCTGCTGAGTCATGCCCTTATTGTCCACCGCGGGCGGCCCGGGAAAACGGGACACGAGAAAAACCGTTGCTGCGAATGGGTGGTCCGCCGGACGACCCCACCCCCCACGGGAAGGACGTCCGGCGGACCGTCGTGGTCAGCGCACGTCGTAAGCGCGGACCACGGTCTGGGTGACGGAGTTGCCCTTGGCGTCCGTCAGTTCGGTCTTCAGGGTGACCGGCTTGCCCGTCGCGCCCGTGTGGTTCACGGTCGCGATCCACTCACCGCCCGACTTGGTGACCGGTGCCTCGGTCCAGGTGGTGCCCCCGTCGTAGGAGTACGAGAGGGAGGCCGAGGTGAGAGCGCCCGGCCGGTACCCGGCGTGACCGGTCACGGAGAGGCGGATCCGCTGGCCGTCGGTGGCGGCGAGGGTCTTGAGTCCGTCCACCGGCAGGTCGTACCGGGGGAAGAGAATCGGGATGCCCTGAGAATAGACCGTCTCGTCGAGCTGGGAGGTGAATTTCCAGATCGACTGTACGGAGGTGGAGCGGGCCCAGTTCCGGTTGCCGATCTTCATGGTGTTCTGTTCCAGCTCGTACGTGCCGCGCTCGGCGGGCACCCGGAAGACTCCGAAGGGCCAGGAGTTCTCGCCGATCAGCTCGCCGTCGCGGCGCAGCCGCAGGTTGCCGAGGTCGCCGAAGGAGCCCGGCTCGGCGTGGTGGACGCCGTCGCCCCACATCGCGGCGGCGAAGCCGATGAGGTCGCCCTGGCGCTCGGAGACGAGGACGGGGGCGCCGGAGTCGTCGCGCGGGGCGGTCGGGACGACGACGCCGTCGTACCAGCGCTCGGTGCGGCGCTCGCCCGCGGTGTACGCGTGCCGGTCGCCGACCATCAGCTCGCCGTAGGGGAAGCTGCTGCCGGTCATCTGCCGCCAGGCGGTGTCGCCGGGCGTGTAGTACTCGGTGCGGCTGCCCGGGGCGGGGACGGTCTCCAGGCCGGCGAAGCCGGCGGAGGTGCCGTTCGGGCGGTACGCGGCGGGGAAGTTCATGAAGTCCGCGGCGACGCCGGCCGAACCGTAGGACACCTCCGAGCGGCCGAGCCGGGAGTCGCGGACCCGGTACTCGCGGTCGCGCTCGACCTCGCCGGTCTCGGGGAAGGCGAGGCTGTAGACGTACGAGGGCTTGGCGGCGGCCTTCCAGCGCAGGGTGACCTCGCCGGCGGCGAGCTTGCCGAGGAGGGCGCCCGCCTCGGCGGCCGGGACCGCGAGGACCGGCAGGCCGGCGCCGGTGAAGCCGCCGGCCGGGTACCAGCGGTGCGGCGAGGCGCGGTGGACGACGACGCCGATCGCGCCGGCGGCCTTGGCGTCCCTGGCCAGGGTGGCGACGCCGGTGGTGTCGTCGGGGACGCGGACCAGGGCGAGGCGGCCCTGGACCCCGGCGGCCTTCAGCTCGTCCGGGGTGCCGGTGCCGGCGTCGACGAGCCGCGCGGAGCCGGTGCCGTCGAGGTTGTCGGAGCCGGTGGAGGCGGTCACCGCGTGGAGGTCCAGGCCGTCGCCGGTGCGCAGCGAGGAGAGCTGCGGGGCGGCGGCGCGCCAGTAGCTGCCGGACTCGAAGGAGCCGTCGCGGGCCTCGCCCTCGACGGAGGCGAAGTAGGAGCGGATGGTGCGCGGTCCGATGGCGGTGCCGGCGTGCATCCAGACGTCGTCCCAGGAGCGGGCGAACGCGAGGGTGGTGCCGCGGACCTCGGACGGGCGGTCGGTGCGGACCGAGAGGCGGGCGGCCTCGCGGGCGTCCAGGACGACGGTGGTGTCCTTCCTGACCTCCAGCTGCGGGCGGGCCAGGTGGGTGAGCGAGTCGGTCAGCGTGGCGCCCTCGCCGGCGTCGGGGGTGGCGACGAAGGAGGTGAGGAAGTAGCTGCCGGGGCGGACCCGGAAGACCTGGTCGGCGGCGCCCTCGTTGAAGCGGCGCTCGCCGGAGGCGGTGTCGGTGCCGATGACGTCGAGCGAGGAGGGGCCGCCGGCCGGCTTGCCCAGGCGGTCGATCAGCTTGACGCGGAGGGTGACCGTCTCGGGCTCGACGTAGAGGGAGAAGGGGGTGGAGACGTGGACGCCGCCGCGGGCGGTGGCGACGACCCTGCCCGTGACGTCGCCGTACTGCGCGCGCTCCAGGCGGGCGGTGGGGTCGAGGGCCAGCGGGACCTCGACGGTCGCGCCGGCCGGGACCTCGACCTTGCGCTTGCCGAGGCGGGCCACGGAGGTCCGGACGGCGGAGCCGTCGTTGCCCGTGACCTTCTCGACGGCCAGGTCGAGGGTGACCGGGGCCTTGGAGGTGTTGGTGTAGGGGACGGTGACGGTGGTGCGGTCGCTCCTGTCCTGCGGCCAGTGGAAGGTGCCGCCCTGGACGGCCGGGGCGGAGAGCACCGTCTGGTCGATCGCGGCCTTGACGTCGAGCCGGCCGCCGCCGGTCTCGCGGACGTCTCCGGGGACGTCGGTCTCGGCGGAGGAGACGAGGGCCGCCTTCAACTGCTGTGCGGTCCAGTCGGGGTGACGCTGCTTCAGTATCGCGGCGGCGCCGGCGACGTGCGGGGCGGCCATCGACGTACCGGACATCGCCTGGTACGCGTAGATGCCCCGGCCGCCGGCCGCGGCGGCGGAGATGCCGACGCCGGGGGCGGCGATCTCCGGCTTGAGGGTGTGGGCCTCGTTGGCGATCGGGCTGCGGCTGGAGAACCAGGCGGTGGAGTCGTCGCGGTCGGTGGCGCCGACGGTGAGGACGCCGGGCGCGCAGCCGGGCGAGGAGACGGAGTTGAGGGTCGGGCCGGTGTTCCCCGCGGCGACGACGAACAAGGTGCCCTTGTTCTGGGCGAGTTGTTCGGCGGCGGCGGACATCGGGTCGTCGCAGTCGGTCTCGGAGGGGTTGCCGAGGCTCATCGAGACGACGTCGGCGCCCTGGGCGACGGCCCACTCCATGCCGGCGATGATCCACGAGGTGGCGCCGGAGCCGGAGTCGTCGAGGACCTTTCCGTTGAGGAGCCGGGCGCCGGGGGCGACGCCCTTCTTCTTGCCGCCGCTCGCGGCGCCGGAGCCGCCGACGGTGGAGAGGGTGTGGGTGCCGTGGCCCTGGCGGTCGTCGGCGGTGTCGGAGTCGGTGAAGTTCTCCGAGGCGACGATCCGGCCCTTGAGGTCGGGGTGTTCGGCGTCGGCGCCGGTGTCGAGGACGGCGACCTTGGTGCCGGTGCCGTCGTAGCCGGCGGCCCATGCCTCGGGGGCGTGCACCTGCGCGGTGGAGCGCTCCAGGGTGGCCTCGACCTTGCGGTCCAGCCACAGCTTGTCGAGGCCGGCGGTGAAGGCGCGGGCCGTGGGGGCGGAGACCTCGGCCCAGAAGGTCGCGGCCTGCTTCTTCTCGGCGGTGAGGGCGACGCCGCCGATGGTCTTGAGGACCTTTCCGCCGCGGGCGCCGCGCGGGGCGGCGAAGGCGGAGCGGCCGAGGTCGGAGCCGTAGACGGCGATCAGCGGCAGCGTGGTGGTGGAGGCGTCGTCGTATCCCTGGCGGACCAGGCCGGTGACGTTGAACAGCTCCTCGTCGACCCGGTCGGCGGCGAGCGCCTCGGTGGCGCCCTCGGGGTAGACGTAGAGGTCCTGGCCGGAGCGGCGGGTCTGGACGAGCGGCACGGTGCCGTCCTCGCGGGGCAGGACGGTGGCGGCCGGGTTGCCCCGCTCGTCGCGGCTGACCAGGACGCGGTCGCCGGTGACGAGGGTCACCGTGGCGGGCCTCCCCCGGCCTTCGACCGGGGAGACCCCCGTCCCGCTCCGCTCCCCGGCGCGGGCCTGGGCCTCGCTGCCGACCGGCGGGCGTTCGGCGGATCCGCCGGCCGGCGGCTGGGCCGCGACGGACGGCAGGGCCGCGGTGACGGCCAGGACGGCGGCGGTCGCCGCCCCCAGGGCCGTACGCGAAATCGGGCGCATCGCTCTCCCCATCAGAATCCGGACAACAGGCGCAAGTCACCTGTATCCGGAGGCGGTTGGTGCTGCGGTGGCGCCACATTGGCAGAGGTGGGGGCGGTACAGGGATGATGGGCGAGGCGGGAATACGCCGTGGCCGATTCCCGCCAGGTCACCAACGGAACGAATGCCTCCGGAGAACGTGCGCGGAACCTCGCGCACGGCCCTCCGGAAGCACGGCGAGGGGCGGGAACCGATGCTGGGAGCGATAGGACTGGACGAGCGGCAGGAGTCCGCCTACCGGGCGCTGATCGCGCTCGGCGCGGCCGAGGTCACGGACCTGGCGCACCGGCTCTCGCTGCCCGAGCACGACACCGAGCGGGCGCTGCGCCGCCTGGAGGCCCAGGGCCTCGCCGCCCAGTCGTCGGCGCGCACCGGCCGCTGGGTGGCGGCACCGCCCGGGGTCGCGCTCGGCGCGCTCCTCACCCAGCAGCGGCACGAACTGGAGCAGGCCGAGCTGGCGGCGGCGCTGCTCGCGGAGGAGTACCGCGCCGAGGCGACCGAGCCGGCCGTGCACGACCTGGTCGAGGTGGTGACCGGCGCAAGCGCCGTCACCCACCGCTTCCTCCAGCTCCAGCTCGGCGCCGCCGAGGAGGTCTGCGCCCTCGTCACCGGCAAGCCGATCGCCGTCTCGGGCATGGAGAACGACGCCGAGGAGCTGGCCGCCGGGCGGGGAGTGCGCTACCGCGTGGTGGTCGAGCGGGAGGTGCTGACCCTCCCCAGCGGCCTCCTGGAGCTGTCGGCGGCGCTCGGCCGCGAGGAGCAGATCCGGGTGGTGGACCGGGTGCCGACCAAGCTGGTGGTGGCCGACCGCAGTCTCGCGATGGTCCCGCTGACCGGCCGCGGCGCGGAGCCGGCCGCGCTCGTGGTGCACGCGAGCGGCCTCCTGGAGTCGCTGATGGGCCTCTTCGAGGCGGTCTGGCGGGAGGCGCTGCCGCTGCGCCTGGGCGCGGGTGCCCAGGTCACCGAGGAGCAGGCCCCGGGCCCGGACACCACCGATCTGGAGATCCTCTCCCTGCTGCTCGCCGGCATGACCGACGCGAGCGTGGCCAAGCAGCTGGACCTGGGGCTGCGCACGGTCCAGCGCCGGGTGAAGGGCCTGATGGAGCTGGCCGCCGTCACGACCCGCCTCCAGCTGGGCTGGCACGCGTACGAGAAGGGCTGGGTGGCGCGGTAGAGGCTGGGAGGCGCCGTAGGGGCTGGGTGGCGCCGTAGGGGCTGGGTGGCGCCGTAGGGGCTGGGTGGCGCCGTAGGGGCTGGGTGGCGCCGTAGGCCCGCTCGTTCGGTCCTCGCGACCTGCGGGAACGTCCGGTCTGGGGGAGGCTGGGCGCGTGGGTGTGTGGCAGCTCCTGATGGTCGCGGCGGTCATGCTCCTCGGCCTGTTCGGGGTCCTCACCCCCGGCGTGCCGGGCAGTTGGCTGGTGTGGGCCGCCATGCTGTGGTGGTCGCTGAACGAGCAGACCGGCCTCGCGTGGATCCTGCTCGTCTCCTCGACCGCCCTGATGCTACTCACCCAGGTGGTGGTCTGGCAGCTGCCGCCGCGCCGCTTCCGGGGCGTGGGCCTGACCCGCCGCACCCTCGGCTGTGCGGGCGGCGGGGCCCTCCTCGGCTTCGTCCTGCTCCCGGTGGTGGGCGCCGTCCCCGGCTTCGTCGGCGGCGTCTACGTCTCCGAGCGCCTCCGTCTGGGCGGCCACGGCCAGGCCCGCGCCGCCACCCGCGCCCTGATGCGCGCGGCCGGCACGAGCCTCCTGGTGGAGCTCTTCGCCTGCCTGCTGATCGTGGGCGCGTGGGTGGGCGCCGTCATCGCGGGGTGACCTCCAGGTACCGCGCGGCGTACGACCGCCAGGGCGCCCACTCCGGGACGTCCGGGCCGGCCGGGTCCGGCACGTCCGGGTCGCCGAGGGAGCGCACCCGGATGCGGGCGGCGGCGCGGGGGGAGACGCCGGGAACGGCCGCGAGGACGCGGGCGGCCTCGTCGCGGTCGGCGCCCGGGTCGAGCCGGAGGGCGCCGTCGGCGAGGGCACGGGCCAGCGGCCCGGCGAGGGCGTGGCCGGTGAGGTCGGCCGGGGCCGGGAAGAGCGCGCGGAGCGTGCCGTCGGGGGCGGTCAGCGGGGTCCCGGTGGCCGCCAGGACGCGGGCCGACTCCTCGGGGCCGAGCACGGTCCGCAGGGCGTACTCCTCCGGTTCGGCGGCCCCAGGAGAGCGGATGCCCGGCCGGGCCGCGACCGGTCCTGCGAGGCGCGGGTCGGCGCCGAGCCGCTCCGCGACCGCGTACGGGTCGGCGTCGAGGTCGAGGAGGCGGCGCAGCCGGTGCACGGCGGTGGTCAGGTCGCGCAGTTCGGCGAGGTGCAGCCGGGCCTCCAGCCAGCCGCCGGGCGCCCGCTCGTCGACGGCGACGGTCCCGGGGCCGTACGGCAGCCGCAGGGTGCGCCGGTAGGTGCGGCCGCCGGGCGGCCCGGTGACCTCCTCGACGCCCGGCAGGGCCTCGGCGGCCAGCAGGTCGAAGACCTCGCCCGCGGCGTACGGCCCCCGGTACGCGAGCCGCAGCGGTACGCCGGTGGCCGGGGCGGCCCCGGGCCCGGGCGCGCCCGGGGTCTCGGCGCGCAGCTCGGACGGGGTGCGGGCGTAGACGGCCCGGATGGTGTCGTTGAACTGGCGGACCGAGGCGAAGCCCGCGGCGAAGGCGATCTCCGTGACCGGCAGCGCGGTGGTCTGGAGGAGGACGCGGGCGGTGTGCGCCCGCTGGGCGCGGGCCAGCGCCACCGGTCCGGCGCCCAGCTCGGCGGTGAGCTGGCGCTGGACCTGGCGGGTGCTGTAGCCGAGCCGGACGGCGAGTCCCGGCACGCCCTCGCGGTCCACGACGCCGTCGCCGATCATGCGGACCGCCCGTCCGACGACGTCGGCCCGGACGTTCCACTCGGCGGAGCCGGGCACCGCGTCGGGCCGGCAGCGGCGGCAGGCCCGGAAGCCGTGCCCCTGGGCCGCGGCGGCCGTCGGGAAGAAGGCGACGTTCCGCCGCTTGGGGGTGACGGCGGGGCAGCTGGGCCGGCAGTAGATGCCGGTGGTCCGCACGGCGAAGAAGAACTCGCCGTCGAACCGCGCGTCCCTGCTGCTCACCGCCTGGTAGAGGGTGTCGCCCTCGTCGTGCGTCATGGGTCCAGTGTGCGGCGGCGGACCGCCGCACACGCGCGGGATTCGGACATGGCGCTGCCGGTGGCGCTACCGCAGCCGGCCCTCGCGCTTGAAGGCCATGGCGGCCCGGCCCTCGGCGCCCTTGCGCTTCCAGTCCTTGCGGATCTCGTTGCGCAGCCGGGCGTCGGTCTTGGCGACCAGGCGCTGGTTCTCGCGGACGAGCTTGCGGTAGCTCTCCAGCCGCCGCACCGGGAGGCTGCCGTCGTCGAGGGCGGCCAGGACGGCGCATCCCGGCTCGGACTCGTGGGAGCAGTCGTGGAAGCGGCACTCGGCGGCCAGGTCCTCGATCTCCGCGAAGGTCTGGCCGACGCCGGCCTCCGCGTCCCACAGGCCGACGCCGCGCAGGCCGGGGGTGTCGATGAGGACACCGCCGCCGGGCAGCACGAAGAGGTTGCGGGTGGTGGTGGTGTGCCGGCCCTTGCCGTCCACGTCACGGGCCGCCTGCACGGTCATGACGTCGTCGCCGACGAGGGCGTTGGCGAGGGTGGACTTCCCGGCGCCGGAGACGCCGAGCAGGACGGTGGTGCCGCCGGAGACGACGGCCCGCAGGACGTCGACGCCGTCTCCGCTGGCCGAGCTGATCGGGAGCACCTCGACGCCGGGGGCGACGCCCTCGACGTCCTCCACGAGGTGGGAGAGGACGACCGGGTCGGGCACCAGATCGGCCTTGGACAGGACGACGGTGGGCCGCGCGCCGGATTCCCAGGCGAGGGCGAGGAACCGCTCGATCCGGCCGAGGTCCAGCTCGACGGCGAGCGAGACGGTGATCACGGCGTGGTCGACGTTGGCCGCGAGGACCTGGCCCTCGGACCGCTTGGAGGAGGTGGACCGGGCGAAGACCGTGCGCCGCGGCAGGAGCGTCCGTACGTACCGGGGGTCGCCCGCGCCCTCGGGGTCGACGGCGACCCAGTCGCCGGTGCAGACGACCCGCAGCGGGTCGTGCGGGGTCACGAACGCGGTGTCGGCGCGGACGACGCCGGCGGGCGTCGCCACGTCGCACTGCCCGCGGTCGACCCGGACGACCCGCCCCGGGACGAGGCCCTGGGCGGCGTACGGGGAGAAGTCCTCGGCCCAGTCGGCGTCCCAGCCGTGGGCGTCGAGGACGGAGGGGGCGGAGGGGGTGGAGACGGAGGAGGAAGCGGTGGAGAGCGAGGAAGACAAGGGGGACCCTTCACAGGGTGGCCCCGGCCGCGCGCGCACCGCGCGCGAGGGTGGAAGGTGTCAGCCGGAGACCACGGGGGTGGGAACGATGAACTCCTGAATGCGGGCAGAGCCCGTCACCGTGACAGTCATCACTGTCCTCACCTCCTGCTTCTCTTCTCGACGTGCCGACATCCGCCCCTCGGGAGCGGATGAACGGCACTCTAGCCCCGTCCTGCGTCAGCGCACCACCGGATTAACGGACGGCCGGGCTGCTGCCGAAGGCCTTCACGGCCTGGTAGTAGGTCCAGGCGGTGGAGTCGCACGCGGTGCGGGTCGCGCCGGAGTAGCGGGTGCAGACGCGCTTGAGGTCGGCGTAGAAGGCGTCGTCGAGGCGGGCCTTGTTGGCGCTGAAGGTGCCGGCCTTCTTGTAGTTGCGGTAGCCGAAGTCGTGGCGGGCGCAGGACGTCTGGAAGGGGAATCCGAAGGGGTTGTCCGGGGAGGACGAGCAGTAGTCGGTCGACCAGTCGAACCCGTAGGCGGACCAGTTGCCCTGGTTGGCGCGGGCGGCCACCCAGGAGTTGTAGCTGGCGGCGCTCGTCTGGGTCCAGCCGCTCAGCACCTGCGGCTTGTCGGCGGGCGCCGCCGAGGCGGGGGTGGCGAGGGCGATGATTCCGGCTACTGCGGTGGCCGTCACTGCGGCGAGTCGACTGCGCATCAGGGGTCCTCCCCGGGGAGCGGACCGGGGATCTCCCGGCGCCGTTGCCCCGAGCGTGGAGGGCCGGGATATAGCGGATCCCTGACGCAGCTGTACGGAATCTCCACTCGGCGCGGGGCCGCTCGCCGCCGGTGCCGGTACGGGTGCCCGGTGCCGGTCCCCGTTGCCGGTGCCGTTCCGGTCGGGGGTCCGGTTGCCGGGAGGATGCCGATCGGATCGGCGGCGCGGCGGCGGGTGTTCGGCCAAGGTGGTTGCGCAGCCCGCGCGTCGGTCGTCGAGAGGACCCGCAGACACCATGGACTTCCAGCTGCTCGGCCCGGTCGAGGCCACCCGGGACGGCCGGCGCGTGGCCCTGTCGGGGACGAAGACGCACACCCTCCTCGCCGCCCTCCTGCTGGCCCGCGGGCAGGTCGTCCCGGACGCCCGGCTGAGCCGGCTGCTCTGGGGGGCGGACCCGCCGGCCACGATGAGCGCGCAGATCTACACGTACGTCTCCCGGCTGCGCAAGCTGCTGGACCCCGAGGTCACCCTGGAGCGCCGGGCGCCGGGTTACGCCATCAGGACCGGGGAGAGCCGGGTCGACGTCCTGGAGTACGAGCGCCTCGACCGGCTGGGCCGGCAGGCGCTCCAGGAGCACCGGCACGCGGAGGCCGCCACTCTCCTGCGTGAAGCGCTGGACCTGTGGCGGGGCCCCGTGCTGGTGAACGTCACCGAGTTCCTGGCCGAGGAGGAGGTCCCGCACTGGGAGGAGGAGCGCGCCGCGACCCTGGAGAACCGGATGGAGGCGGACCTCGCCCTGGGCCGGCACCAGCGGATCGTCGCCGAACTGACCCGGCTGGTGGCCGACTTCCCGCTGCGCGAGCGGATGCGGGCCCAGTTGATGACCGCGCTGTACCGGTGCGGGCGGCAGGCCGAGGCGCTCCAGGTCTTCGACGAGGGCCGGGCGGTGCTCGCCGACGAGCTGGGGGTCGACCCCGGCCACGGGCTGAGGGCCGCGCACCAGGCCCTGCTGTGCGCCACCCTCGACCTCGCCCCGCCGTCCGCGGAAGGCGCCCCGGTGAGCCCGTCCCCGTCCACCGCGCCTCCGGGCGGCGCTGCCGCCCGGGCGCCGCGGCCGCGCCCCGCCTCGCCCTCGCCCTCTCCCTCAGCCGTTCCGGGGCCGGCGACCGCCGCGCCGTTCATGCCGCCGCCCGACACCCCGTGCTTCACCGGGCGCGCTCGCGAGCGCGCCGTGCTGGGGCGTCTGCTCGCCGCCCGCCCGGGCGTGGCCGCAGGACCGCGCCGCTGTCTGATCACCGGCATGGCGGGCGTCGGCAAGACGGCCCTCGCCGTGCACGCCGTGCACGCGGCCAGGGATGCCTTCCCCGACGGGCAGTTGTACGCCGACCTGACCGGTCCGTACGGCATCCCCGAGGATCCGCGCGAGGTGCTCGTACGGTTCCTGCGCGCCCTCGGCGCCGAGCCGCCCCGCTCCGTCGCCGGCGATCTGGACGAGCTGGTGCGGATCTACCGCACCCGGACGGCGGAGCGCCGGCTCCTGGTCCTGCTGGACAACGCCTCCGAGCGTGCCGCCCTCGCCCCGCTCCTGCCGGCCGGGCCGCACTGCGCGGTGCTGGTCACCGGCCACGTCCACGTCGCCGCCGAGACGGGCCCGACGGTCCTGGCCCTCTCCCCCATGAACCGCGCCGAGTCGCTCGCGCTGCTCACCGCGACGGCGGGCAGGGCCCGCACCGCCGCCGAGCCGGCCGCCGCGGAGCGGATCGTGGAGTGCTGCGCCGGGCTGCCGCTGGCGCTGCGGATCGCCGGGGCCCGGCTCGTCGCGCGCCCGCACTGGTCGGTGGGGCGCCTCGCGCAGCGGCTCGCGGCCGAGCCGACCCGGCTCGCCGAACTCTCCTTCGGCCGCCTGGACGTGGCCGGAACCCTGACGCGGCTGTTGCGGCGCACCGACACCGAGAGCCGTGAGGTGCTGACCCGCCTCACGGCTCTCGGCCCGCGCCCCTTCACCCCGGACTCCGCCGCGGCCGCGCTCGGCCTGTCCGTCGACCGGGCCGAGGACCTGGTCGAACGGCTGGCCGACTCCTGTCTCCTGGAGGCGCACCCCGCTCCGCCCGTCTCCTCGTTCCGCTTCCATCCCCTGCTCCTGCTCCACCTCCAGTCCCTCCCGATACAGCGTCCGGCCCGCACGTCCCTCTCCGGCGCTCCCCCGGTGCCGCCGGTGTCCGATCCGTACAAGACCCGGTTCTCCTGAGCGCCTAGCGTCGGGGGCATGAAGACACCTCGACTCGACCTCATCGGACTGGTGGTCGCCGACATGGCCGCCTCGCTCGCCTTCTACCGCCGGCTGGGCTTCGGCTTCCCGGAGGGTTCGGAGGGGGCGCCGCACGTGGAGGCGGTGCTGCCCGGGGGGCTGCGGCTCGCGTGGGACACGGAGGAGTCCGTCCGCTCCTTCGATCCGTCGTACCGGCGGACCGAGGGGAGCCGTGGGGAGCTGGCGTTCCGCTGCGACTCCGCGGAGGAGGTGGACGCGGCGTACGCGGAGCTCACGGAGGCCGGGTACGCGGGGCACATGAAGCCCTGGGACGCGGTCTGGGGGCAGCGGTACGCCGTCGTGCTCGACCCGGACGGCTACGGGATCTCGCTCTTCGCCGACACCTCGATCGACTCCCGGGCCCCGGGCGACGCCTGATCGGCGGCCACGCGCGCGTAGACCCCCGGTGTCGTGTCCGCCAGGGCGCGGGTGTCGCGGGTCAGATGGGCCTGGTCCGTGAACCCCGCGCGCGCGGCCGCCTCCGCGGGCGGGAGGCCGGCCCGGAGGAGGGCGAGGGCGCGCTGGAGGCGGAGGACGCGGGCCAGGGTCTGGGGGCCGTAGCCGAAGGCGTCCAGGGAGAGCCGGTGGAGCCGGCGGGCTCCGAGGCCGAGCGCGTCGGCCGTCTCGCCGACCGGGCGGCCCGCGCCGAGCCGGGCGGTGATCGCCCGGAGCAGCGGATCCGGCGGCCCGGTGCCGGCGGCGCGGCGGAGCGCGTACGCCTCCAGGGCGGCGGCCCGGTCGGGCGCCCGGCCGATCAGGTCGGCGAGGCGGCGGGGCTCCGTGCCGCCCCACAGGTCGGCGAGGTCCACCCGGCGGTCGCGGAGCTCGCGGGCCGGGACGCCGAGGACGCGCGGGGCGTCACCGGGGGCGAAACGGAGCCCGGCGTACAGGTCGACCGCCTCGGTGGAGCGGTACGCGCGCGTGTCGGGGCCCGCGACGAGGAGCCGTCCGTCGGCCCAGATCAGGTCCATGCACCCGTCGGGGACGACGGCGGCGCCGGAGCCGACGGGGCCGGACGCCGTCCGGGTCCACAGGACGGCGCCGTCGAGCCGGGCGGGGCGCTCCTCGTACACCCTTCCAGGCTAGGCCCTGTCGTCAGGCCTCCGTCCGCCCGGCCGGGCGACGACGGGAGTCCGGCGGCAGGGCCTGGACATGCTTCATTCCTTCTCCCAGCCCGTGTGGAGTCGGGACTTCACGTCGTCGGGCGGGAGGAACTTGGACCAGCGCTCGGGGAACTCGGACGGCATGTCCGGGTCGTCCTCGTCGACCTCGTCGGCCTCCGCGCGGATCCGGGCGACGAGCTCGGCGGCCTGGACGGCGCGGGCGCGCTCGTTGGCCTCGCGGGCGGCGGCGGTGGCGACGGACGGCCAGACGCGGTCGATGGCCGCGTTCACGGCCGCGCCGACCAGCACGGCGAAGGCGGAGACGCCGATCCAGAGCAGGATGGCGATGGGCGCGGCGAGGGAACCGTAGATGGTGGGGCCCTCGACCTGGCTCGTCAGGTAGATCCGCAGCAGGAAGCTGCCCAGTGCCCACATCGCGAGGGCGACGAGCGCGCCCGGGATGTCCTCGATCCACGGCGAGCGGACGGGGACGGAGACGTGGTAGAGCGTGGTCAGGAAGGCGATGGAGAGCAGGATGACGGCCGGCCAGTAGAGGACGGCGACGACGTTGGTGCCCCAGGCGACGAGTTCGACGACCCGGTCGGGGCCGACGACCGCGAGGGGCAGCACCACCGCCCCGATGAGCAGCGCCACGATGTAGAGGAGGAAGGCGAGCAGCCGGGTCTTCACGATGCCCCGGTGCCCGTCCAGGCCGTACATGACGGTGATGGTGTCGATGAAGACGTTCACCGCGCGGGAGCCCGACCAGAGGGCGATGGCGAAGCCCAGGGAGATGAGTTCGGGGCGTTTGGCCCGGGTGATGTCGTCGAGGACGGGCTGCGCGATCTCCTCGACGCCCCGGTCGGAGAGGACCGTGCCGGCCGCCCGGAGGATGTTCTCCTGGATGCTGGCGACGGTGTCGGTGTTGGTCCAGTCGTCGGCGTAGCCGAGGAGGGCGATCAGTCCGAGCAGCAGGGGTGGCAGGGACAGCAGGGTGAAGAAGGCGGCCTCGGCGGCGAGGCCGAGGATCCGGTACTCGATGCACGAGTTGACGGTGTCCTTGAGGAGCAGCCAGACCATCTTCCGCTTCGAGACGTTGCGGTAGAGGACACGGGCCCGGTGGATCCTGCTCCAGGGGCGCCGCTCCGGCCGTTCGGGTGTTTCGCTTGCTGCCTGCACCTGCTTACCGTATCGGCATGGAAGCGGCCTCCCACACAGTGACCAACCAGGCTCCGCCCCTGGTGGGGTACGACGTCTACACGTGCGACCGGGCCCTCGCGGAGGCGGTCGACCGGCACCTGCCCGCGGAGCTCGTGGACGGGGCCCGGGAGGAGCTGCGCGCGCTCGGCCGGGCTTCCGGTTCGGAGCAGGTCAGGGAGTGGGGGGAGCTGGCGAACGCCTTCCCGCCGAGGCTGCGGACGCACGACAGGTACGGGCGCCGGATCGACGAGGTGGAGTTCCATCCGGCCTGGCACCGGCTGCTCGGCAAGGGGGTGGCGGCGGGGCTGACGGACGCGTGGGGGCGGCCGGGCGGGCACGTGCGGCGGGCGGCCGCGTTCCTGGTGGCCACGCAGGCGGAGGCCGGGCACGGCTGTCCGCTGTCGATGACGCACGCGGCGGTGCCCGCGCTGCGGGCCGAGCCGGAGCTGGCGGCGGTGTGGGAGCCCCTGGCCGCCTCGCGGGTGTACGAGCGGGAGCTCGCACCGGTCGCGTCGAAGGCCGGGGTGCTGCTGGGGATGGGGCTGACGGAGAAGCAGGGCGGCAGCGACGTACGGGCGAACACGACGTCCGCGCGGCCGCTGGCGGCGTCCGGCGAGTACGTCCTGAGCGGGCACAAGTGGTTCTGTTCGGCACCGATGTCGGACGCGTTCCTGGTGCTCGCGCGGGCGCCCGGGGGGCTGACCTGCTTCCTGGTGCCGCGGGTCCTCGACGACGGCTCGCGGAACGCGTTCGCGCTCCAGCGGCTCAAGGACAAGCTCGGGAACCGCTCGAACGCCTCGGCGGAGGTGGAGTTCGACGGGACGACGTGGGCGCGCCGGGTCGGCGAGGAGGGGCGCGGGCTCCGGACCGTGATGGGGATGGTGGCGGCGACCCGGCTGGACTGCGTGCTGGGGTCGGCGGCGCTGATGCGGCAGGCGGTGGCGCAGGCCGTGCACCACGCCTCGTACCGCTCGGCCTTCGGCGGCCTTCTCGTCGACAAGCCGCTGATGCGGAACGTGCTGGCGGACCTGGCCGTGGAGTCGGAGGCGGCGACCGTCCTCGGGATGCGGCTCGCGGCGGCGTACGACTCCGGTACGGAGCGGGATCTGGCGCTGCTGCGGATCGCGGTGCCGGCGGCCAAGTACTGGGTGACGAAGCGGTGCGTGCCGGTGGTGGCCGAGGCGCTGGAGTGCCTGGGCGGGAACGGGTACGTGGAGGAGTCCGGGCTGCCGCGGCTGCTGCGCGAGTCCCCGCTGAACTCGGTGTGGGAGGGCGCGGGGAACATCCAGGCGCTGGACGTGCTGCGGGCGCTGCGGACGGAGCCGGGTGCGCTGGACGCGTATCTGCGGGAGGTCGGGGAGGCGCGGGGCGCGGACCCCCGGCTCGACCGGGCGATCCGCGGGCTGCTCACGGAGCTGGCCGATCTGGAGGGCGCCGAGGCGCGGGCCCGCCGGCTGGCGGAGCGGATGGCGCTGGTCCTCCAGGGTGCGCTCCTCGTCCGCTGGGCCCCGCCGGAGGTGGCGGACGCGTTCTGCGCGGGGCGCCTCGGCGGCGACGGGGGCGCGGGCTTCGGCACCCTGCCGCACACCCTGGACCTGCGCGCGGTGGTGGAGCGGGCCCGGCCGGCCGGGTGAGGGACGGCAGGCACCGGGCGTACCCCGGGAGCCGCTCCGTGGACCTCGGCACGGGCCGGCCGTGCCTCGGGGGAGTCTGCCGCGCGTACCAGGGGTGGACCCGGCGCGGCCCTGTCGGGCGGGGCGCGGGGTCGGCACGCGCGGAAGGCGGGGGTGGTGCTGCGCCGACACGGCACCACCGCCCGCCGTCCACCACCCTCACGCAGGGGGGCGGGGCGGGGCCAGAGTTGCAAAGGGTTGCAGGATTACCCGAACCGGGCTCCACGGAGGGCTTCCGGACGGCACGATGGACCGCGACACTGCGAGCCCGGCCCGGGTCGACCCCGCGGTCGGGCCCCAGAGCGCTCACGACACTCCGGTCATCCGCCCGGACACTGCAGAACCGATACAGCACACCGGGTGGCGGGGAGGGACCGATGAACAACACGCGGCTCGACATGAAGCGGCTGGCCGCCATGGACGCCGCCCGGGCGGCCCGGCTGCTCCACCGCGTCCGCGAGGAGACCCTGGCCGGGCGCACGCCGCCGATCGCCCCCCGGCCGGAGATCGACGCCTCCTGGCAGCGGATGGCCCGGCTCGGCCTCGACCCCGACCATGGCACCGCCAGTGTGCTGCTGCGCCGCGACGAGCTGGAGCAGCGGCGGCGGAGCACCCTCCTCGCCGAGGTGATGCAGACGCTCAGCTCCGGCCTGGCCGGGATCGCCGACGCCTCGCTCCAGATCATGGTGGTCACCGACGAGCACGGCCGGGTGCTGTGGCGGGAGGGCCACCCCTCGGTGATGCGGCAGGCGAACGGGATCTGTCTGGAGGAAGGGGCGGCCTGGACGGAGCACACCACCGGCACCAACGCGGTCGGCACCGCGCTCGCCACCGACCGGGCGGTGCAGGTCCACTCCGCCGAGCACTACGTGCAGGCGCTGCACAACTGGACCTGCGCGGCCGCGCCCGTGCACGACCCGCGCGACCAGCGGCTGCTCGGCGTCGTGGACGTGAGTGGTCCGGCCTCCACCTTCCACCCCTCGATGCTGGCCCTGGTGGGGTCGGTCGCCCGGCTCGCGGAGGCGGAGATGCGCGAGCGGCACCGGTCCACGGTCGAGCGGCTGCGGGCGGTGGCCGCGCCGATCCTGTGCCGGGTGGGCGGCCGGGCCGTCGCGGTCGATCCGCACGGCTGGACGGCCGCGGTGACCGGGCTCGCCCCGGTGGACCGGATCACGCTGCCGAAGTCCTTCGGCGCCGGGCGGGTCTGGCTGCCGTCGCTGGGCCGGTGCACGGTGGAGCCGCTGCCCGGCGGCTGGCTGCTGCGGGTCGAGGAGGACACCGTTCCGGCCGGTACGGAGTCGGGCGCGGCGAGCCGGGTGGTGCTCGACCTGAGCCGGCCGCGCCGCTGGACGGTGGCGGTCTCCGGGGCGGCGGGGAGCTGGCAGCAGGAGCTGAGCCCGCGCCACGCTGAGCTCCTCTACCTCCTGGCGCTGCATCCGGACGGGCGGACGGCGGCCGATCTGGCTCAGGACGTGTTCGGCGACCGGACGAGGACGGTGACGGTCCGGGCCGAGATGTCCCGGGTACGCCGCACCCTGGCCGGCGTCCTCGCGCACCGCCCGTACCGCTTCCGCGAGGAGATCGCGGTGGAGGTGCGGCGCCCCGGGCACCCGGCGGACCTGCTGCCCCACTCGACGTCCCCGGCGATCCGCGCGGCCACCCACGTCTGAACCGGGCACTCCCGGCCCCGCGCCCGGCCCGGGGCCGTACCGCCGTCCTCTTCCATGGCCGGAAAGCCACCACGGGAACCCGGATCCGTCCACATGCCGGACAGCGCGTCCGGCGGAGCCGGGGAGACGGGGCCCACCCCCCTCCGGCCTGGGAATCCGGGGCTCCGCATGATGCGATAAGAACATGAGCATCACTCTCACCACCTGGTCCCTGGAACAGACCTCGCCCGACGACCTGCGTCCGGCGCGGGTCCCGGAGGGGGACGGCATCACCGTCCGCCGGGCCGAGGTCCCGTCCCCCGAGTTCAGCCGCTACCTCTACACCGCGGTCGGCGGCGACATCCACTGGGCCGACCGCCTCCCGCTGACGTACGCGCAGTGGAAGGAGATCGCGGAGAAGCCGGGCGCCGAGATCTGGGTGGCGTACGACCGGGGGACGCCGGCCGGGTACGTGGAGTTCGACCCGCAGGACGACGGGGTCGTCGAGATCGTCTACTTCGGCCTGATCCCGGCCTTCCGGGGCCGCCGCATCGGCGGCCACCTGCTCACCGAGGGGATCCGCCGCGCCTGGGACCTGGCCCAGCGCTGGCCCGACCGGGAGCCGACCAAGCGGGTGTGGCTGCACACCTGCTCGCTGGACGGCCCGCACGCCATGGCCAACTACGAGCGCCGCGGCTTCCGGCTCTTCGACACCAGGACCGAGGAGGCCGAGGAGGCCGTGACGCCCGGCCCGTGGCCCGGTGCGCAGGCCTGAGCCTCCGCCAGTTCGCCGTGAAAGGGGCCCTGCTCAGGGCCCCTTTCACGTGACCCAGGCCACACAGTCTCGCGAAGTGAGACGTTCAAGTCCACATAACGGACGATGCTGGACTGGGTCCAAAGTCCCGTGACACGCTTCCGCCATGCCTGGAACTGGAACTGCCTTGGTGAGTCGGCGGCACGTCGACCTCGGCCGCATGTCCAGCGCCATCTGTCCGGCGCGCTGAGCAAGCCAGCACCGCCGCACCCTCCTCTCTGCCCGACCCTGCTGCGCACCGCCGCGCCACTCTCTGTTCTGCGCGCGAGTGTGCAGGTCAGAGCCGCCCTCCCGCAGTCCCGAAGGACAAGACGCCATGGCCGCCACCCCGGAAAACCCCACTCCCGCCACCGCCCGCCGCAAGACCGGGCGCCACCGTGGCGAGGGTCAGTGGGCCGTGGGGCACTTCACCCCGCTGAACGGCAATGAGCAGTTCAAGAAGGACGACGACGGTCTCAATGTGCGGACACGTATTGAGACGGTCTACTCGAAGCGCGGTTTCGACTCGATCGACCCCAACGACCTGCGCGGCCGCATGCGCTGGTGGGGTCTGTACACCCAGCGCAAGCAGGGCCTGGACGGCACCAAGACCGGCGTCCTGGAGCCGGAGGAGCTGGACGACGAGTACTTCATGCTCCGCGTCCGCATCGACGGCGGCCGGCTGACCACCCAGCAGCTCCGGGTGATCGGCGAGATCTCCGAGGAGTTCGCCCGCGGCACCGCCGACATCACGGACCGGCAGAACGTCCAGTACCACTGGATCCGCATCGAGGACGTCCCGGAGATCTGGAACCGCCTGGAGGCGGTCGGCCTGTCCACCACCGAGGCGTGCGGCGACACCCCGCGCGTCGTCCTCGGCTCGCCGGTGGCCGGCATCGCCGCCGAGGAGATCATCGACGGCACCCCCGCCATCGACGAGATCTACCGCCGGATCGTCGGCAACAAGGACTTCTCCAACCTGCCCCGCAAGTTCAAGTCCGCCGTCTCCGGCTCGCCCCTGCTCGACGTGGCGCACGAGATCAACGACATCTCCTTCGTCGGCGTCGTCCACCCCGAGCACGGCCCGGGCTTCGACGTCTGGGTCGGCGGCGGTCTCTCCACCAACCCCAAGCTCGGCGTCCGCCTGGGCACCTGGGTCTCCCTGGACGAGGTCCCCGACGTCTACGAGGGCGTCATCTCGATCTTCCGCGACTACGGCTACCGCCGGCTGCGCAACCGCGCCCGCCTGAAGTTCCTCGTCGCCGACTGGGGCCCGGAGAAGTTCCGCCAGGTCCTGGAGGACGAGTACCTGAAGCGCAAGCTCGCCGACGGCCCGGCCCCCGAGCAGCCGGCCGGCCGCTGGCGCGACCACGTCGGCGTGCACCGGCAGAAGGACGGAAACTTCTACGTCGGCTTCGCCCCGCGCGTCGGCCGCGTGGACGGCCCCACCCTCACCAAGATCGCGGAGATCGCCGAGGCGCACGGCTCCGGCCGGGTCCGCACCACGGCCGAGCAGAAGATGCTCGTCCTCGACGTCGTGGAGTCCCAGGTCGAGTCGCTGGTCTCCGCCCTGGAGGCGCTGGACCTGCGGGTCACCCCGTCCCCCTTCCGGCGCGGCACGATGGCCTGCACCGGCATCGAGTTCTGCAAGCTCGCGATCGTCGAGACGAAGGGCCGCGGTTCCTCGCTCATCGACGAACTGGAGCGCCGCCTGCCGGAGTTCGACGAGCCGCTGACCATCAACATCAACGGCTGCCCGAACGCCTGCGCCCGCATCCAGGTCGCGGACATCGGCCTCAAGGGCCAGCTGGTCCTGGACGACGAGGGCAACCGCGTCGAGGGCTACCAGGTCCACCTGGGCGGCGCCCTCGGCCTGGAGGCCGGCTTCGGCCGCAAGGTCCGCGGCCTCAAGGTCACCTCCGCCGAGCTGCCCGACTACGTCGAGCGCGTCCTCACCCGCTACCAGGCGGAGCGCGAGGACGGCGAGCGCTTCGCCACCTGGGCGGCCCGCGCCTCCGAGGAGGCCCTCTCATGAGCGAGCGCGCCGCACCGTTCTTCTGCCCCTACTGCGGGGACGAGGACCTGCGTCCCAGCGAGCAGGGCCACGGCGCCTGGGAATGCGCAGCGTGCAGTCGAGCCTTCCAGCTGAAGTTCCTGGGGCTCCTCGCCCCCGGGACTTCCGGCAACACCACTGGAGGGGATTCGATATGACGGACACTCAGGTCACCGGCGCCACCGATGTCACCCGGGTCACCGACGCGACCACCGACGCCGAGCTGAAGGCGCTCGCCGAGCGGGCCGGCCGGGACCTGGAGGACGCCTCCGCGCTGGAGATCCTCCAGTGGGCCGCCGCCGTCTTCGGCCCCCGCTTCTGCGTCACCTCCTCCATGGAGGACGCGGTCGTCGCCCACCTCGCCTCCCGCGCCATGCCCGGCGTGGACGTGGTCTTCCTCGACACCGGCTACCACTTCGAGGAGACCATCGGCACCCGTGACGCCGTCGAGGCCGTCATGGACGTCAAGGTCATCACCCTGACCCCGCGGCAGACCGTGGCCGAGCAGGACGCCGAGCACGGGCCGAAGCTGCACGACCGCGACCCCGACCTGTGCTGCGCGCTGCGCAAGATCAAGCCGCTCCAGGACGGTCTGACCGCGTACACCGCGTGGGCGACCGGACTGCGCCGCGACGAGTCCCCGACCCGGGCCAACACCCCGGTCGTCGGCTGGGACGAGAAGCGGCGCAAGGTGAAGATCTCCCCCATCGCCCGCTGGACCCAGGACGACGTCGACGCCTACGTCACCGAGCACGGCGTCCTGACCAATCCGCTCCTCATGGACGGGTACGCCTCCGTCGGCTGCGCCCCCTGCACCCGCCGGGTCGAGGCCGGCGAGGACGCCCGGGCCGGCCGCTGGGCCGGCCGCGCCAAGACCGAATGCGGACTGCACGGCTGATGACCACCCCCGACACCCCCCTGGAGACCCACGTGACCGGTGCCACCGTCTGGCTCACCGGCCTGCCGAGCGCCGGCAAGACCACGATCGCCTACGAGCTGGCCGGCCGGCTGCGCGAGGAGGGCCGCCGCGTCGAGATCCTCGACGGCGACGAGATCCGCGAGTTCCTCTCCGCGGGCCTCGGCTTCTCCCGCGAGGACCGGTTCACCAACGTGCAGCGGATCGGCTTCGTCGCCGAGCTGCTCGCCTCGCAGGGCGTGACCGCGCTGGTCCCGGTCATCGCCCCGTACGCCGACAGCCGCGAGGCGGTCCGCACGCGGCACCGGGCCGAGGGCACCGCCTTCGTCGAGGTCCACGTGGCCACCCCGGTCGAGGTCTGCTCGGTCCGTGACGTCAAGGGGCTCTACGCCAAGCAGGCCGCGGGCGAGCTCTCCGGCCTGACCGGCGTCGACGACCCGTACGAGGCCCCCGAGACGCCCGATCTCCGGATCGAGTCCCAGAACCAGACCGTGCAGGAGTCCGCGGCGCAGCTCCACGCGCTGCTCACCGAGAGGGGTCTCGCATGACGACCGTCGCGCACACCCACGACACCACCGACAGCCCGTTCGCGCTGTCGCACCTCGACTCCCTGGAGTCCGAGGCCGTCCACATCTTCCGTGAGGTGGCGGGTGAGTTCGAGCGGCCGGTGATCCTCTTCTCCGGCGGCAAGGACTCCATCGTCATGCTGCACCTGGCGCTGAAGGCCTTCGCCCCGGCGCCGGTCCCCTTCACGCTGCTGCACGTCGACACGGGCCACAACTTCCCCGAGGTCATCGAGTACCGCGACCGCGTGGTCGCCGAGCACGGACTGCGGCTGCACGTCGCCTCTGTGCAGGAGTACATCGACCGCGGCGCCCTCAAGGAGCGCCCGGACGGCACCCGCAACCCGCTCCAGACGGTGCCGCTCACCGAGGCGATCCAGCAGCACCGCTTCGACGCGGTCTTCGGCGGCGGCCGGCGCGACGAGGAGAAGGCCCGCGCCAAGGAGCGGGTGTTCTCCCTGCGCGACGAGTTCTCCCAGTGGGACCCGCGCCGCCAGCGCCCCGAGCTGTGGCAGCTCTACAACGGCCGGCACGCCCCCGGCGAGCACGTCCGGGTCTTCCCGCTCTCCAACTGGACCGAGCTGGACGTCTGGCAGTACATCCAGCGCGAGAAGATCGAGCTCCCGCAGATCTACTTCGCCCACGAGCGCGAGGTGTTCGCCCGCAACGGCATGTGGCTGACGGCCGGCGAGTGGGGCGGCCCGAAGGAGACCGAGCAGGTCGAGACGCGGCTGATCCGCTACCGCACGGTCGGCGACATGTCCTGCACCGGTGCCGTCGACTCCGACGCCACCACGCTCGACGCCGTCATCGCCGAGATCGCCGCCTCCCGGCTCACCGAGCGCGGTGCCACCCGGGCCGACGACAAGCTGTCCGAGGCCGCGATGGAAGACCGCAAGCGCGAAGGGTACTTCTAACCATGAGCACGTCCATCGAGCAGCCGGCCGCCGAGCTGGCCGCCACCACCCTGCTGCGCTTCGCCACCGCCGGCTCCGTCGACGACGGCAAGTCCACCCTGGTGGGCCGGCTCCTGCACGACTCCAAGTCGGTCCTCGCGGACCAGCTGGAGGCCGTGGAGCACGCCTCGCGCTCGCGCGGCCAGGAGGCCCCCGACCTGGCGCTGCTCACCGACGGCCTGCGGGCCGAGCGGGAGCAGGGCATCACCATCGACGTGGCGTACCGCTACTTCGCGACCCCGCGCCGCCGGTTCATCCTCGCCGACACCCCGGGGCACGTGCAGTACACCCGGAACATGGTGACGGGCGCCTCGACGGCCGAGCTCGCCGTGGTCCTCGTCGACGCCCGCAACGGCGTCGTCGAGCAGACCCGCCGGCACGCCGCCGTCGCCGCCCTGCTCCGCGTCCCGCACGTGGTGCTGGCCGTGAACAAGATGGACCTGGTCGAGTACCGGGAGTCCGTCTTCGCCTCGATCGCCGAGGAGTTCACCACGTACGCCTCCGAGCTCGGCGTCCCGGAGATCACCGCGATCCCGATCTCGGCGCTCGCCGGCGACAACGTCGTGGAGCCGTCCGCCAACATGGACTGGTACGGCGGCCCGACCGTCCTGGAGCACCTGGAGACGGTCCCGGTCAGCCACGACCTGACCGCCTGCCACGCCCGCTTCCCGGTGCAGTACGTGATCCGCCCGCAGACCGCCGAGCACCCCGACTACCGCGGCTACGCGGGCCAGATCGCGGCCGGCGCCTTCCGGGTCGGCGAGCAGGTCACCGTCCTGCCGTCGGGGCGGACCTCCACGATCACCGCGATCGACGCGCTGGGCGAGCCGGTGGACATCGCCTGGGCCCCGCAGTCGGTCACCATCCGCCTCGCCGACGACATCGACATCTCGCGCGGCGACCTGCTCGCCCCGAGCGGCGACGCCCCGGCCACCAGCCAGGACGTCGAGGCGACCGTCTGCCACGTGGCGGACCAGCCGCTCACCGTCGGCCAGCGGGTGCTGCTCAAGCACACCACCCGTACGGTCAAGGCGATCGTCAAGGAGATCCCGTCCCGGCTCACCCTGGACGACCTCTCCCAGCACCCGGAGCCCGGGCAGCTGGTCGCCAACGACATCGGCCGCGTGAAGGTCCGCACCGCGGAGCCGCTCGCGCTGGACGCGTACGCCGACTCCCGCCGCACCGGTTCGTTCCTGCTGATCGACCCGGCCGACGGCACCACGCTCGCGGCGGGCATGGCGGGCGAGTCCTTCGCCACGACCAAGGCCGTGAAGAGCACCGACGACGAAGAAGGATGGGATTTCTGACGATGACTCAGGACTTCTACGGGACCTTCGCGAAGGAAGGCGGCCGGGTCGGCTCCGGCGCCCTCGGCGCGGGCCGGGGAGGTGTCGCGCGATGTGCGTGCTGACCTCGACGCACCGCGTGAGCAGTGCGACCCGGCTCCACCCGCTCCACCGACACAGACTTCGAAGTCCCTAACATCCCGAGGGGAACACCTTCCGTGCCTGCCCATCACCGTTCCACCCTGCGCCGCAGCCTGGCCGCCACCGCCACCCTGCCCCTGCTGATCGGCGCGCTCGCCTCGTGCGGCTACGGCTCCGAGGCGACGAAGGACGCTTCCGCGGAGAAGGCCCCGATCGCGGCCGACGCGAAGAAGCTGTCCGCTTCCGAGGTCCGGATCGGCTACTTCCCCAACCTGACGCACGCCACCGCGCTGATCGGCGTCAAGGACGGCCACATCCAGAAGGAGCTGGGGGGCACGGTCCTCAAGCCCCAGACCTTCAACGCCGGCCCGTCCGAGATCGAGGCGCTCAACGGCGGCTCTCTCGACATCGGCTTCATCGGCCCCTCGCCGTCCATCAACGCCTACGTCAAGTCCAAGGGCAAGAACCTGCGGATCATCTCCGGCTCCGCCTCCGGCGGCGTGAAGCTGGTCGTGAACCCGGACAAGATCAAGACCCTGGACGACATCAAGGGCAAGCGCATCGCCACCCCGCAGAAGGGGAACACGCAGGACGTCGCGCTGCTCAACTGGATCTCCGAGAAGGGCTGGAAGGTCGACCCGGAGTCGGGCAAGGGTGACGTCTCCGTCGTCCGCACCGACAACAAGGTCACCCCGGACGCCTTCAAGTCGGGCTCCATCGACGGCGCGTGGGTGCCCGAGCCGACCGCCTCCAAGCTGGTCTCCCAGGGCGGCTCCGTCCTCCTCGACGAGACCGCGCTGTGGCCCGACAAGAAGTTCGTGATCACGAACGTCATCGTGTCGCAGACCTTCCTCGCGGAGCACCCGGACGTGGTCGAGGCCGTGCTGCGGGGCACCGTGAAGACCAACGCGTGGATCGGCGCCAACCCGGACAAGGCCAAGGACGCCGCCAACGCCGCGCTGGAGGAGCTCAGCGGCAAGGCCCTCGACGCCAAGGTCATCGACCCGGCGTGGCCGAGCATCGCGATCACGAACGACCCGCTGGCCTCGACGCTGAAGACGCAGTCCGAGTGGGCGGTCAAGGCGAAGCTCATCGACCAGCCCGACCTGGCCGGCATCTACGACCTGACGCTCCTCAACAAGGTGCTGAAGGCGGCCGGCGAGCCCGAGGTCTCCGACGCCGGTCTCGGCGTCAAGTAGCGGAACCCAACGGAATCCACAGGAGGTGACGACCATGGCCACGACGTTCGCCAAGGCTGCCGAGGGCACCGTAGCGGAGCAGACGCACGCCGCCCGGATCGAGCACGTCTCGAAGTCCTTCTCCGGCCCGGCCGGTACCCAGCTCGTCCTGGACGACGTCAGTCTCGACGTCGCGCCCGGTGAGTTCGTCACCATCCTGGGGGCCTCGGGGTGTGGCAAGTCCACGCTCCTCAACCTGGTCGCGGGACTGGACCGGCCGACCCAGGGGTCCATCGAGACCCCGGGCGGCCGGCCGGCCCTGATGTTCCAGGAGCACGCCCTCTTCCCGTGGCTGACCGCGGGCAAGAACATCGAACTGGCGCTGCGGCTGCGCGGGCTGCCGCGGGCCGAGCGCAAGCCGGAGGCCGAGCGGCTGCTCGAACTCGTCCGGCTGGGCGGCTCGTACGGCAAGCGGGTGCACGAGCTGTCGGGCGGCATGCGCCAGCGCGTGGCGCTCGCCCGGGCCCTGGCCCAGGACAGCCAGCTGCTGCTGATGGACGAGCCCTTCGCGGCGCTCGACGCCATCACCCGCGACGTGCTGCACGGCGAGCTCACCCGCATCTGGGAGGAGACGAACCTCTCGGTCCTCTTCGTCACGCACAACGTGCGCGAGGCCGTCCGCCTCGCCGAGCGCGTCGTCCTGCTCTCGTCCCGGCCCGGCCGGGTGGCCAAGGAGTGGACCGTGGACATCCCGCAGCCGCGCCGCATCGAGGACGCCGACGTGGCCGAGCTGTCCGTCGAGATCACTGAACACCTGCGTGGGGAGATCCGCCGCCATGGCCAGCACTGACACCGCCCCGAAGGCCAAGAGCGAGGACCTCGCCGGTCTGGAGGCCGGGCTCGACGCGCTGGACGCGGTCGAGGTCCGCCGCACGCCGGTCCGCGAGGTCCTGCTCAAGAAGGTCCTCCCGCCGACGCTCGCGGTCGCCCTCGTCCTGATCGTCTGGCAGGTCCTCGTCTCGGCGAAGATCACCGAGGAGACCAAGCTGCCCGCGCCGTCCGCGGTGTGGGACGGCCTGACCGACATGTGGCTCCAGGGCACCCTCCTGGAGGTCATCTGGACCAGCGTCTCCCGGGGGCTCTCGGGCTTCCTGCTGGCCCTCGCCATCGGCACCCCGCTGGGTCTGCTGGTGGCCCGGGTGAAGTTCGTGCGCGCCGCGATCGGCCCGATCCTCTCCGGTCTCCAGTCACTGCCGTCGGTGGCGTGGGTGCCGCCGGCCGTGCTCTGGTTCGGCCTCAACGACGCCATGATGTACACGGTGATCCTGCTGGGCGCCGTGCCGTCCATCGCCAACGGCCTGGTCTCCGGCGTGGACCAGGTGCCGCCGCTCTTCCTGCGGGCCGGCCGCACCCTGGGCGCCACCGGCCTCAAGGGCACCTGGCACGTGGTGCTCCCGGCCGCGCTGCCGGGCTACCTGGCCGGTCTGAAGCAGGGCTGGGCGTTCTCCTGGCGCTCGCTGATGGCCGCGGAGATCATCGCCTCCTCCCCCGACCTGGGCCTCGGCCTGGGCCAGCTCCTGGAGAACGGCCGCAACAACATCGACCTGCCCGGTGTCTTCCTGGCGATCCTGCTGATCCTGATCGTCGGCATCGCCATCGACCTGCTGATCTTCAGCCCGCTGGAGCGCTGGGTGCTCCGCAGCCGCGGCCTGCTGGTGAAGTGAGCGCCCGACCATGAACTCCCCCGTCCTCCTTGTCATCGCCCACGGCAGCCGCGATCCGCGGCACGCGGCGACCGTCCAGGCGCTGGTGCGCCGGGCCGGCGCGCTGCGGCCGGGGCTGCGGGTGGAGACCGCGTTCCTGGACTTCAACCTGCCCTCGGTGGCGGGCGTCCTGGACCGGCTCGCCGCCGAGGGGGTACGGGACGTGGTGGCGCTGCCGCTCCTGCTGACCCGGGCCTTCCACGCCAAGGCCGACATCCCCGCCGTCCTGCGCGGGGCGCCGGCCGGGCTGCGGATCCGGCAGGCGGAGGTCCTCGGCCCGTCCCCGCTGCTGCTCGCGGCGGTGGAACGGCGCCTGTACGAGGCCGGGCTCACGCCCGGCGACCAGAGCACCACCGGGGTCGTCCTGGCCTCGGCGGGCTCCTCCGACCCGGAGGCGATCGCGGCGATCGCAGAAACGGCGCGGGAGCTGCGGCGCACCGGTTGGTGCTCCGTGCGGCCCGCGTTCGCCTCCGCATCTCTTCCCCGGACCGAGGACGCGGTACGGGCGCTGCGCGCCGAACCCGGCGTCCGCCGGGTGGCCGTGGCCCCGTACGTGATCGCGCCGGGCCGTCTCCCGGACCGGATCGCGGCCGGCGCCGGCGAGGCGGACGTCCTGGCCGACGTCCTCGGCCCCTCCCCCGAACTCGCCCGCCTCCTGGTGCTGCGGTACGCGGAGGCGCTCCGGGCCCGGGAGCGGATGGCGGTCGCGGCGGGCTGACACCGCCCGAGGACTACGCGGCGGTCATCTCGACCAGCTTCCGGACCGTGTTCCAGTTGCGGGCGGTGGCCACCACGCCCTTGTTGAGGGACGGGCGCAGCACGGCCTCGGCGAGCCTGGAGCGGCCGAGGCCGTCCGGCGTGTGGAGGTACATCACCCGGTCGCCGAGGGCGAAGGACTCGGGCAGGAACGCCTCGGCGTCGATCGGGGCGAAGCGGTCCGGGGTGACCCGCTCGGAGTAGTACACGGCGTGCAGCTGCTTCCCCTCCAGCTCGTCGGCGGGGTAGGGGCACGCCTCCGCGACGGCCGCGAGATAGCCGCCGTCGCGGACGAGGCAGTCGGCCCGGAAGCCGAACCGCTCCTCGACGGCGTCCTCGACCGCGGCGGCGAGGGCGTCCTCGGAGGCGTCGGCGCCGGTGGTGAAGACCGCGTTCCCGCTCTGGAGGTAGGTGCGCACGCCGGTGTGGCCGAGCCCTTCGAGGAGGGTGCGCAGTTCCGCCATGGGGAGCTTGCGGTGGCCGCTCACGTTGATGCCGCGGAGGAGGAGCGCGTACGTCGTCGTCATGCGGCCAGGGTAGGAGGCCACCGCGCCTCGTGGGGGGTGGCGCGGTGGCTGGTCCGAACCCTCCCCGATGGACGGCGGGCAGGGGAAGGGCCGTCACGGATCTGTGACTTATTGAACAAGGTTTCGTAATGCCGGGGGGTGCGGCCAGGGATGGGAGACTGCTCCGGCAGACGTACCACCGGGTAGGGAGAGAAGCGATGGACGAGGCGAGGGCCCGGGAGATCCTGGCCGCGGCGGGGCTGCCGGCCGACGGGGCGCGGCTGCTCGCGCTGGGTGAGAACGCGGTCTTCGCCGTGGCCGGAGCGGTCGTCAAGGTGGGCCGGTCCGCCGAGCTGTTCGAGCGGGCCGGGCGGGAGCTGGCGCTGGCCGGCTGGCTCGCCGACGCGGGGGTGCCGGCGGTACGGGCGGCGGAGAAGGAGCCGCGGCTGGTCGAGGGACATCCGCTCACCTTCTGGCATCCGCTGCCGGAGGCCGTCCGCCCGGCCGAGCCCCGGGACCTGGCGCCGCTGCTCGCGGCCGTGCACGCGCTGCCCGAGCCGGCCGGGTTCACCCTGCCCCGGCGCGAGCTGCTGGGCGGGGTGGAGCGCTGGCTGCGGCTCGCCGGGGACGCGATCGACCCGGCGGACGCGGCCTTCCTGCGGGAGCGCCGGGACGCCTTCGCGCCGGCGGCCGCCGCGCTCGTCCCGCACCTGACCCCCGGCCCGATCCACGGCGACGCCCTGCCGCGCAATGTGCAGGTGGGTCCGGACGGGCCGGTCCTGATGGACCTGGAGACCTTCTCGTCCGACCTGCGCGAGCACGATCTGGTGGTGCTCGCGCTCTCCCGGGACCGGTACGGCCTGGACCCGGCGGCCTACGACGCCTTCACCCGGGCCTACGGCTGGGACGTGCGGGAGTGGGAGGGCTGCGCGGTGCTGCGCGGGGCGCGGGAGACCGCGAGTTGCGCCTGGGTGGCCCAGCACGCGCCGCACAACCCGAAGGCGCTGGCCGAGTTCGAGCGGCGGGTGGCGTCGCTGCGGGACGGTGATCCGGAGGTTCGCTGGTATCCGTTCTGACCGGGCTGCCATCATGATTCCCGTCGAACCGGCCGACGGAGACGGGGTGTTGTGATGCGGGTCGAGCTGTCCGAGGTGACGCTGGACGTCGAGGTGAGCGGGGAGGGGCCGGTGGTCCTCCTGCTCCACGGCTTTCCCGACAGCCACGCCCTGTGGCGCCACCAGATCCCGGCGCTGAACGCGGCCGGCTTCCGGACGGTCGCGCCGACCCTGCGCGGCTTCGGCGGGTCGAGCCGTCCGGAGGGCGGCGCGGAGGCGTACCACCCGGCCAGGCACATCGGCGACCTGATGGAGCTGCTGACCCGGCTGGAGGTGCGCCGCTTCCATCTGGTCGGGCACGACTGGGGGTCCGGCGTCGCCCAGGGGATCGCCTCGGTGGTGCCGCACCGGGTGAGGAGCCTGAGCCTGCTCTCGGTGGGGCACATCGCGGCGGTCCGGGACGCGGGCTGGGAACAGAAGCAGCGCTCCTGGTACATGCTGCTCTTCCAGCTGGCCGGTCTCGCGGAGGAGTGGCTGTCCCGGGACGACCACGCGCAGCTGCGCGAGATGCTGGCCGAGCACCCGGAGGCGGAGTCCGTGATCGAGCCGCTGCGGGCCCCGGGGGCGCTGACGGCGGCGCTCAACATCTACCGGGCGGGCCTTCCGGCGGAGGTCCAGTTCGCTCCGGACGGGCCGGTGGCGCCGCTGCCGGAGCGGGTCCCGGTGATGGGCGTCTGGTCGACCGGGGACCGGTTCCTCACCGAGCGCTCCATGGAGCGGACGGGCGACCACGTCGCCGGGTCCTGGCGGTACGAGCGGGTGGAGGAGGCGGGTCACTGGCTCCAGCTGGACCGGCCGGAGACCGTGAACGACCTGCTGCTCTCCTTCCTCAAGGAGAACGCCTGACCGGCGCCCCCGCCGTCAGGAGGTGACGGCCGCCGGCTCGCCGCGCAGCGGCCACACCGGGTCGATGACGGCCTGCTCGTCGCCCTTGCGGCGCAGGAAGTCCTGGAAGTTCTCGGCCCAGGCGCGGTACCAGCCGATCTGCCGCTCGTGCAGTTCGGCCGGGTCGAGGGCGGCGACCTGCGGGTGCCGGGCGGCTATCGCGAGGGCGACCCGGACGGCGGCGAGGGCGTCGGCGGATGCCTGGTGGGCGCTGGTGAGCTCGACGCCGTACTCGCCGCAGACCGCTTCCAGGGTGCGCTTGCCGCGCCGGTACCGGTCGACGGCCCGGTCGATGGTGTACGGGTCGAGGACGGGTCCGATCCCGGTGCCGCCCATCCGCTCGGCGAGCGAGGGCAGCCCGTGCCGGCGCAGCTCGGCGGAGAGCAGGGTGAGGTCGAAGGAGGCGTTGTACGCGACGACGGGGACGCCCTGGGACCAGTAGCCGGTGAGGGTCTCGGCGACCTCGTCGGCGACCTCGCGGACCGGGCGGCCCTCGGCCGCGGCGCGCTCGCTGCTGATGCCGTGGATGGCCGCGGCCTGCTCGGGGATGCGGACGCCGGGGTCGGCGAGCCAGTCGCGCTGCCGGACCACCGCTCCGCGGTGGACCCCGACGATCGACGCGGTGACGATGCGGGATTCGAGCGGGTCCGTCCCCGTCGTCTCCAGGTCGAAGCCGACCAGTGGTTCCCCATGCCAGGCCATCGGGTCCTCCTTACGTGATCTCCCCCGTTGGTGCTGACACCCTCGCACGCGGCACTGACAACGCCGCCGCGGGGTGGGGGGCGGGGGTCAGGAAACGGGCCGGGAGTCGAGCCAGACGGACTCGAACTCCTCCCGGTAGGTCTCGAAGAGGCCGTGGTCCGCGTCACGTCCGGGGGTGTCGTGCCGGACGACGGTCCTGCCGCCGCCGCGCAGGACGAGGACGGGCGCCTCCATGCCGCGGGCGCGGCGGAGGTAGGACTGGACGACGCCGACGCCGTCGGGTCCGTCGCCGTCGACGAGGTAGGCGGTGAAACGGGGGGTCTCGTCGAAGACGTGGATCTGGAAGGCGTCGGGGTCGCGGAGCTTGGAGCGGACCCGGCGCATGTGCAGGATGTTCATCTCGACGGACCGGCTGAGCTCGCCCTTGCGGATGCCGAGCTCCCGCTCGCGGCGCTTGACGGCGCTGCTGGCGGGGTTGAGGAAGAGGAGCCTTATACGGCAGCCGGACTCGGCGAGGCGGACCATGCGGCGGCCGGAGAAGTTCTGGACGAGCAGGTTGAGACCTATGCCGGTGGCGTCGAGGCGGCGGGCGCCGCCGAAGAGGTCCTCGGCGGGGAGCTGGCGCTGGAGGCGGACGCGGTCGGGGTGGACGGAGACGACGTCGGCGTACCGGTCGCCGACGAGGTCCTCGACGGCGTCGACGGGGAGGCGGTCGGCGGAGGGGGCGCCGGCGCCGCTGCCGAGGATCTCCAGGATGCGGGCGGAGGCCCGCTCGGCCTGGGCGAGGACGGTGGGCGAGAGGGCGCGGTTGCGGGAGACGACGTTGCGGGTCACCTCCAGCTCGTCGAGGGCGAGCTCGACCTCGCGCCGGTCGTCGAAGTAGGGCTCGAAGCAGGGCCAGTGCTGGACCATCAGCTCGCGGAGCTGCGGCAAGGTGAGGAAGGAGAGGACGTTGTCGTCGGCGGGGTCGAGGAGGTAGCCCTTGCGGCGGGAGACCTCGCGGACGGCGACGGCGCGGCGGACCCATTCCTGGCCGGCCGGTCCGGCGGCGGCGACCACCCATTCGTCGCCGTGGACCGGCTCGTAGACGGGCCGGAGGACGGCGGCGACGACGGCCCGCATCCGCTGTTCGACGAGATTCAGCCAGATGTAGGCGCGGCCGGCGCGCTGGGCGCGGGTGCGGACCTCGCTCCACGCCTCGGTGCCCCAGTCGAGCTCGGCCCCGATCTCCACCGGGCGGACCACGGGGACCGTTCCGGGCGGTGCGGCCGGGCCGGTGGGGAGGATCACCGTGGGCGGTGCCTCCCCGGGGTCGGCCGGTCCCCCCTCGTGACCCGCGTCACCTGGGGGCAGCTCAAGACCTCCCGAGCTCACCCGCGCACCGCCTTCTGCTCTGGACGCCCGTCCCGATTCTTCCGACAAGATCAAGGAAGGGTACTCCGCGAGCGGAGGGCGGTGCAGCAGGATCGGTCGGCCGGCCGCTCAACTGTCGGTCGGCGGCTGCCCGTTCCCGGAGGCGAGATCGGGCGGAGTGAGGGGATTCATAGCGGTTACGTCCCTGGGTGCGAGCTGGAAGCCCTGCCAGTGGACGGGCATGGGCTGCTGGTCCTCGTCCCGGGCGATGTGGTGGAACCCGATGTTGACCCACACGGTCGGTTTGGTCAGAGTCTCCCCGTTGACCCATTTGTCCACGCTGTCGCCCGCGCCGGGCGCGCAGTTGCCGATGTTGTTGCTGGCGTACTGCTCGCAGGCGCGGGCCTGGGTGAAGTAGACGTCGTGCTTGGTGAAGGCCCGGCCGGCGTGGGTGTCGGTGCGGCCGGGGACGATCTCGTAGCTGCGGGCGTGGCCGTCGGCGTTCTTGCCGGTGCCGCTGACCACGCGCCACCAGCGCATGTTCCTGGCGTCGCCGGCGAGTTCCTTGGTGACGGCGGTGCGCCGGGTCTTGACGGTGGGGCCGCCGTCGCCGGCGGGCGGGGTGACGGTGGAGTCGTACTGCTCGACGCGGTCCTTGCCGCCGTCGAGGCCGAAGTCGAGCTTCCAGAAGACGTTGTGGGCGTGGCTGGTGGCGTAGCCGCGGGCGCCCTTGCCGATGGGCCAGCCGCGTCCGTCGGTGGCGTTGTAGTCGACGGGCGAGAGGCTGCCGGTGGCGCCCACGTTGGCGCCGATGGTGCCGTCGGAGGAGAAGCGCCACTCGGAGATGTACTCGTACCAGCCGACCTTGTTGACGGTGTAGACGAGCAGGTCCTTGGCCTGGGCCTGGTAGGCGCCCGCGCCGGTGTCGCTGGCCATGCGGTAGGCGTGGCCGCGGGCCCGGGTGGTGGTGCAGAGGCCCTTGACGGTGCCGACCTCGGGCACCTTCACGGTGGCGAGGGTGCCGCCGGGGCATTCGGCGGGCTTGAGGTCCTGGAGGCCCCAGCCGAAGCCGGCTCCGGTGAGGTCGTCGTACTCGGCGCCGCCGTCGTCGTACGGCACGTGGATCTGGGCGAGCCGGGCGGTGGAGAGGACCCGGACGGCGGCGCCGCCGGGGGGCCGGTAGGTGATCCCGTCGAGGATCAGGCCGGCGTCGGTGCTGTAGCGCCAGCACATGTCCCAGGAGGCGCCGCCGTCGAGCTTCTGGGTGATGCGGTACGCGGCCGAGCAGCCGGGCACGGCCGGCACGGCGGGCGTCGGGGGCGCGGCGGTGGTTCCGGGGCCGGGCGGGTTCGGGTAGGCGGGCGTCCCCGAGGCGGGGGCCGCGGCGGCGGTGGCGGTGCCGAGGAAGGCGGTGGCCGCGAAGGCGGCGAGGATCCCCCTGGTGCGCCGGTGGTGCCGGTCGGTCATGCGGGCGTGCTCCTTCGTGCGCGGGCCCCCGCCGGGCGGGGGCGGGTGGGGAACGGCGGGCGGCGGCGGTCAGCCGACGCGGACGACGTTCCTCGCGGAGAGGTCGACGATCAGGTTCCGGGTGTCGATCCAGGCGCCGTTGCGGACCTTGGTGACGAGGCGGACGCAGCGGTGCTCGCCGCAGCGGGAGAGCGCCGCGGGGACGTCCTTCTCGCGGTAGGTGCGGTAGACGTCGCCGTTGAACCAGAGCTGGTCGGCGCTCTTCAGCTCCTTGCCGGTGGCGTCCCGGTAGTCCTCCGCGACGCCCTTGCCGAGGGGGCTCGCGAGGATGAGTGCGAGGGCGGTGCGCAGTTCCTCGGGGTGGGCGGAGGGCTGGACCCCGCGCCGGGTGCCGGTGGCCACGATCTTCCCGGTGGTCAGGTCGACGGTCCGGGTGACGAGTTCGTCGCGGGCGTAGTCGTAGAAGCGGACCTGGGCGCGGCGGGCGGTCTCGCGTCCGGGGACGGGGTCGGCGAGTTCGGTGCCGAGGTGCTGGGGGCGGCCCCGGTCGCCGTCGACGTCCTGCCGGGCGGCGGTGTCCGCGGGGGCGAGGGCGAGCGCCCGGGCCCGGGCCAGTTCGGCGTCGGTGAGCGGATCGGTGCCGGTGCCCCTGGGGCCCTCGGCGGCGGCGGGGACGACGGTGGCGGGGGCGGGCGCGGCGGCCCCCCGGCCGCCCGTGCCCTCCGCGCCCTCCGTGCCCGGGGCGGTTCCGGTGTCCCGTGGGGCGTCCGGGCCGCCGGTGGCGGCGGCCGCGCCGGGCGTACCCCCGGGGGCGGCGCGGCCGGCGGGAGTGTCCTCCGCGCCGGCGCTGCCCGGCAGGCTGATCGCGACCGCGGCGGCGGTCCCCGTCACCGCCATGGCCGCTCCCGCTACCACCTTCCCCAGGTGGCGGCGCACTATTTCGTACACGTTTCCCCCTCAATCCCCCGCTTGGCCTGCGGACACCCAGGAGGACGGGGCGAGTTCCCGGGTGGTTGCCCGTCTTTCGGGCAGGATCTGGCCGAAGAGCACGCATGAACCCGGACAGAAGAGGAAGATTCGTATCCATGCAGGTCTGGCCGGGACAGGCGTACCCCTTGGGCGCCACCTATGACGGAGCGGGCACCAACTTCGCGGTCTTCTCGGAGGCGGCGCACCGCGTGGAACTGTGTCTCATCGACGACGACGGAGCGGAGACCTCCGTCGAACTGCGCGAGACGGACGCCTTCGTCCGCCACGCGTACCTGCCCGGCGTGATGCCGGGGCAGCGGTACGGCTTCCGGGTGCACGGGCCGTACGCGCCGGAGCGCGGACTGCGCTGCAACCCGGCGAAGCTCCTCCTCGACCCGTACGCGCGGGCGATGTCGGGCTCGGTCGCCTGGGGCGAGGCGGTGTACGGGTACCACTTCGGGCGGCCCGACGCGCGCAACGACCTCGACTCGGCGCCGCACACCATGACCTCGGTGGTGGTGAACCCGTACTTCGACTGGGGCGACGACCGCAGGCCGCGCACCGAGTACCACCACACGGTGATCTACGAGGCCCATGTGAAGGGCCTGACGATGCTCCACCCGGATCTCCCGGAGGAGCTGCGCGGCACCTACGCGGGGCTCGCGCACCCGGCGGTGATCGGTCACCTCAAGGAACTCGGCGTCACCGCGCTGGAACTGATGCCGGTGCACCAGTTCGTGAACGACCACCGGCTGGTCGACGCGGGCCTGTCGAACTACTGGGGCTACAACACCATCGGCTTCTTCGCCCCGCACAACGCGTACGCCTCCTGGGGCGACCGCGGGCAGCAGGTGCTGGAGTTCAAGTCGGCGGTACGGGCGCTGCACCAGGCCGGCATCGAGGTCATCCTCGACGTGGTCTACAACCACACGGCGGAGGGCAACCACCTGGGCCCGACGCTCTCCTTCCGTGGGCTCGACAACCCCTCGTACTACCGGCTCGCGGACGATCCCCGCTACTACACGGACACCACCGGCACCGGGAACTCGCTCCTGATGCGCTCCCCGCACGTGCTCCAGATGATCATGGACAGCCTGCGGTACTGGGTGACCGAGATGCACGTGGACGGCTTCCGCTTCGACCTGGCGGCCACCCTGGCCCGGCAGTTCCACGAGGTGGACCGGCTGTCGTCCTTCTTCGACCTGGTGCAGCAGGACCCGGTGGTGAGCCAGGTGAAGCTGATCGCGGAACCGTGGGACGTCGGCGAGGGCGGCTACCAGGTGGGCAACTTCCCGCCGCTGTGGACCGAGTGGAACGGCAAGTACCGGGACTGCGTGCGGGACCTGTGGCGGGGCGAGCCGCGCACGCTCGCCGAGTTCGCCTCCCGGCTGACCGGCTCCTCCGACCTCTACCAGGACGACGGGCGGCGCCCGCTCGCCTCGGTCAACTTCGTGACCTGCCACGACGGCTTCACCCTCCGCGACCTCGTCTCGTACAACGAGAAGCACAACGAGGCCAACGGGGAGGGCAACCGGGACGGCGAGAGCCACAACCGGTCGTGGAACTGCGGGGAGGAGGGGGACACCGACGACGTCGGCATCGCCGAGCTGCGGGCCCGCCAGATGCGGAACTTCCTCGCCACGCTGATGCTGTCGCAGGGCGTGCCGATGCTCAGCCACGGCGACGAGTTCGGGCGCACCCAGGGCGGCAACAACAACGCCTACTGCCAGGACGGCGAGGTGTCCTGGGTGCGGTGGCCGAAGGAGAACAGCGAGGCGGAGGCGACGCTGCTGCGCTTCACCCGGGCGATGGTGCGGCTCCGCCGTGATCACCCGGTCTTCCGGCGGCGCCGCTTCTTCCACGGCCGGCCGGTGGAGGGCACCCACGACGAGCTCACCGACATCGCCTGGTTCACGCCGGAGGGCGAGGAGATGACGGCCCGCGACTGGCAGGCGGCGCACGCCCGGGCGCTCACCGTCTTCCTCAACGGCAACGCGATCTCCGAGCCCGGGACGCAGGGCGAGCGGATCGCCGACGACTCCTTCCTCCTGATGTTCAACGCCTCTTCGCAGGAGCTGGAGTTCGCCGTGCCGGACAGCCACGGGCGGTGCTGGCGGACGGTGGTGGACACCTCCGAGCCGGAGGGCATGCCGCCGCTGTCGGGCCCGGAGATCGTGGCGGGCGAGCGCGTCACCCTCGCGCCGCTGAGCCTGACGGTGCTGCGTCGTCCGGCGTGAGCGATCCTTGCGGCGCTCCGGTCCGTGCGGTCCGTACGGTCCAGGAGAGCGCCGCGCAGCCCGCGGCCGCCCCCACCGCCACCGCGAAGGCGGCGGGGGCGCCGTGCTGTTCGGCGAGCCGGCCCGACAGCGCCAGGGCGAGCGCCTGGCCGCCGACGATCCCGCTGGTCAGGAAGGCCATGGACTCCGCGAGCCGGCCGGCCGGGACGGCCCGCTCGGTCAGCGCGAAGACCGTGATGAGGTGCGGGGCGTAGGCGGCGCCGAGCACGGTCACCACCGCGTACAGCCCCAGGAGCGAGTCGACGGCGAGCAGCGGGAGGGAGAGCAGGACGAGGGCGGTGGTCGCGGTCCGCCAGCGGAGGGTGAGTCCGATCCGGGCGGGCAGGGCGGCGAGCGAGAGGCCGACGGCCGCGCTCATCACGCCCATCGCCGCGTAGACGAGCCCGGCCTGGGCGGGGGCGCCGAGACCGGCGGTGAGGGCGGTGATCCCGGCCTGCGAGGCGCCGAACATGGCGCCCTGGAGGACCATCGTCACCCGGAGGGCGTACGCGGAGCCGGGCAGCCGGGTCCGTTCGGCGGCGCCCGTGCGGGTGGCGGTCGCGTCCGCTCCGGTGGCGGTGGCGCCGGCCGTGGGGTGGAGGGCGAAGCCGGTGCCGCAGAGCGCGAGCAGCAGGGCCGCGCCGAGCAGGGCGGCGGCCGGGTGGGCGAGAGCGGCGGCGAGGCCGACGAGGGCCGGGCCGAGGACGAAGGACACCTCGTCGAGGGTGCCCTCGAAGGAGAGGACGGCGCCCACGGTCCGGTCGTCGGCGCCGGCCCGTCGGGCGAGTGCCACCGAGCGGGTCCGGGCGAGCGGCCCGATCTGCGGGACGGTCGCGCCGGCGAGCAGGGCCAGCGGGACGAGCAGGCCGGTGGGGGCGTCGGCGACGGCGGCGAGGACGAGTGCGGCGACCGCGACGGCATTGGCGAGGGAGGCGGCGAGGACGGGACCGCGCTGGCCGCGCCGGTCGGCGAGCCGGCCGAGGAGCGGCCCGGCGACCGTCTGCCCGGCGGCCAGCGCGCCTCCGGCGAGCCCCGCCGTGGCGAGGGAGCCGCTGGTCTCCGCGACCAGCAGCACGCTGCCGAGCTGACACATCGCCGTCGGCAGCCGACCGAGGAAGGAGAGGACCGGGAGGACGGGGCCGAGCAGGGCGAAGGTGTCGCGGTACGTCCGGAGCATCGGCCGAAAGTAACGCGATACACCCGAACGGGTGCATCGGGCGATGACACGGAAGCTTCCGTACGGGGTACGTACGTTCGCATGACGTCACTCCGCCACGCGCCCGCCGTCGTGCCCACCGCCACCTACCGGATCCAGCTCCAGCCCGCGTTCCCGTTCGCCTCCGCGGAGCGTGCCGTGCCGCACCTCGCCGGGCTCGGCGTCTCGCACCTGCACCTCTCCCCCGTCCTGGAGGCGGTGCCCGGTTCCCTCCACGGGTACGACGTCACCGACCACCGCGCGGTCCGCGCGGAGCTGGGTGGCGAGGCGGGGCTGCGGTCGCTCGCCGCCACCGCCCGCGCCCACGGCCTCGGCCTGGTGGTGGACCTGGTGCCCAACCACATGGCTGCCTCGCCGAGCCACAACCACGCGCTGCGGGAGGTGCTGCGGCACGGCCCGGACTCGCCGTACGGCCGCTGGTTCGACCTGGACCGGTCGGCCGGGGACGGCCGGCTGCTGCTGCCGGTGCTGCCCGCGCGCCTGTCGGAGGTGCGGGACCGGCTGCGGGTCGAGGGCGGCGCGCTCCGCCTCGACGGGCAGGAGTTCCCGCTCCGCGAGGGCACCGCGCACCTCCCCCTGGACGAGTTGCTCGCCGCCCAGTGGTACCGCCTCGGCTGGTGGCGGCTGGCCCGCACCGAGCTGAACTACCGGCGCTTCTTCACCGTCTCGGACCTCATCGGGGTGCGTGTCGAGGACCCGGAGGTGTTCGCGGCGACCCACGAGAAGGTCCTGGAGCTGGTGGCCGACGGGGTGGTCGAAGGACTGCGCATCGACCACCCGGACGGACTCGCCGACCCCCAGGGCTACCTGGAGCGCCTCGCGGCGGCGACCGGCGGCCGGTGCTGGACGGTGGTGGAGAAGATCCTCACCGGGCCCGAGACCCTCCCGGACGCCTGGCCGGTCGCCGGGACCACCGGCTACGACGCCCTGCGGCTGGTCGACGGGGTCCTCACCGACCCCGAAGGAGCCTCCGAACTCACCGCTCTCTACCGGGAGTTCACGGGGCGCTCCGCCGACCGGGGCGGCGACTGGGAAGCCACCGCCCGGCGCGCCGGGTACGAGGTGGTGCGGCACGACCTGGCGGCCGAGACCGCCGTCCTGACCCGGGCGGCGGTCCGGCTCTGCGCCGCCGATCCCGCGCTCCAGGACCACGCGCCCTGGGCCCTGCGGACCGCGATCGAGGAACTCCTCGTCCGGGTGCCGGTCTACCGGCCCTACGGGACCGGCGACGCCGGGCGGGTGCTCACGCCCGAGGCCGCCCGGTGCGCGCGGGCCGCGTTCGCGGTGCCGGAGGAGGCGACCTCCGTCGACGCCGTACGCGGCCTCCTCCTCGGCGAGCACGGCGACTCCCCCGAACACCGCGCGTTCCGGGCCCGGTTCGCGCAGACCTCCTCGGCGCTGCGGGCCAAGTCCACCGAGGACACGGCCTTCTACCGGTACGCGCCGCTGCTCTCCGCGAACGAGGTCGGCGGCGACCCGGGCCGGCCCGCCGTCACGGTCGCCGAGTTCCACGCCGCGTGCGCCCGGCTGGCCCGCGACTGGCCGGCCGGCGGCACGGTCCTCACCACACACGACACCAAGCGCAGCGCCGACGTGCGGGCGGCGATCGCGGTGCTCACCCAGTGCCCGGACGTGTGGGCCGGGTTGCTGGCCGAGGTCGCCGGCATCCCGGCACCGGACCCGCACCTCGCCTGGACGGCCTGGCAGACCGCCTTCGGCTTCGGCACCCCCGACCCGGAGCGGATCGGGCCGGCCGTGCTCAAGGCAGTGAGGGAGGAGGGGCTGCGGACCTCCTGGACCGAGCAGGATCCGGCGTACGAGCGGGCGGTGGCCGAGTTCACGGCCGCCGGGCCCGGCCGCGTACCGCTGCGGACCGCGTCCGAGGCCGCGTTCGCCCTGGAGCCGCACATCCGGGCGCACGGGGACGGCGCGGCGCTGGTCCAGCTGACCATGCCGGGCGTGCCGGAGCTGTACCAGAACACCGAGCGGGAGTACCGGGCGCTGGTCGACCCGGACAACCGGGCCCCGCTCGCACCGGGTCCCGACGACGAGCGGACGGCGCTGGTGCGGGCCGCGCTGCGGCTGCGCCGGGAGCGACCGGCGGCCTTCGGACCCGGCGCCGGCCATCTGCCGCTCGCCGCCGAGGGCCCGGCCGCCGCCCACTGCCTCGCCTTCGTCCGCTCGGACGAGGTGGTCACGGCCGTGACCCGGCTGTCCCTGCGGCTCGCGGAGGCGGGCGGCTGGCGGGACACGGAGCTGGTGCTGCCGGAGGGGCGCTGGGCCGATGTCCTCGACGGTGTGCGGGAGTTCACCGGGGGTCCGGAGAGCGAGCTGAAGCTGGCGGAGCTGTTCGCGGACCGCCCGGTCGCGCTCCTCGCGCGCATCAGGGCCTGAGCCCGGAGCCGCCGCCGAGCGAGCGAGCGGGTGGGTGGTGGGGGGGCGCGGGGCCCCCCCCCCCCCCCCCCCCCCCCGGGGGCCGGGTCAGCGGCGGGGCGCGCGCGGGTCCACGCCCGTGGTGTTATCGGGGGCGGCGCCGGGGGCCGGGGAC